>NZ_NEGF01000006.1:0-196474 GCF_002135195.1 Acinetobacter terrae
GTCCTTAAACTTTGACTCAAATATATCTGTTAATAACTCTTTTGACCAAAGCTAGGCATACACCCAGTGTAAATAAGACCATAGCGAGTAATCATAAACAGTTGTGCTGGCGACAATAGCAAGAGTGAACCACCTGATCCCTTCCCGAACTCAGAAGTGAAACCTCTTTGCGCTGATGGTAGTGTGGGGTTACCCATGTGAGAGTAAGTCATCGCCAGCTCATTATTCCTGAAAACACCCTGATCTAATCGGTCAGGGTGTTTTTTTATGCGCGGAATAAAGAGAAAAATTAAGGTAAATCTTTAGATTTTGATTAAATTATCTTTTGAATCAAAGACTAAATTTTAGGCCGGTCAAATAAGCTTATTGATTTAAGGTTAAATGTTATACTTTTCCACTTAATCCCTCCTTATCTTTTCCGCATGTTCCGCTTTATTCTCAGTGCTATTTTCTCTGTATGCCTATTTCTGCCGAGTACAGCAGTCTATGCTTCAACACCTTTAAATTTTGATAGACACCATAATGCACGACTTGATGGTGTATGGAATTATTATCCTAATCAACTGATCATTGGCTCTGAAGTGTCGCAGATTTCTCCATTCAAAATTATTAAAACAGTTCAATTACCCGCATCATTTCTTAGTATTTCAGGGCAGAAAGATGGTTTAGCGACCTTTCAGCAACATTTTAAATTACCTGAGTCTGCAGTAGGGCAACAAATCTATTTGTATATCCCATATCAGTATGGGGCCTATCAATTATTTGTAGATGATCGTTTACTCACCAAAGTTGGGCAAGTTGGTGTAGAGGAACATCATCAAACAGAAATGGCACCTAAATTGGTGTCATTTTTTCCAAATAAAACCGATGTAGTAATTACCATTCAAGTCTCAAGTTTTCAGCATATTCGGGGTGGTCTAGAAAACAGTATTTTTATTGGTTTCAATAAACCGATTCTGTACAAATTTTATCGCCAAGTGATTCCCCTTACTATTGTGAGTGGTGTATTGCTGATGATTGGTTGCTTTATGGTGTTGTTTGCGCTGTATCGTATTGCACAGAGGCAGCCTAGTCATATTTGGCTGTTCTTGGGACTGTTTATTTTATGTCTGAGTCTGCGTAGTTTTTTTGCTGTTCCGTTTATTTATACCTTATTTACCAATATTTCTTGGCTTTGGGGAACACGACTTGAATATTTACTGACTGAATTGGTTTGCCTATTCTTTCTGCTCTATATTTTTCTATTGCCTCATCAGCTCATTCACCGTTTCTTATTACAGATCACCTGTGTAATGATCGGTATCAATATAGTAGTGACTCTGACTCAACAGCCTTTGGTCTTTCAAAGCTTCTTTTTTCAAAGTTTTGCCATTTCATTCCTGATTTTTGCCAATCTTTTATATGCGGTTTATCGGATCTATCGGGATCAAATTCCCTATTCCAAGGCCAATGCATTTGCCATTGTTTTAGTCTGTCTTACCTTTATACATGATTATTTATTAGGGTTAAAGCTGATCGATTCGGTTGAAATCGCTTTTTATACTTCGTGTATATATTTTATGGTGGTCACCTTGCAGCTCAGCCGTGATTATGCTGTGCAGAGCTATAAAACTGAATTGTTGAATAAGAAACTATTGCAGTGGAATAAAACTCTCGATAAAAAAGTCCAGGAGCGTACTCAGGCCATAATGCAACTGAATGAGCAATTGGCACATCAAGTTCGTACCGATGCCTTAACCGGTGCTTATAACCGTTATGCATTAAATATAGAGATACAACAACGCTTTGAGCAGGCGATTCAAGCCGGATCATCGTTGGGATTTTATATGATTGATGTCGATTATTTTAAAAAATATAACGATCATTATGGTCATCTTAAAGGTGACGATATTTTAAAAGCTTTGGTCAAGACGATAGGTTCAATTTTGCCGGCATCCGGTTTTTTAGCGCGCTATGGTGGGGAAGAGTTTGCTATTTTGTTATCTGATTTGAATATGGAACAGACTCAAAAATTTGCAGAAAAATTGTGTCGGGTTATACGTGAACTTCAACTCGAACATATCAACCGTGAAGCAGGAAAAGACTTTATTACGATTAGTGTAGGCGTGGCTATTATGGACTCTGTACATATCTATAAAAGTGTAGATTGCTTGATGAAAACAGCAGATCAGCAACTCTACCAAGCAAAAATTAAACGCGATCAATCCTGTATTCAGTAAGCCATAGAAAACCTGATTTGGCTTGATCAATTCATCAAGTGAAATGTCATATCTTTTTACGATTACTTGGTTTTTTATATGTAGTGGTTTGTCTGGTAATGCTAAATTGGTCATGATGTTCATTAAAGAAGAATAAAGTATGAACCAAATTCCCACAGCTGCCATTTTATGTTTAAGTTTAACTTTTTATGGCTTAACGGCTTGTCATGCACAAAATGACATTCCACAGGAACAGCAAAAACAGCAATCCTCCTCAAAAATACAACAAAGTTATCAACTTAGTACGATTGCACAGTTTAATGAACCTTGGGCCATCGCATCTTTAAAAGATGGTCGTTTACTGATTACTGAGCGAAAAGGCAAATTACAATTATTTGATCCCCAAACCAAGCAAAAAGTCGAAATCAAAGGTGTGCCTAAAGTGGTTTATGGTGGACAAGGTGGCTTGGGAGATATTGCCTTGCATCCGCAATTTGCACAGAACCGTCAAGTCTATATCAGCTATGCAGCAGCAGGACAGGGTGGCTATGGGGCGGTGGTTGCACGTGGCGAATTGGATTTATCCAATCCTCAACAGCCGAAACTTAAAAATTTAAGGACGATTTGGCAACAAGTGCCTAAAGTACAAGGTCAGGGACATTATGGCCATCGGCTGTTATTTGGCCCAGATGGCAAGCTCTGGATCAGTTCAGGAGAACGTCAAAAGTTTAATCCTGCGCAAGATATGCAATCGAATTTAGGCAAAATTTTACGTTTAAATGATGATGGTACACCTGCTTCAGGTAATCCATTTATGAACCGAGGCGAGATTGCCAAACAGGTCTGGACTTTGGGTCATCGCAACCCTCTAGGTATTGCATTTGATCGTAAAGGTCAGCTTTGGGTGGCTGAAATGGGACCTAAAGGTGGCGATGAGCTCAATCTCATCATAAAAGGTGAAAACTATGGTTATCCCGTTGTTTCGAATGGTGATCATTATGATGGGAAAGATATCCCTGACCATAATACCCGACCTGAATTTAAAGCACCGGAAATCAGCTGGACTCCCGTGATTTCTCCATCTAGCCTGATATTTTATAAAGGCAATCAATTTCCTGCCTGGAAAAATAAGGCCCTGATCAGTGGCTTATCTTCAGAGGCTATTGTAGTTGTTGATACCGAAATGAAGCCAGTGAAGGAAGTTCAGCGCTTAAATATGAAACAGCGTATCCGTGGTTTGCTGGAAGCTCCAGACGGTGCAATTTGGGTCATTGAAGATGGTAAAAACGCCCGATTACTCAAAATGACTGCGAAATAATTTCATCCAAAAGCCCTTATTGAAATGTCGGGCTTTTAAAGGTATTTGCGTAAATCATCTGATTGAATTACGCGGCATAATGATCATCAGCATTAAATACATTGGCCTGAATCTGAATGAGTTTACGGTTGCCTTGTTCACCATTCATGCGCCAATGGGCAATTTTAATATTATCGACAATGGCAACATCACCTTTCTGCCATTGTAATAACAGGGCATCTTGATACATCGCATCAAAAAAGGCTTGTTTCTCTTGATCTGCCCATTCAACTTTATGACCCTGCTGATTAAAAATCTCCCAGGTCAGCTGCATACCATCCGCAGTGGAATCGATTTGGATATCACCACGATTTTCAAAACAATTTTGTGCAGCCTGATAAGCAAATGGATTGGTATTGTTGGCAAACGCCCAAGGTTGTAGCGCCAGCTTTTGGGTAACAGGATGCTTAATTACCAGAGGAGCACGTTGCAAGGTGAGTTTGGCTTTCTTGTCAGGTAGTATACTCACGCTAAAAGGACTTTTTTTCAGTAAAATTCGATCGATAAAATTAATTTTACGTGATGAGACATAAGAAAAATGATTCCAGGTGCCTTGGTATTTTTGCTTCACTGATTCAGGAAAATTTTCCCAAATTTTCTCCAGATTATTAAACCCAGTTTCAGCCAAATAAGTTGATGGTTCCTGACAATATAAAGCGATATAGCGCGAGCGTTCAGAACGGACACCCCCTTCCACATGCGGACCTTGTACAGAGTTCTCTACTGGCCCTAATTGAACGGTATTACGGTCAATATAGCGTCGATAATCGCCCGCGCCTAAAATACTTTCACTGTATTTACGCATCCACGATGCAACCCAACCCGGCATATTAGGATTAAAGGAATTCCAAGGCTGTAACTTGAATTTTTGTTCAATGAGTTGATGAAATTCATCCGTTTGCTGGATGTTAAATCCTCGAAAAATCAAGATGCCATGCTGATGGATTTGTTGCATCAGCTCTTCAAGATTGTTCTCAATATATTGTGCTAAATCATGACATGCATTGTTGTCGGGATGAGCCATGAATACTTTTGCATAATCATTCAGAAAATGATGTTCTAATTGCATAATTTCTCTCTCAAGTATTTTTATTGTTTTGCTTATGATGCCTAGAATAATCTTTAACTCGATTCTAATCGTTCATAAAGGTGTTATGGATAATTGTTTTTGCTGAATTTGATTATAAATTTGATATTTCAGCATGATGTAAATTTTGGTCGTTTAATTGCGCTTTTCGACAGGTGGCGGGTTCACTTTAAATCATGATATTAAATGACTATAAGAAGAATTAAATTATTTTGAAAAAAAGAAGCCCCGACATCCTGTCGAGGCTTCTTTATATTCACTTTGTAGGTATAACTCCTGTCGTACCTATCAGCATCCTGCTGTTGTCATCACTTATCATTTTAGTTTTAAGCTATGAAGACATCCTGTCTCGCTATGAATTAAATATAGTGTGAAAAGTAATATGTGAAAAGTGGATATATTCGGCAACTCTTGTAAGCTAAAACGTACATTCATATCGAAAATATTAAGCACTCACGTATTGAATCAGTTTATCCAAAACGGATTTTAGATTTTTGTTATCAAATTCATTAGGTTCGAATTCTTCAGTTTTATTGCGTGAGAAGATGTCACGAATTTCAATTACCGCATTGCTATCGACTAAACCGAGTTGCGTTCCGACTTGACGGATTTGATCAATCGAGCGTGAGCCGTTGGTTGCGCCATAGCCAATATAAGCAGCAGGTTTGCCTTGCCATTCTTTGCCTAAGTAATCCAAAGCATTTTTAAGTGCAGGGCTGTAGCCATGGTTATATTCAGGGCTAATAAAAATAATGGCATCACCCGAAGCAATTTTGTCTGCCCATTCCTGTTGTTGCGGTTGATCATAAATACCGGTAATCGGTGGATGTGCCCCTGAAAAAATAGGCAGGTTCCATTCTTTTAAATCGACCAGTTCAGCCTGAACTGTACTGAAATTGGCTCTTTCGATACTTCGTTGTACCCAGCGCGCGACTTTAATCGCAATACGACCTTCACGAATACTACCGACAATAATTTGAATTTTCATATCGAACCTGTATTTTTTATAAAGTTAGCTAGGGTCTAAATTAATATGAATATTAGGGGCTGAATATTAGGGATTTGTATCTTCATAACCTAAAAAAGCTCCCGAAGGAGCTTTTAAAAAATCATCAGTTAGATGATCTTTTACATCAGTTTAATAGCTTGCTGACCGGCAGGGGTCACTTTAAAGATTTCCACTTCAAAGGTAATGTCCTTGCCTGCAAGCGGGTGGTTGAAATCAATTTCGGTGATGTCTTCACCCACTGATTTCACTACACCAAATAAGCTTTGTTTGGCTTTATCTTCAAATTCAATCATATGACCGACAATCGGTGTCTGTTCGAATTTAACTGTATCAAATTTTTGTACGTTTTCAGGGTTCCAAGGACCGAAAGCATCTTCAGGAGGAAGACTCACGGTACGACGGTCACCGGCACGTAAACCAAAGAGTGCTTTTTCAAACCCCGGTAATAAGCTGCCATCGCCCATCACCAAACTAACCGGTTCTTCACGGCTACGAGTGTTATCAATTTCCGCACCATTTTCAATGGCCACCGAAAAATGAAGCTCTACTTTCGAGCCATCATTAATACGAATTTCTTCGTTTGGATTAATAATTTCAGTCATTGTGTTGCGCTTCCGCACGTTGAATACGTTGCTTTTCTAGGAAAAATGTATCGATCAGCAGCAAAATAGTACCTACAGTAATGGCACTATCTGCAATATTAAAAGCAGGGAAGTGGCTGTTATTGTAGTAAACGTGAATGAAATCGACCACATAACCTAAAGAAACGCGGTCAATTAAGTTACCGATCGCACCACCCAAAATCAGGGCAATCGCCATCGGTAAAATCACCATTTTTTTCGGCATACGCATCAGCCAAAATACAAAAATTACAGACACTAAACCTGCCAGTGAAGTAAAGAAATAACGTTGCCATCCACCGGCATCAGACAAGAAACTAAAGGCTGCGCCATAGTTATGTAGCAATGTCCAATTTAAAAAGGGCAGTACCGGCACAGGATCTGCATAATTCAGCTGTGTCGTTGCAATCCATTTGGTCCATTGGTCGAGAATAATCGCGACAATGGATAAACCCACCCACACTAGATTGTGTGGGTAGAATTGGAATAAGCCCTTTTTAGTTTGCGGATTAGGCATATTTTCTCTCTTCGCCTTGACCTGTAGGAAGGTTAATAATACAACGGGAACAAAGACCTGGATGTTCGTGATGTGTATTCACATCCGGAAGAACATGCCAGCAACGGGCACATTTTTCGCCCTCTGCAGCCGATACTTTCACGCGTAAGCCTTCAAGATCTGTTGCTTCACCTTGTGCTTCATCAAATGCATTTACAATGACAGTCGATGTGATCAGAACGAAACGAAGTTCATCACTTAACTGATCAAGCACCGCTTTCAATTCAGCATTTGCCCAAAGTTCAACTTTGGCAGACAAGTTCGAACCAATCAGTTTGGCATTACGTGCTGCTTCAATTTGCTTGTTCACCGCAGATTTAACCGCAATCATGGTTTGCCAATCAGCTTCTGAAACCAGGTTGGCTTTCGATGCAACAGGAATGTCATACCATTCAGTGGTGAACACGTATTTCTCAGTTTGACCCGGAATTAAAGGCCAAGCTTCTTGAGCGGTAAAGGTCAAGATCGGTGCCATCCAGCGGACAAAAGCTTGTACCAAATGATACAGTGCAGTTTGTGCAGAATGACGCGCTTGAGAATCCGCTTTGGTGGTGTACTGACGGTCTTTGATGATGTCGAGGTAGAAACCACCCAAGTCATTAATACAGAAGTTGGTCAACGAGCTTGCCACGATATGGAAGTTCATATCTTCATAGGCTTGCTGAATGGTTTTTTGTACGTCAGCAGCACGTTGCAGGATGTATTGATCCAGCGCGATCAACTGATCGACTGGCAATGCATCAGTAGCCGGTTGGAAACCATTCAGGTTCGCCAACAAGAAACGCAAGGTGTTACGAATACGACGATAACCATCTGATGCACGGCTAAAGATTTCTTTACCGGCGGTCATTTCATAACGGTAGTCTGAAGATGCAATCCAGAAACGTAAACCGTCTGCACCCATATCTTTAATGATGTCTTGCGGTGTGATCACGTTACCGATGGATTTCGACATCTTACGGCCTTTTTCATCGACCACGAAACCGTGAGTCAACAAGCCTTTGTAAGGTGCGCGGTTGTTAATCGCGATAGAAGTGAGCAATGAAGACTGGAACCAGCCACGGTGTTGATCTGAACCTTCAAGGTACAAATCAGCAGGATCAGTCAATTCTTCACGTTGACGAAGTACCGCATAATGCGTTGTACCCGAGTCAAACCATACGTCTAATGTGTCACGTACTGCATTGTAGTGTTCAGCATCGGCACCGATAAAGTCTTTCGCTTCACGGTTATACCAGCCATCAATGCCTTCTTGTTCAATCAGTTTTGCAACGATTTCGATCAGTTCAGGGGTACGCGGATGTAATTCGTTGGTATCTTTATGCACGAAGAACGGGATTGGCACGCCCCAAGTACGTTGACGCGAGATACACCAGTCCGGACGACCTTCAATCATCGATTCGATACGGTTTTTACCCCAATCTGGGACAAAACTGATGTCGTTTTCAATTGCGTTTAAAGCACCTTGGCGTAAACCTTTTTCATCCATGCTGATGAACCACTGTGGGGTCGCACGGAAGATAATCGGGGTTTTATGACGCCAGCAATGTGGATAGCTATGCTTGATCACCACATGTGCCCAAAGCTTGTTGGCTTCACTTAATGCAGCAATAATTTTTGGATTGGCTTTATAGATGTGCTCGCCTGCAAAAACAGGTGCAGTCGGTAAATACACACCGTTACCGCCGACAGGATTATCGACTTTTAAGTTATATAGTAAGCCAACTTTATAATCGTCTACACCATGGCCCGGTGCAGTATGTACCGCACCTGTACCACTGGTTGCAATCACGTGTTCGCCTAAAATTACAGGAACCTGACGTTCAGTAATTAAAGGATGTTGTAATTGTAGGTTCTCAAGTTTGCTACCGGTAAAATCAGCAATTACTTCAACGGTGGTAAAGCCGTAACGTTCAGTAGCAGATTCAACCAAATCTTTAGCCAAGATAAAGTTTTGCGCTGCTTTTTCATCGCCACGTGCTTTAACCAGTTGGTATTCAATGTCGGCATGCAGGGCAACCGCCTGATTCGCAGGAATAGTCCAAGGTGTTGTGGTCCAGATCACGATATCTGTTGAATCGGCAACAGTTAGGCCTAAACGCGCTGATAAATCTGCTAAATCAACAACGCTGAAACCCACGTCGATTGCATCTGATTTTTTATCTTCGTATTCAACTTCAGCTTCTGCCAATGCAGAACCACAGTCCAGACACCAGTTGACTGGTTTAAGGCCCGGTTGGATATGACCTTGTTTTTGGATTTCACCCAATGAACGCACGATATTGGCTTCTTGGGCAAAATTCATGGTCAGGTAAGGATTGTCCCAATCACCAAACACACCCATACGCACAAAGTCTTTCTTCTGTAATTCGACTTGAGTGTAGGCATATTCGCGGCAATGTTTACGGAACGTTGCAGCATCCACTTTAACGCCGACTTTACCGACTTTTTCTTCAACTTTGAGTTCAATCGGCAAACCGTGACAGTCCCAACCCGGAACATAGGGTGCATCAAAACCATCCATAATGCGGCTTTTGATGATGATGTCTTTGAGTACTTTATTTACCGCATGACCCAAATGGATTTGACCATTTGCGTATGGAGGGCCATCGTGAAGCACATATTTTTTCTTGCCAATACGCGATGCACGAATCTGCTGATAAATGTTGTCGGCATACCACTCTTCTAACCATTTTGCTTCACGTACTGCGAGATTTGCTTTCATCGCAAATTCAGTACCTGGGAGGTTTAGCGTGGCTTTATAATCCACTGCATTTTCAGGAGTTTGCTTATCGCTCATGCAAGTTGTCTTCCAATTTAATCAGTCTTAGGCTGACGCGTTTTACAATAAAAAATGTGGGATTTAAAAGGGGAAATCGGGCGTATTTTGTCGAAACTCAAGCAGTTTCTCAACATCGTCATCAATTCCCGCTTTCAATGCTTCAAGCGAAGGGTAGTCCTTTTCACCATGTAAATAGTTCAAGAACGTCACCCGCATTAACAGGCCATACAGATTAGCAGAAACATCAGGAAAATGTACTTCTAATCGCCATTCAGGATGTTCCTGTTTGATGGCTGGTCGTGTACCAACATGTCCTGCACCAAATAGGGCAGTCGGTTCATAGCCTGCAATCCCCAGTTTTTCAGGATTGTCGGCTTTTACTTTGTCTTTTAAAGATTCGGTTTCACATAATACTTCAACGCCGTAAATCCCCTTTAAACAGGGTTTATGACGGTTTAGACGAATGTTAATGGTGGGGAAATTAATGGTACGTCCAATCTGGTCGCCATATTGTACCCGGCCGGTGATGCTATACGGACGACCCAATAATTTGGCAGCCAAAGCTAAATCACCCGCTTGCAAGGTATGACGAATCCGGGTCGAGCTGACGCGGTGTCCATCCAATGCAATGGTATGTAAATTAGTGACCTGAAAACCGTAAGCTCGCAGAAACTCACTATTGCCTTGACGGTTTTTACCGAAATGGAAATCGTCGCCCAGAACCAGATGTTCTGCATTGAGTTTTTGTTTGAGAATATCTGCAAAGCTTTCAGCACTTAAACTACGGAAATGATTATCAAATTTCGCAATCGCGATATAGTCGACACCCAGTTCGGTTAAGTATTCGACTTTTTCACGTAATGAACTAATTCTAGGCGGCGCTTCATAACCTTTAAAAAATTCCAAAGGTTGTGGCTCAAAAATCATCACCAGGGTTTTTAAATTTTGTGCTGCGGCGAGTTGTTTTAATTGTGCAATCATTGCCTGATGACCCAAATGTACACCGTCAAAATTACCAATCGTAGCGGCAGTTTTTGGCAATTGAAAATTTGGCGCTAAAGCATTCAGGCGGAGCAGCTTCATGGGCGAATCAATAAGTGAAAAATTATCAGGGCTATATATTGCCATAATCTTGAGCGTTCGTCTTGTTGTTGTGTTTTCATCCAAAAAAATTATCGGATATCTACCGAAAAATAGTTGTGTAGAAAGATCAAAATGCAGATTGATTAAAGGTGGATTTTAAAATTTGCACTCTTTCTCTAATTCTTTTCTAATGTGTGCAGTTTTGAGTTGGTAAATAAATAAGGTATCGCAATGTCGGATTTGGCTTTAATCATGGCACTTCCCAATGAATCGAAAGGTTTGTTTGAACAAGCGGGGATTCAAGTGCATTACAGTGGTATTGGCAAAGTCAATGCAGCTTTTAAAGCTTTTGAAGTGATTCAGAAAACCGGCTGTAAAACCTTACTGAACTTGGGTTCAGCGGGAAGTTCTCAATTTGATGCGCATGCCTTGGTGGAAGTGACGACTTTTGTGCAACGTGATATGGATGTATCGCCACTGGGTTTTGCAGTGGGGGTGACACCTATGGATGATGACCATCCTGCGGAAATTCATTTAGAGTCCTATTTTCAGCATTTGGAAAAAGGCATTTGTGGAACCGGGGACAGCTTTGAAACAGGTACGCCGAAAGTACCCTGTCATTTGGTGGATATGGAAGGCTACGCAATTGCAAAAGTATGCAAGAAGCTGGGCGTACGATTAATTTCAGTGAAATATATTACCGATGGTGCCAATGACACAGCGCATTTGGATTGGGAAGAAAATTTATTATTGGGTGCGCAAAAATTATTAAAATTATATCAAACGGTCAAATAATCAGAGTGGAGTTGGAAATTCGGCGACCATAGTTGTCTATGGTCGTATGCCAAAATTATCTTAGACGATAATTTAAGAATTATAATTTAAGAATCATGGGCGAGGAATCACGCCGTATAACATCAGATGGACAGTATGCTGGATGATCCGCTGCTGCATACTACGGTTACGCAAGGTCTTGCCTGTCACCATTTCCATTTGGGTCGCAAAATCTGCATAGTTTTGGGTAATCGCCCAAATATTCAAAATTAAAAGCTCGGGATCAATTTCTTTGGCAATTTTACCTTGCTCTTGCCACATGGTAATGACTTTGGCTTTACGCTTCACCAGTTTTTTAAGCGGACCTTTTAAAATTGGCAAGATATGCGGCGCACCTTGAATCACTTCCAAAGCAAACAGTCGAGATGCTTTTGGCTGGGTACGCGAAACCTCAATTTTTTGCAATAAATAATTGGTGATCGCTTCTTCAGGCTCAAGCTCTGTTTCTAGCATTTGCAGTGGAGCAAGCCACTTTTGTAATACCGTGGTGAGTACTTCAACGTACAAGGCTTCCTTATTTTCATAATAATAGAAAATATTGGATTTGTGCATTTCAGCAATCTGAGCAATCTCGTCTAAGCTTGCCCCATTAAAACCGTAAAGGGAAAATACATCCAGTGCTGCATTTAGCAGTTGATGTCGTTTTTGAGTACTCTTTTTTTGTTCCATTGGCCATTAAAAAACAATTAAAAGTGGAACCTTAAATTGTACGGCAAATCATCAGATTTGTGCACAGGCAAAAGTTTTAATTTTATGAATATTGACGATTTATTTTTTAGATCAACTATTAAATTGCCAAGTTTTCGAGCAATGTACAAAGATGCTTTAAAAGAGTGCATAAAGTAGCGCAATAACGATCGTTAAATAATTCAATAAGATTGATTTTTTGTATTTTATTGAACGCTTAAGTTAAATACTAGATTGATAAATGAATGATTAAATTAATTAAAGAATAAGATGAGCTTTATACAACCTAAATCATGAGATGAGCCCAAACCGATTGTCAGAATGTGCTCATTTCAAATGTAAAAAATCATGTCGCCAATACAGCATTGAGAACTTGTTGCTCTAATTCGGTAAAAGCGTAATCTTTTTTACGTGGTCGTGGTAAGTCCACCTTAAATTGTTTAGCGATATGCCCTTTATCGAGCAAAATAATTCGATCGGCCAGTTGTACTGCTTCACTGACATCATGGGTCACCAAAATGGCGGTAAAGCCTTGCTCATGCCAGAGTTTTTCAATCAGGCTCTGCATGTCTAAACGGGTTAACGCATCCAGTGCACCGAGTGGTTCATCTAACAGTAAGATGCGCGGCTTATGCGACAATGCGCGAGCGAGCGCGGTACGCTGACGCTGACCGCCTGAAAGTTGTGAAGGCCACAATCCGGTTTTCTCTTTCAGTCCAACTTTCTCTAACAGGGCAGAGGCATTGCCTTGATGCTCTTTGGCTAAACCCAATTGGACATTTTGTTCAATGCTACGCCACGGCAAAAGTCGTGGGTCCTGGAACATGACCCGGATGTCATCACTGCTAATGCCTTCGCGAATATGTCGTGCCGATTTAAACTTGATTTCACCATAGCTGGGTTGTTCTAAATCCGCTATCAGACGAAGCAGGGTACTTTTACCACATCCACTACGTCCAACAATCGCAAGAAATTCACCTGGTTGAATATGCAGGTCTAAATCTTCTAGAACCGTTACATCAGCATAAAATTTATGCAGTTGCTCAATCAGAATTTCTGCACCGACCACAGCTGTTGGATTGATATCTGTAGTTGCAGGCTGTTCTGGCGCGGTCGGATCTTCAGCTACATGTCGCCCTATACTTAAATCAGTCATGACTTATTCCTTATTTTTGATATCCAGCATGCCAACGTAGTAAGTATTTTTCTAAGCCTACTGCCAATACATCGGCCAATTTTCCAAGCAGGGCGTAAAGTAAAATCCCCACCAACACCACATCTGTTTGTAAGAATTCACGTGCATTCATGGTCATGTAGCCAATACCTGATTGTGCGGAAATGGTTTCTGCAACGATGAGCAATACCCAAACCAGACCTAATGCAAAGCGTAAACCGACAAGAATGGACGGCATGGCACCCGGTAAAATAATTTCTTTGTATAACTGCCAGCGGGTCAGACCATAGCTTTTACCCATCTCGATGAGTTGTGGATCAACCGAACGAATTCCATGATAGGTGTTGATATAAATTGGGAAGAACACACCAACAGCAACTAAAAAAAGTTTGGCTGATTCATCAATCCCGAACCATAGAATCACCAAAGGAATTAATGCTAAAGCCGGGATATTACGGATCATTTGCAAAGTGGTATCGAGCAGGGTCGATGCCATTTTAGAAGAGCCATTCAGCAAGCCCAGTAATAGGCCCAAGCCACCACCCACGAATAATCCGAGTAAGGCACGTCCTGCACTGACTTTAACGTGTTGCCAAAGTTCACCCGTGATCGACAGATGCCAGAATGCGCTTACCACTGCACTCGGTGCAGGCAGAATACGGCTTTCTAAAATACCGGTGCGGGATGCAATTTGCCAAATCGCGATCAGGGCGATCGGGAACAACCAGGGCAGCAAATGCTGCCCAAATTGTGTTCCACGTGAAACCTTGGTTTTTGCCAAGGTTTCAGCAGAAATGCTTTTACTCATTAAGCCGGCTCCTTAGTTTTCACTTCTTTTTTCGCCTCATCTGGCACGTAGTTATTTGCCACGATTTCACCAAAAGGACCGGTCAAATTTGGTTGTGCCAATTTTTGACGGGTTTCTAATGGAAGCAGTGGGAACACCAGTTCAGCAAAACGAATGGATTCTTCAAGATGTGGATAGCCTGAGAAAATAAAGGTATCGATACCCAAATCAGCATATTCTTGAATGCGGTCTGCAACTGTTTGTGGATCACCGACCAATGCTGTTCCTGCACCACCACGAACAAGACCTACACCTGCCCAAAGGTTCGGAGAGACTTCAAGTTTGCTACGATCGCCATTATGCAGTTCAGCCATGCGACGCTGACCCACCGAATCCATTTGTTTGAATTTCTTTTGAGCCGCTTGAATGGTGGCATCATCAACATATTGAATCAGTTCTTCAGCCGCCGCCCATGCCTGTTCATTGGTTTCACGAACAATCACGTGTAAACGAATACCGTAATTTAAAGTACGACCACGTGCAGCGGCTTTAGCGCGCATGGTTTCAACTTTTTCTTTTACTGCTGCTGGTGGCTCGCCCCAAGTTAAATAAGTGTCAACCTGTTCTGCAGCAAGCTCGATCGCAGCATCAGAAGAACCGCCAAACCAAAGGGGTGGATATGGTTTTTGCACCGGTGGATAAAGCAGTTTTGCATCATCGACTTGTAAGCGGTCGCCGTGGAAAGTAAACGATTCACCTGTATGCGAGCGGGTTAAAATTTCACGCCAAATTTTGGTGTATTCCGCTGCTGTTTGGTAACGTGTTGCATGATCTTCATAGACACCGTCACCTTTCAACTCTTGCTCATCACCACCGGTGACTAAGTTAAGCAATACACGACCATTGGATAAACGGTCAAAAGTTGCCGCCATACGTGCAGCAAGAGCAGGCGTGGTTACACCTGGGCGTAAAGCTACCAGGAATTTTAAATTTTTGGTTGCATCAATCAGGCTTGCAGCAGTAATCCACGGATCTTCACACGAACGACCCGTTGGAATCAGTACGCCTTCGTAACCTAAGTTATCTACGGCTACGGCAATCTGTTTCATATAAGCATGATCGACCTGACGCGCGCCTTTGCTTGTGCCTAAATAACGACTGTCACCATGCGTAGGAATAAACCAGAAAATTTTCATTGCTTTGATCCTTAGATTATTTGCCTGCCCAAACGGCTTGCTGAATGTGAATAGATTTCGGAATGATCTTGAGTTCGCTAAAACGGTTTGCAAGTTCTTGCTGGTCTGTGATCACTTTTTGAGTAAGTAGTGCAGCATTTGATGGATTAGGACGACGCTGGATAAAGGTCTGGCTGACATTCAGTTTCAGACCTGTGCTTTGGGCAAAGATAGTTGCAGTCACAGCCTTGTTGCTTTGTACCCATTTATCGGCAACGTTCACTTGCTTGATAATGCCTTTTAATGCCTGTGGGTGATTTTTAACCAAATCGCCTGAAGCTAAATAAAACGTGTAATTTGGACTTAAGCCTTTACCTGAAGCCAGTACTTTGGCTTTATCTTCCACTTGAGCCGAAGCATAGTAGGGATCCCAAATTGCCCATGCATCAATGGCACCTTTCTGGAAAGCGGCACGTGCATCGGCAGGGCTTAACCAGATCGGTTGAATATCGGTCCATTGCAAACCTGCTTTGCGTACTGCTTGCACCAATAAATAATGTGAGCTTGAGCCCCGGTGAACCCCAACGCGTTTACCCTTTAGCTGACTAAGTTGGGTGATTTTGGAATTGCTGGGCACCAAAATGGCAGAAGCCAAAGGTTTTGCGGTTTCATAAGCAAAATAATGCAATGGCTTGTTGCCTGCCTGAGCATATACAGGGGGCGTATCGCCTGTAGCACCGATATCAATAGAACCGACTGCCAGCGCTTCTAAAATTTGCGGACCACCCGGAAATTCATTCCATGAAATTTTTGCGTTTGGAAATTCCTGTTCAAACAGCTTCTGTTGTTTGGCAATCACCAGATTGAGCGAAGCTTTTTGATAGCCCACGCGTAGCTGTTTTACAGAAGGATCGACTGCCCAAGCTGCACTTGAACCCAACATCGCGCAAGCAATCAGCATCGCATTCATGCCATGACTGGATGTTTTAAACCAGGTAATTGCTTTATTATCTTGCTGATGTTGAGTCATGGTCGAGTCCTCTATTGTTGTGTCATTACTTCGCTAAAATTGCGGATTGAATATTGATTTTGTTTGGAATTAGTTTCTGGTTATAGAATGCGTCGGCAACATATTGCTGCTGTTTAACCACGTCGTTTGAAATCGGTTGCACGCCAAAGCCCATGCGGGAAATGGATGTTTTTAGGATACCGTTAGAGAGTCCTGTTGGTTTTTCCAAAAGTTTGGCTGCTTCGTCTTGATGCTGGGACACCCATTGGGTTGTGGTGTTTAATTCATTGACTACAGCTTTGAGTACATCCGGATGTTGTTCGGCAAATTTACGGTCTGCCAAATAGAATTGATGATTGCTGACCAAGTTTTCACCTGTGGCAATGACACGGGCACCAATCTGCTGTTCAGCAGCTGCAAAGAACGGATCCCAAATCACCCAGGCATCCACTGCGCCTTTTTCAAAAGCAGCACGTGCATCAGAAGGCGGTAAATACACCACTTGGATGTCATCCAGTTTCAGATTGTTGGCTTCTAATAATTTGAGTAATAAGTAATGCACGTTTGAGCCTTTATTCAGGACAACACGTTTACCTTTTAAATCCTGGATGTTTTGAATGGCTGAATCTTTTTGCACAATTAACGCTTCAGCTTTAGGCGCTTCCGGTTGGTTGGCGATATAAACCAGATTCGAATTGGCGGCCTGAGCAAAAATAGGAGGAGCTTCACCTGCTTCACCCAAGGAAACACTGCCGACATTTAAACCTTCAAGCAATTGTGGACCTGCAGGGAATTCGACCCATTTCACATTGATGCCTTGGTCTTTCAATGCTGTTTCTAAAGTGCCGCGTTCTTTAATAATTGGTAACAAGCCATATTTTTGGAAACCGATATTTAAAGTCACCGTTTCAGCTTCTTTTTTGCCACAACCTGACATCATCATTGCGCCAGCAACTACTGAAGAAAGGACCAGCGATTTCGCCCAGAATTTTGCTTGAATGGCGCTCATGAATGTGTGCTCCGCAACAATGAAATGTTGAATATTGAACACATAAGCTAAAGCTTTATCTTTTTCGAAAAAAATAAAAAAATAGGAATTCTTAATGAGGAAAAAAGATAAATAAAAAAAAGAAAAACTTATGTAAAAATGTGATTTATAAGAAAAATAAAATAGGCTGTTTTAATGGTTTAAGTTGTTGATATTAATTTAATTTAATTTTAAATATCATGCTGTTATAAGGTTATACAAAAACTGCATAAGCAAATTGTCACAAAATTCGCAAAAACATAGATAAAGATATATAAAATAAAGATATAACAAGCATAAAAAAAAGCCACTTTAAAGTGACTTTTTGAACACCAAAGAGTTACGTTGGTAGTTATACAGAGCCTGACGTGCATTCGGCAGATCGTCGACACTCGCAGGTTCAAAGCCATGCTCGACAAACCAGTGCGCGGTACGTGTGGTCAGTACAAACAGTTGTTGAATGCCCAAACTTTTCGCTTTGTCTTCCAGATAATGCAGAATTTGGCTACCACGATTCGACTTGCGATAGGTTGGATCTACAGCGACACAGGCAATTTCAGCCGATTTAATTTCATTGGCTGAAGTTGGAATCGGGTAAAGCGCGGCACAGGCTAAAATCATACCATCCCGTTCAATCACAGAAAATTGCTCAATTTCACTTTCTAATCGTTCACGTGAGCGATACACCAAAATGCCTTCTTCTTCGAGAGGGCGAAGTAAATTCATCAGACCACCGACATCCTGAATATTTGCAGTACGCACTTCTTCATAATGTGCATCGGTCATCATTGTGCCTGCACCGTCACGGGTGAACAATTCTTCCAGCAATGCGCCATCATAGGTATAAGAAATCAGATGCACACGACGCACGCCTTGCAGTGAGGCATTCTTTGCACCGCGTAACTGCAAAGCAATATCTGGATTGGAGTCTTGGTACTGCAAAATGTGCTGATCGAGTTGATGAGGCGGAATTTCGCGTTGCAATTGCCCGAATTCATTCACCAGACCTTGTTGTTTACCCAAGAAAATCAACTTGTCCGCTTTAAGCAAAATAGCGGTATTGGTGGCGACTTCTTCCGCGACCAGGTTAAACACTTCACCTGTGTTGGAATAACCGGTTGGGCCAAGCAATACAATATTATGATTTTTAAGATGGCGTTGAATTGCCTCGGTATCCACGGTACGTAATTCACCGGTAAGCTGGAAATCCACACCATCACGAATGCCATAAGGTTTTGCAGTGACAAAATTGCCTGAGATGACATCAATACGTGCGCCGTACATCGGTGAGTTGGCAAGCCCCATCGAAAGCAGCGCTTCAATTTGCAAACGGATAGAACCTACGGCATTCATCACGCAACTTAAAGATTCGCGCGTGGTAATACGACGATGATTATGGAATGGCGTTTGAATGCCACTGGCTTTTAAGTTCTGATTGATCTGTGAACGTGCGCCATGAACCAGAATCAGACGAATGCCTAAAGAATGCAGTAGAGCAATGTCATGAATAATATGCTGGAAATTTTCATGTTGAACCGCTTCACCATCAAACATAATAACAAAGGTTTTATTGCGGTGAGCATTGATATAAGGCGCAGAATGTCGAAACCAATGCACATATTGCAAAGTTGTGCTTTGTGATGTTTCAGATGAATTCGTTTGCATACCTATCTCAAAATTAAAAAATTTCCTTCTCTGATTCTAATCAAAAAATGATTGAGGGGAAGCTAAAAATAAAAAAACACCTGAATCGAATTCAGGTGTTTTTTAGGGAAGAGGAAACTTAAACCAGATTTTAGTTGATGATGCGTACAATACGGTCGGTACGTTCATTTACCAAGACATAGTCGCCGTTGACTTTGTACCATTGTTGATAACGGCCAGTATTGGGTAAACGGTGTGCTTCACGATCGCTGACTTTATAGCTAGATGAGCTAAATACACGCGGGAAGCTTTGACCTGTACGCCAATCACGACTTGGGTTTACAAGTTTATTATCATAACGTTTGTTGTCATAACGATTGTGGTCATAACGGTTGTTATTGTCCCAACGGTGATCATCCTGTTTTACAGGCTTTGATGGAGCATGATTATAACGTTGATGATCATCATAACGATGATCCGGTGCTGCCATTGCTGAAGTTGCCATCAATGCAGATAAAGAAAGCGCAATTGTTGTTAGAATTTTTTTCATATCTTTCACCTAATTTTCAGAGAGAACAGTTATTTCGTTGAAACTAAATTAACTAAAAAGTAGAGATAAAAAATGAGAGCTTTATAGTTGAATTGTGAAATTCATGGAGAAAAAAAGAAGATTGTAAAATGTTGAAAAACTTGCAGTTAAAGACTTGCTGTTAAAATGAACGATGGATGCAAAACAAAAAAAAGCTCAAACCGGAGTTTGAGCTTGGAGAATTTAAAACTGAGTTTAGAAACCTTGAATACGCACAATATTATTACTGTCAGTATCCACTAAAATGTAGTCATTATTGATTTTGTACCACTGCTGGTTACGCGAGGGTTTTGGCAAGTCATGGCTTTTGTAATCGACTTTATAACCATTACCACGATAATGCTGTGGCATGACATAACCGGTTTGCCATTTATGCTGCTGTAGACGTTTTACCCCACGCTCTTCACGACCACGGCGTTTATCTTGCATACGATCATCGTCATCATCATGGTTACGAAAATCTCGCCCATTATTCGACTGCTGATGACGCGGTTGATCCCAACCACGATTGTTATCGTGTTTATCGTGAGGTGCAGCAGTGGTTACACTGTTTGCCATCAATGCACTGAAAGAGATTGCCAAAATTGTCAAAATCTTTTTCATGTTGAACCCTCATAGAAAATTTATTAATTTCAATAATGCTAATGTACGAAAAAATTGCAGAGAAACTGTGAAGATAAATCCCTAATTTCTTAAAAAATGCAGAGATAATAAGGATATTATGCAGAAATATCTCACGATTTAAAAATCTTAAGAATTTTATAGTCGATATTAAATACTAGAAAAACAGGGCATTGATGAAAACTTTGTATCAATTTTTTGATATTGCTTTTATTTATTCAAAATTGTGCTGGCAAAAGGCCTGAACAGCCTATGTCGACTGTTCAATAAAATTGCTTTAGTTCCATTGCTCAGCCAAATCTTGAAGTGAGCTCACAGCCTGTGCAATTGCTTCTGCTTGTCCTGCATCATCAAGACCTGTAATCAATGTATTTGAAAGCTGTAAGTTTTTAATACAACGAATGGTTTCAATTTTACGTTTTTGATCAGCCATAACCTGTTCCTCATATGCTGTGTTCTTCAATAGGAGTGAGCATAGGCTTATTTTACTGATTTGGAAAAACGAATATTATTATGAAAGTTATTTAAAAATACGATTTATAAGTTTTTATTTATCTGAAAATTTTCTCCTTAATGGAGCGGCAATAAAATAAAAAGGGAGCATGACTCCCTTTTGATCTTTTTAAGGATTAATCCTGTGCATCAATGCTTTGACCATTCAGATGTAAGCTGTCATCACCCATTAAATACAGGTAAGCCGGCATGATCATTTCAGGTGTTGCTAAGGTTTTCGGATCTTCATCTGGATAGGCTTTGGCACGCATTGCAGTACGTGTTGCTCCCGGATTAATACAGTTAAATCGCACATTTGGATAAACATTTTCTTTGGCAAAAATCTTGTTCACCGCTTCAATGGCAATTTTTGATACCGAGTATGCGCCCCAACGCTCACGTGCTTCGCGACCTACACCAGAGCTGGCAAAAACCACAGAGGCATGTTCTGATTTATGCAGCAGGGGTAACAGTTCTTGAGTGAGTAAAAATGGCGCACGCAGATTCACCGCCATCACATCATCCCAGACATCAATCGGGTAATGGGCAAGTTCTGTGCGTTCACCCAGGATACCGGCATTATGCAAAATGCCATCCAAGCGACCAAATTGTTTTTCTAAAGTATCGACCAGTAACTCATAGTCTCGAGGAGAGGCGCTGGAGAGTTGCAAAGGCAAAATAGCCGGTTGCGGCGCACCCAGGCTTTCAATTTCATCATAAATGACTTCAAGCTTATTTAAAGTGCGTCCATGCAGTACGACGGTTGCCCCATGCAGGGCATAGCTAATTGCAGCTGCACGACCAATACCATCGCCCGCACCTGTAATCAGGATAATGCGATCTTTTAACAGATCGGGGCGAGGTTGATATTCTGAATATTTCATTGCCTACCTCCTCGTTTATATATTGTTATGTCGTTATGAAATCAGAGAATTATTATGTTGCGTTGATGAGACCAACTGATTAATCACTTGATGTAATTCGGCAACTGTGTTGACTATACAATCAGCTTGCCATGCTGTTAAGTCATCTTTGTGTTGCAATGGTAAATAACCATAGCCCGCCAAGATAGTGTACATATTTGCGTTACGGCCGGCATCAATGTCACGCGGATGGTCGCCGACATAGATACAGTCTTCTGGCTGAATCTGAATGTGCTTGGCTGCCAGATACATCGGTTCAGGATCGGGTTTGGTTTTGCTGACATCTTCAGGGCAAACCAGAACCGCACAGCGCTCAGTCAAGTTCAGTGCTTTAAGCAAGGATTCGCTTAACCAACGTGGTTTATTGGTGACAATGCCCCAAGGAATATCCTGGCTTTCCAGTTCTTCAAGCAGGGGATACATGCCTTCGAACAGATCAGTATCCACGGCAATATCTTCACCATACAAGTCTAAAAAACGTTGTCTATGCGCAAGGAAAACTGGGTCTTCAACATCCAGTTCCGGATAGACCAGTTTTACCATGGCACGTGCGCCTTCAGACACTTGGGTACGAATCAAATCTGCAGCCACGATCTCGCATTGTTTATCGCGGCACATGTCTTGAATAATGCGAATAAAGTCGGCCGCGGTGTCAATCAGGGTGCCATCTAGGTCAAACAGTACAGCTTTCATTAGGCACCTTCTTTTACCGTATAAACCATGTAGTTCACATCCACATTCGGCGCCAGCCAATAACGTTTGGTAATCGGATTGAAATGTAAACCGGTCATATCTTTTAGTTTTAAACCCGCACTACGGATGTCATGCGCAAGTTCAGAAGGCTTGATGAATTTATGATAATCATGCGTGCCTTTAGCTAGCATACGTAACACATATTCCGCGCCAATAATCGCAAATAAATAAGATTTTGGATTACGGTTAATGGTCGAGAAGAACACATGGCCACCCGGTTTGACCAACTTTTGGCAAGCTAGAATAATCGATGCTGGATCGGGTACATGTTCCAGCATTTCCATGCAAGTGACCACGTCATATTGTCCGGCTTGTTCTTCAGCCAATTGTTCTACTGGAACCTGGCGATATTCAATATTTTCAACGCCTTCTTGTTCTGCATGGATACGTGCCACATTTAAGGGTGCTTCACCCATGTCGATACCCAAAACCTGGGCACCACGACGTGCCATGCTTTCAGACAGAATGCCGCCACCACAGCCGACATCGAGGACTTTTTTGCCGGCAATGCCACCTGAATGTTCATCAATCCAATTTAAGCGTAAAGGGTTAATTTGATGCAGTGGACGGAACTCAGAATGCTGATCCCACCATATGGCTGCGAATGCTTCAAATTTGGCAATTTCTTGTGGATCAACATTCAATTGCGACATCGGTACCACCTCAATCAAGTCGTTATATTTTAAAAAAAGTTATAGGGGCTTAGTGTAGCGTTTATTCTCAAAAAAGCGATAAAAGCCTTAAAAAAGTTCACAGAATGAAAACGAATTCGGCATAATTGATTTATAGTAATCGCATAAATTAATCATAACGATTTAGAGGACAATAAGTTCAATGAAAAAATTCCTTTTAGGTAGTCTTGCTACTGCTGTTTTTGCCTTTTCAGGCACGGCAATGGCTGCCAATTTTGTCGCGGGTAAAGATTACACCGTGGTTGCCAACCCGGGCAAAGTTGAAGTTCCTGGCAAAGTTGAAGTACGTGAGTTCTTTTGGTACGGCTGCCCCCACTGCTTTAAATTAGAGCCACATATGCAAGCTTGGCTCAGAAAAATTCCTAAAGATGTCAACTTTGTGCGTACACCTGCTGCGATGAATCCAGTCTGGGAGCAAGGTGCTCGCGGTTATTATGTGTCTGAAGCATTAGGCGTTCGCAAGAGAACTCACTTGCCTTTATTCCATGCGATTCATGCGGGTGGTCAACAGATTTTTGACCAAAAATCACAAGCTAAATTCTTTGTGAAATATGGCGTACCTGAAGCAAAATTCAACAGCATGTTTAATTCATTCGCGATTACTTCAAAAGTAGCGCAATCTAAGAAATTGGCACAGCAATATCAATTGAGCGGTGTTCCTGCAGTGGTTGTGAATGGTAAATATGTAGTTCAAGGTGAAGATGCTAAAGTGACTCAAGTGGTGAGCTACCTGGTGGAAAAAGAACGTAAAGCGAAATAAGTTTTATGCGCTAAAAAACCCGTTCATTGCGGGTTTTTTTACGTTTTATTTTTAGTGAATTACTCAGTGATTGTCTTTGAAGTATCCCAGTTCGAGATACCACGAAAAATCACATGCACCTGAGTCATGGTTTGTAATTTAAATTGTTTTTGTTGTTCTAAACGTTCTTCGGCTTGATAGTGACGATTGATGTCCATCCAGGTCATCGCCCAGGTAAAGGATAAATTAATTAAAATATTAGAAATCACCTGCAGGTATTGTACATTGCGGATGTGCTGTACAGTTTCCATTTTGCATAAATCATTGGCCAAGTCTTCAATTAAAAAATTAATTTCCCGTGCAATGGCCTGACGAATTACTTCTGATCCACCCCAGCGTTCGGCAATCATAAATACCCAAGGTTCAGGATTATGCTCAACCGCCTGGAAAAACAGGTCTAGGCTGATTTTCGCTTTGGTGTTGGGTTGATAGATATAGGCTTGTCCAAGTTGATGCAAAATGCCTTTTAAATGCAGGGCAACTTGATCGACCAATTCCAGTCCAAGCTCATTCATGTCTTGAAAATGGCGATAAAACGCAGTAGGTACCAGCCCTACATGACGAGCAATTTCACGCAAACTGATACTACTAAAAGAACGTCCAGACGTGCTTAAAGCAAGCGCGGCATCCAAAAGTGCTTGGCGGCTTTGTTGTTTACGCTCATCCCGTATCGACATTCGACTACCCTAAAAAAATTCTGCATGAAGTCTATCAAAAAAAAACAAATTAAACGACGAATGTCAGTGAACATGTGTTGACTGAATTAAAAAATAATTATAGTGTACAAGTGTTCACTGTAAGAACACTTGTACACTCAAATAAATAACCAGCAATAAAAAAGAGGAACCTCATATGAGTCATGTGATGCAGTACCAACCGCAATGGATCCGAGAAGATTTCGTCGATTTTATTGCTGAAAAAGTGAATCCAGTTTGGGCATGGAAAAAAGTGAAAGCCAGTATTGTTGAGCTAAACATGCTGAGTGAAGACTTTTATCAAATTCAGCTTCAGCCAAATCATAACTTTCATACAAAAGCGTTTCGTGCTGGACAAAGTATTTTAGTGACTTTAGTGATTGCAGGTGTTCGTCAGCAACGTAATTATTCGATTGTGAAAATCACCGAGACTGGCAACATCGTGATTGCAGTGAAACGTCAGGGTAAAGTATCCAATGCCTTAACCCATTTGGCAGTGGGCAGCGTGGTGGAAATCTCTCAAGTTCAGGGCGATTTCACATTAACGTCATCTCAAGATTCTATTCTATTACTGGCTTCAGGTAGTGGCATCACAGCGATTTATTCGCTATTACAACAGGCACTCAGTCAAAACCTGAGTCAAATTGATCTGCTGTATTTTACCCGTGATGACGCTTTTCATACCGAATTACAGCAATTGTCAGAACAATATTCACAGTTTCAGTATCACCATTTCAATACACTTGTACAGAAACAACATCTAAGTGTAGAACTGCTTGAAAGTACAGTTGCGGATTTCGGGCAACGCCAGAGTTATGCCTGTGGTGCCAAAGGCATGATGCAAAGCCTGAATCAGATTTATCAACAGCTGGGTATTGCTAATCAATTAAAACAGGAATATTTTCAGATAGTTGTGGATGAAAAAGCAGCAGTGCAACCGGTGGTATTTTTACGTGCACAACAAGAGTTTGAAGCAAAAACCAATTTACTTGAAAGCGCTGAACAGGCAGGTTTGAAGCCGGCACATGGTTGTCGTATGGGGATTTGCAATACCTGTACCTGTACTAAAGTCAGCGGCTCAACCAAAAACTTACTTACCGGTGAAATTGACCACGATAGCAATACCCAAATTAAGTTGTGTATTAGCCAAGCCGTCAGTCCGGTCGTGATCAACCTTTAAATACAATAATTTTAGGGCATTTAAGCGACTTCTCGCACTTTGTACAAAAGCAGTGCCTGATTCCCGCTTCGGAGAAAAACAATGAATATGTCAGTTAAGTTTCCAGAAAATAGTAAATCAAGACATTTGAGTGCTGAACAAATTGCTGAATTAGGGCAAAAAATCGATGCGATCCGCCGTGACATTATGGACAGCATTGGCGAGCAAGATGCCAAATACATTTATAAAATTCGTGATTTTGTCCGTTATAGCGAAATTGCGTCACGCGGAATGTTGATGTTCGGCGGCTGGATTCCACCGGTGTGGTTAGCGGGTACCGGTTTGTTGGGGCTGTCCAAAATCGTGGAAAATATGGAATTAGGCCATAACGTGATGCATGGTCAGTTTGACTGGCTCAATGACCCGAATCTGAATGGTGCCAATTATGACTGGGATACCATGTCGACTGGGGATGACTGGAAATATACGCACAACTATATTCACCATACTTATACCAATATTGTCGGCAAAGACCATGATGTCGGTTATGGCCTGATTCGTGTCAGTGAGTCACAAAAATGGGAACCGCGTTTTTTATTCAATATTCCTTTAACCATTCAGCTAATGGTGTTTTTTGAATGGTATGTGGGCTTACAAAATTTACATTTAGAAGATGCGATTGTCTATAAAACCAAAACCTGGAAAGAGGTTTGGATCGAGTCAGCGAAATTCCGTAAAAAAGCGGTACGTCAGGTAGCCAAAGATTATGTATTTTTCCCATTAATTGCCGGTCCAAATGCCATCCCGGTATTTACCGGCAATGCTGTAGCGAATGTGATTCGTAGTCTATGGGCATCAGCGGTCATTTTTAATGGTCACTTCACTGAAGATGCAGAAACCTTTGAACTGGACAATACTGAAAATGAAACCCGTGCGGAATGGTATTTACGCCAAATTCGCGGATCGAGTAATTTTACTGGCACAGAATGGTTGCATATTTTAAGTGGTAATTTGAGTCATCAAATTGAACACCATTTATTCCCGGATATGCCTGCTAATCGTTATGCAGAAGCTGCACCGAAAATTCGTGCCTTATGCGCAGAGTATGGAATTAACTATAATGAAGCCAGTTTCATGAAACAGTTTGGCAGTGTTTGGGTACGTTTAGCCAAATGTTCATTACCAAACTCTTGGACTGCCTCGGTTGTGCAATCCAAACAAAAGTTAAAAACATTATTTCGCTTTTAAAGTGAAATAGAGAGGGATTTTGAGGTCGTGCATAATGGGTGTTTCATTCAACTGATGGCTAAATAAAAGCAGCATGATTTTATGGTTTTTGCCAATGGACAATGTCCCGGCAAAACCTTCTAGCTTGCTTCTGTTATACTAAGCCGCAATGAATTTTAGCCAAAGAGAACCCATTATGCGTATCGACCAACGTACTTTAGATCAATTACGTGACGTAAAAATTACCCGTAACTATACGCGTTATGCGGAAGGTTCAGTATTGATTGAATTTGGTCATACTAAAGTTCTTTGTACTGCAAGTATTGATAATTCGGTGCCACGTTTCCTTAAAGGCAAGGGACAAGGCTGGGTAACCGCTGAATACGGTATGTTGCCACGTTCAACCCATACCCGTAGTGACCGTGAAGCTGCCCGTGGTAAACAAAGTGGCCGTACTCAAGAGATTCAGCGTCTGATTGGTCGTAGCTTACGTGCCATGGTGGATTTGAAAAAACTGGGTGAAAACACCATTACAATTGACTGTGATGTGATTCAAGCAGATGGCGGTACACGTACCGCATCTATTACCGGTGCAGCCGTAGCTCTTATTGATGCGATGAATGTATTGCTAGAGAAAAAGAAAATCAAGCAAGATCCACTGAAAGGCTTGGTGGCTGCGATTTCTGTAGGTATGTACCAAGACGAAGCGTTGTTGGATCTTTGTTATGAAGAAGATTCAAGCTGTCAAACTGACTTAAATGTGGTGATGACACAAGCAGGTGAGTTTATTGAAGTGCAAGGTACTGCTGAAGAAAAACCATTTACTCGTGCACAATGTAACGAGATGCTTGAATTGGCGGAAAAAGGCATTCAAGAATTGATTAAAAAACAACAGGAAGCTTTAGGCTGGTAAGTTGTTTATTTGAAAATAAAAAAACGCATCTTAAGGTGCGTTTTTTTATGGATTAGTCAAAAGCTTGATACAAAAATGCTGCAATTTCCGCCCCTTTTGAAACGCAGGCTTAAGATCCAGTTCATATTCAGTGGCTAGACTGATGCTTATTTACAGGAGCATCAGATGTTAAATATCATCATCTTGGTTGTATCCGTGGTAACTCTGGCACTGATGACCAGTGATCCAAGGGTTTCAGAACAAGAATCGATCCAATCCGCTTGGCAACAGAACACACCATCCAGTGAAATTCAGGATTCAACCTCTAAACAAAAATCTAAACCGCAAAATGATACTGAGCAGACTTAAGCATTAAAGCGCATAGATAAATCAATCGCTTTGACATCCTTGGTTAAAACCCCCATCGAAATATAGTCGACACCAGACGTGGCTACTTCACGTAAATTTTCAATGGTGATGTTGCCCGAAGCTTCCAATTTGCAACGACCGGCAACATGCTTAACCGCATCAATCATTTGTTGTTGACTGAAATTATCCAGCATCACGATATCGGCATTGGCTTCTAGGGCTTGATTCAGTTCATCCCAAGTTTCTACTTCAACTTCCACAGGCTTACCCGGTGCAATGTTGTGTGCTTTGGCAATTGCTTGCGCAATACCGCCCGCTGCCATAATGTGGTTTTCTTTAATCAAAAAGGCATCAAACAAACCGAGACGATGGTTTTGCCCCCCCCCAATGGCGACAGCATATTTTTGCGCAATACGTAAGCCGGGAAGGGTTTTACGGGTATCTAGCAATTTGGTATTTAAACCTTCTAATTGTTTGACATATTCAGCTGTTTTAGTGGCTACCGCAGACAGTGTTTGTACAAAATTCAGCGCAGGACGTTCAACCGTGAGTAAGCTACGTGCCGAACCGGCTAATTTCAAAAAGGCTTCATTGCCTTGTACGCGCTCGCCATCATTTTTAAGCCATGTCACTTGCACATTGGCATCATAAGCTTGAATGAGTGCATTGACCCAAGGCTGACCAGCAAGCACCATGTCTTCACGGCTAATGATGGTTGCAGTGGCTTGCTCATCTTCAGGGGTCAATAAAGCGGTGATATCACCCTCGCCAATATCTTCTTGTAAAGCCTGTTGAATATTGATCTGGATTGCGTGTTCCAACAAAGATTGAGATATGCTCATTAGAATTCCGTATCTTTTTTAACCCATGGAAATTGCGCGTTATATTAGCATTGTTCATTTAAAAGAAATGTTTTTTCAACGCATTTTTATCTTTGGAATTTGAGATTTTAAGCTTAAAGTTTTAGGATTGCGCTAAAATCATCTACTTACGCGAAAATAAGACTCAGGATAGGAATATGCAACAGGCACCGTCTTTTCAGGTCATCGATGGTCAGTTAATCGGTGCAAGGCAAGTACCATCCCCGAACTATAATCAACGTCCCGAACACGCCGAAATTCAGTTGGTGGTGGTGCATAATATCAGTTTGCCCCCCTCACAATTTGGTGGCGGCTATATTGAACAGTTTTTTCAAAATCAGCTGGATTGGTCAAAGCATCCTTATTTTCAGAGCATTGAAGGCATGCAGGTTTCGACACATCTGTTAATTTTGCGCACTGGCGAAGTTTTGCAATTCGTGAATTTCAATGATCGCGCCTGGCATGCAGGACGTTCGAGCTATTTAGCTAAAAAAGAATGTAACGATTATTCGATTGGCATTGAGCTTGAAGGCAGCGATGACCAGCCTTTTGAAGAGGTGCAATACAGCCTGTTGGCAGAAGTGATTGCAACATTACAGGCAACCTATCCGAAGATATTACAACATTTGGCCGGGCACTCAGATATTGCCCCAGGACGTAAAACTGATCCGGGTCCATTTTTTGATTGGCCGAAAACCAGAGCATTAATCCAACAATGCAAAGCAGATCAATAGCTGTTCGACTTTATGATTTAACAACGAAATTCCTGTGGAGTTTCTTTACAATAGCGACTTATTTTAAGACTAGGTGGAAACGATGGCGCTGTGGCGGTCGACCTTTATTGTCAGTGCAATGACCATGTTGTCTCGGGTTTTGGGTTTAGTCCGAGATGTGGTTTTGCTGAATGTGTTTGGTGCAGGTAAAGATTTCGATACCTTTGTGGTTGCCTTTCGTATCCCGAACTTCTTTCGGCGGCTGTTTGCCGAAGGGGCATTTTCACAAGCTTTTATTCCAGTTTTAACCGAATATAAAACCACGAAAACGCATGCTGAAGTTCAAATTCTGATTAGTCGGGTATTTGGTTGTCTCGCAACCTTTATGACCCTGCTAACTTTTATTGCGATGGTTGCTGCCCCTGCAATTATGTATATCTATGCACCGGGTTTTCATAGTGATCCGGAAAAATTTGCTTTAGCCACGGATATGTTCCGTCTGACGATTCCATATTTGTTATTTATGTCGCTGACTGCTTTTGCGAGCAGTATCTTAAACAGTTATGGTTCATTTTCGACCCCTGCCTTTGCGCCAGTTTTACTGAATGTCACCATGATTGCAGGGGCATGGTGGTTAACGCCATATATGGCTGAACCGATTATGGCCTTGGGTTGGGCGGTCGTGGTTGCAGGGGTATTGCAACTGGCCATTCAAATCCCGGAGCTATGGCGTAAAAATCTGCTGATTCCACCTAAAGTTGATTTTAAACATGAAGGTGTGGATCGCATAATGAAACTGATGCTGCCTGCACTCTTTGGCGTTTCGGTGACGCAAATCAATTTGCTGCTGAACACCATCTGGGCATCCTTCATGCAAGACGGTTCAGTGTCATGGCTATACAGTGCCGAGCGTATGACTGAATTACCTTTAGGTTTAATTGGTGTTGCGATTGGTACGGTTATCCTGCCATCGCTTTCTATGCGTCATGCCGAGCAAGATAAAACGAAGTTCCGTGGCATGATCGACTGGGCGGCCAAAGTAATTATGCTGGTCGGTATTCCCGCCAGTATTGCCTTGTTCATGCTATCGACTCCAATCATTCAAGCACTATTCCAACGCGGGCAATTCACCCTTGAAGATACTCAAATGACGGCATTGGCTTTGCAATGTATGAGTGCAGGGGTGATTTCCTTTATGTTGATTAAAGTCTTTGCTCCAGGTTTCTATGCGCAACAAGATACCCGAACACCAGTTCGTGTAGGCTTAATGGCTGTTGCAGCCAATGCGATTTTAAACGTGATCTTTATTGGCTTCTTTAAATTGATTCATTGGGAAGCAGAACATATGGCATTGGCCTTGGCATCTTCAGGTTCTGCACTGGTGAATGCCGGGATGCTGTATTTTTATCTGCACCAACGCAATATTTTTCGTTTTGGGGCGCACTGGAAAAAACTTTTCCTACAGTTTGCCATTGCCAATGCAATCATGATCGCTGCACTTTGGTATGCCTTAACTTGGTATAACGGCGATGTTTCGCAATGGATTCGTGTTTTCGAAGTAATCGGACTTTGTGTGGTGGGCGTTTTAGCTTATGCGATTGGTCTGCTCGTAACCGGGTTTAGACCACGTCATTTAAGACCATAAGGAATAGATAAAGAATCTATCCTTTATCCTGAAAGAGTGACCTGAATTAAATGGGTGAAAATTACTTTAATTTTGCTCAATTTAATTCAGGTTTTTTTATGATGCAAGAGCTGAATTTTTAATATGAAAAAAGAGCCTAAATAGGCTCTTTTGACGAGATTTAATATGTTTTTTAAACATGAGGAATTATATTTTTCCTCGGGAAAGGAAGCCGACGATTGCTAAAATAACCGCAACGACGAGTAAGATAATTGCAAAATCTTTAGATAAACCTGCGACACCAGCGAAACCTAGTAGACTGGCTATAAGTGCAATCACTGCAAAAATAATCGCCCAACGAAACATAAGCTTTCTCCATGTGTTGTTGTTTTCAAAGTAGATTCAGTATAGGGCGTAGAAATTCCTAAAAGTGTTATGCTTGTGTTTAAAAAATGTTCACTTTGACAGTAAATATATGATTCAAAGTAAAAATAACATCCATACATTGTGAACTTGAACACGTTATAATAATGCCTAACTTCTCCTTCTTTTTAGTTTTATGACTGAACAATTACGTCCGGAATTTTGGAAAAAATATCCTTTAGCGGAACTGAATCCCACCGAGTGGGAGGCACTTTGTGATGGCTGTGGTTTATGTTGTCTGATCAAACTGGAAGATGAAGAACTCGGCGAAGTGGCCTATACCAAAGTGTCGTGCAAACTTTTAGATTGTAAAACAGCGCGTTGTAGCAATTATGCACAGCGTCTTGACTATGTTCCTGATTGTATTCAACTGACGCCTGAAAAATTAGCCACGATTCACTGGTTACCACCAAGTTGCGCTTACCGCCGCTTAAAAGAAGGCAAGAAATTACCGTCTTGGCATTATTTAAATACCGGTACACGTGAGAGTGTGATTAAAGCGAAAAAGTCGGCAGCAGGGCGCTGTATTTCAGAAGTCGAAGTCAATGAAGATGATCTTGAAGAATATATTGTCCGTTGGGTGCGTTAATCTAATCGGCTTAATAATAAGTTGCGGTAATTGATCTAATACATTTTGAAGAATTAAATTTTTTGTATTTAATTGAGCATTATTGGCTTGAGTGGTGTGATCTGGCTTAATTTTAAAATTCTGTATAAGCGGTACTGGCTTGTTTTTGAAAATATATTTCATGCAGCTCACCCATTAAAAACGACCAAAATGTCAAAAAGCGTCATGCATTTCACGCAATGATTATGTACTTCATAAATAAGAAGTGGAATTATTAAGCATATTTTTCTTAATTTTGATTATCACAGTAAATCTACTTAGTTCTATTTAAAAGTAAATTCAGACAACAGACACAATAATGATCAATAATATTGCCCATTCTTTTAAAAAACAGTATGATTTTTTTGTAAAACATTTCAATTGAAATACGCGATATTAAAATTACATAGTAGACTTGTTTTAAGCACACTCAAGAAATAACAAGATGTCAGATAGTCATATTCCACTTCCTGAACGGCTTCGTCCGCGTGATTTATCAGAAATTATTGGTCAAGATCATTTATTAGGTGATCAGGCACCGTTACGCCAAATGATTGATCAAGGGCATTTACCCTCGATTATTTTTTGGGGACCGCCGGGAGTCGGGAAAACCACCATTGCTTTGCTGCTTGCGCAGGCGGTTGATCGAACTTTTGTCAGTTTATCTGCCTTGAATACAGGCGTGAAAGAACTCCGTGAAATCATTGCTGAAAGTGGGGATTTACTCAAACCTGTGGTGTTTATTGATGAAATTCACCGTTTTAATAAGTCACAACAAGATGCCTTATTGAATGCAGTGGAAAAAGGCAAAATCACGCTGATTGGTGCAACCACAGAAAACCCTTCTTTTGAAGTGAATAGTGCGTTGTTATCACGTTGTCAGGTGTATAGCCTGAATGCTTTAGATGCCGATGCGATTCAGACCTTATTGAATCAAGCACTGCAAAATGATGCTTTTTTAAAAGAACGCTCTATTCAAATTGAAGAATATGAAGCACTAATTCAATTTGCTGCGGGAGATGCGCGTAAGGCACTTAACCTACTCGATCTCATCACCAGCACCTTTGAACCAGAACTTGAAAATGTCATTACCAATGCCATTGTGGTGAAAGTTGCGCAGCAAAATATTGCCCGCTATGATAAATCCGGTGAGCAGCATTATGATCTGGTTTCTGCTTTTATTAAGTCGATTCGCGGTAGTGATCCGGATGCGACATTATATTGGATGGCACGCATGCTCAAAGGTGGCGAAGATCCGGTCTTTATTGCACGTCGTATGCTGATCGCCGCTTCTGAAGATATTGGTAACTCGAACCCGAATGCACTGCTTCTTGCAGGAGAATGTTTCCGTTCGGTACAAGCTGTGGGCATGCCGGAATGCCGGATTATTTTGGGGCAGTGTGCCGTGTATTTGGCAACCAGTGCCAAAAGTAACAGTACCTATTTAGCCATTAATAAGGCTTTAGATTTAGCTGAAAAAACTGCGAATTTACCCGTGCCCTTGCATCTACGCAATGCACCGACCAAATTGATGAAAGAGCAGGGTTATGGCGTGGATTATCTCTATCCTCACAATTATCCTGAGCATTTTGTCTTGCAAGAATATTTGCCGCCTGAATTGAAAGGCACCAAGTTGTATGAGTCTGCGCGGAATAAACGTGAAGTGGAAGGTGAAAAACTTCAGCAACGTCGCTGGCAGCAGGAACAACAGCAGCAATAAAAAAAAGCCCAACTCAGAGCGAGTTGGGCGGAAAATAGGATGTCTTAGGGGAGATACATCCTAGAGGGTAAACAGGAATCTGCTCGGCAAGGCATCAGAGGAAGATTCAATTCCGATGTTGCTTGGTATACAAATTATATTACGGGCTTAACTTAACAATGTAAAAACGATCATTTTTATTAGTAACATTTATTTTTACGATTTAATGGAACATAAAAAACCGAGCCATCAGGCTCGGTTTTTTGAATCAGCGTACTGATTAGATATCAGAAAGATCAATACCTAAACGTGTAGCTACTTCTTCATAAGCTTCAACAACGCCGCCTAAACCTTGACGGAAACGGTCTTTGTCGAGTTTTTTCTTGGTGTCTTTGTCCCATAGACGGCAACCGTCTGGAGAGAATTCATCACCAAGAACAATACGGTCGTGGAACACACCAAATTCAAGTTTGAAGTCAACAAGCAGCATGTTGCCTTTGTCGAACAAATCTTTAAGTACGCCGTTTACTTTATAAGTCAGTACTTTCATTTGTTCAAGTTGTTCAGCAGTCGCCCAACCCAAAGCAATCGCTTGAGATTCGTTGACCATTGGATCGCCAAGAGCATCGTCTTTGAAGAACAATTCGAAAGTAGGCGGAACAAGCTCTTTACCTTCTTCCACGCCTAAACGACGGCACAAGCTACCTGCTGCGTAGTTACGAATCACACATTCAACAGGAACCATTTTCAATTTTTTCACTAAAACTTCAGTCGGAGAAAGAAGTTTTTCAAAGTGAGTTTCAATGCCAGCAGCAGCCAATTTTTCCATGATGAAGGCGTTAAAACGGTTGTTCACCTTGCCTTTACGATCCAGCTGTTCGATTTTTTCGCCGTTAAATGCAGATGCATCGTCACGGAAGACTAGGATTAGGTGATCTGCACTGTCTGTTTCATAAACAGATTTCGCTTTACCAGTATAGAGCAAGGTTTGTTTCAACATGGGGGAACCTTTTTCAAAAAAAAATGCCTAGTACGACTAGGCTGGCCAATTTTGGTAAATCTGGGTTAACAGTTCTGCAGCTTTTTCTTGGTCTGCAAAGCTATTATCGGCATTGAACACAGCTATGTTGTTGCTTGTTCCTACAGACGTCAGTCTTAATACATAGATCTGTTGATCGACCTTAATAGTTACTTCGTAACGATTTTTACTTTGACCAACAATGGTATGGTTAAGGCTGCTGAGGGTAGCAAGTGTGTACTGCCAAATTGTAGCAGAATTTCCATCAATTTTGAGCAATGGATTTTGATTTCCATCACGTACTAATTGTGGACGACTGACATTTGTGCTGTCATCTTGGCTATCTGTTGGCGCATTTGCCTGAGCTTTGTCAGGGCGAGGTAGAGCAAAACGGTTGCCACGTTTATTTTCAAGCTGAGGCGCATGTTCAATTGCAAGTGGGTCAACCATCGGAGACGGATACAATGGCGTTGCAGGTCGAACCATTGAGCCTTCAGGATATTTCAGGGGTTCAAGGGTTGCAGTATTTTTATAATCCAGTGAACCATTGCTGATTCCCATTGAACTACAACCCACTAAACTGAATGCTGAAAGTGCAAGGGTTAAACCAAAACGTAATTGCATAGTGTTGTGCTCTTTATTTAATGACACCAGAAGCGCTCAGTGCTTCACGCAACGGTGTACGATATTGTTCTGCAAGAGGAGTTAATGGTAAGCGAATACCGGTACCAATTAATCCCATTTCATGAAGTGCCCATTTCACAGGAATTGGGTTGGATTCACAAAATAGAATATTGTGTAAATTTGCAACTTTATTATTTAAAACTTCAGCGCGTTCTGCATCACCTGCAAGTGCAGCAGCACACATCTGGCTCATTTCTTTCGGTGCCACATTGGCAGTCACAGAAATGTTGCCTTTTGCACCGAAGCCCATCAACTGGTATGCAGTGGCATCATCACCAGAGTAAACGGTCATGTCTTTACCGCGTAATCCTTCAATCAGCGCTTGACCACGAGGTACATCACCGGTTGCGTCTTTAATCCCAATAATTTGCGGGATGTCGGCAAGGCGAATCACCGTTTCATTTAACATGTCGACGCCAGTACGACCCGGTACATTATAAAGAATTTGTGGTAAATCAACGGCTTCAGCAATAGCTTTATAATGCTGATATAAGCCTTCTTGTGTAGGTTTGTTGTAATAAGGCGTGACCAGGAGCGCTGCATCGGCCCCCAGTTCTTTGGCTTCTTTGGTGAGTTCGATCGCTTCATGGGTCGAGTTCGCACCCGTACCTGCAATCACAGGAATACGTTTGTTGGCTACACGAATGATTTCGGCGATGACTTTGGTGTGTTCTGCCATGCTTAAGGTTGAAGCTTCACCAGTTGTGCCTACAGCAACAATACTATTGGTACCTTGTGCTATATGCCACTCAACGAGCTTTTCTAGACCCTTCCAATCTACGCTGCCATCTTCAAACATCGGAGTGACGATTGCGACAATTGAACCTTGGATGATCTGTGCTTGCTGAGTCATTTTGAAAAAATATCCTATTTGTCCATCCGGCTGAGGTAGAAAAACATAAATTTGGATGGGTGCGTATTTTGATTTATAGCAATTTCACTACGATTGAGCGTAATTGAATAATGCTTATGCAAATTATGAACGAACAAACGATGAAGAACAATATGCTTTAGTCAAACCATATAAAAACTTTATGAAAAGCAATGGAAAAATTTACTGAACAATACAAAAGTCAGGTTTTTTTAAATCTGACTCCACTAAAATTTTAATCAGCATCATTATAAGTGTCAGGTTGGTGTAGTTCAAAAGTGCCGCTAAAGCTGTCATAAAAGTGCTTTAAAGCCAACAACATCGGCAATTCCGGGTAAAAACATCAGGATTTAAGATTTAATAAAGATGAGCATAGACTTAAAAGCTATATAAACTAAGAGTTTAAATGATAAAAATCATCATCAAAAACTTGAGGAATAATCAGTTAAAACTATTAATCTATTTTTACCATTTTCGCGCAGGATGATTTTCAGAATTAAAATCCTGATTGTCGTGTTAAATTTTTTGTGCTGATTAATCGCGATTAAGTGTTTTTGCGACTATGCGTTATTGGGTTTAAAAGCGTTAAATATCCATTATTTTTGTTCATAAACTAGAGATTGTTCAACTTATTGGTAGTTATTTGTATTTCCAGACTCATAGATGATGGAGTTCTATTTTGGACACTGATTGAACAAGGATTTTCCAATGGAAAGATCAGATAACAGACATTCCGTCATTACCGTCGCGATTTGTTTTTTAATTGCGGTGATTGAAGGATTGGATATTCAAGCGGCAGGTATTGCAGCAGCCGGTATTCGTGAATCTTTTGGCTTAGATAGTTCTCAATTGGGGGTGTTTTTTAGCGCAGGGATTCTGGGTTTATTACCTGGAGCGCTGATTGGTGGACGATATTCGGACCGTATTGGTCGCAAAAAGGTGCTGATTTGGTCGGTTGCAGTATTTGCCTTATTTACCTTATGTACCGTATGGGTAAACAGTTTTAACAGCCTTTTACTGGTTCGTTTTTTAGCGGGTGCAGGTTTAGGTGCGGCAATGCCAAACTTGATTACCCTTGCTTCTGAAGCCGTAAAACCTGAAAACCGCGGTCGTGCTGTGGGGTTGATGTATTGCGGTATGCCTGTAGGTGCAGCCATTTTGTCCTACATTGCGAGTCTGGATTTTGGTTCAAATTGGAAAAACATTTTCTATTTAGGCGGTTTGCTGCCGATTATTGTGCTTCCAATCATGATTAAATTCTTACCAGAATCACGTGAATTTTTAAAAGCGCAAAATACAACTCAAACGACTACAGTAACGACTCAAGGTTCTTTTAAAGATTTATTCAATAGCCAGAACGTGATGCGCACCTGTTTAATTTCAGTGAGCTACTTCTTCACATTGATGGTGGTTTACATCATGTTGAGCTGGTTGCCTTCATTGTTTATGGAACTGGGCTTTAGCCGTAAAGAGGGTAGTACTGCACAGTTCTTCTTCATGATGAGTGCAACAGTTGGTACGATTGTGCTCGGTATGCTGACGGATCGCTGGAAAAAAGCGTACGTAATTATCTTAATGTACGGTGGTATTTTGGCAGGTTTATTCTGCTTGAATGCAGCAAGTTCATTGACACAAATGTATATGGCTTCGGCATTGGTTGGTGCATTCGTTATTGGTTGCCAAGGTGTACTTTATGCTTTCGGTAGTATCGTGTACCCAACTGAAGTGCGTGCAACAGGTGTTGGTATGGCATCAGCCGTGGGACGTGTTGGCGCAATGCTTGGGCCCACAATTGCAGGTCAGTTACTTGCCGCAGGTTTTGGTGCAGCAGGGGTCATCTCGGCAGCCATTCCTTGTATCGTAATTTCAGCCGTATTTATGTTGATTCTGGTTCGTCGCTTACAAACTCAAGCTTAATTTCTTGATGTATAAAATAGCTCGCAGATTGCGGGCTATTTTTTTAACTTAAAATTTATTTCTATCCTTTAGCCGCAAACAAATCGAAAATCTCCCCTCTGCTTTGAATCATGCATAGGATTAAACATGCATAGTATTGAACATGCCTAGTATCGAAAATGCATGGGATCGAATTTGCCCAAGTCGCTTTATTATTTCAATCCACAGTCATTTTATTTTTAGCGCCAAGCCTCAATACTGCCATTTATTTTGTTATATGCTTAACAAAAATGACAACATGCAAATAATGGACTGCGAATTATGCAAAAAAATACCGCTTTGATTGTAGTAGATGTACAAAATGGTTTTACCCCGGGGGGTAATTTAGCCGTAGCACATGCGGATCAAATCATTCCGAACATTAACCAATTGGCGCAGTGTTTTGACAATATTGTGATTACCCAAGATTGGCATCCAGAAAATCATATTTCATTTGCTGAAAACCATCCAGATAAACAGCCTTTTGAAACCATCAAATTAGATTATGGAACCCAAGTGTTGTGGCCTGCGCATTGTGTTCAAGGCACGCCAGATGCAGAACTGCATCCAGCACTTAACTTACCTATTGCACAATTGATTATTCGCAAGGGTTTCCATGCGCATATCGACAGTTATTCTGCCTTTATGGAAGCGGATCAAAAGACTACAACCGGTTTGGCGGGTTATTTAAAAGAACGTGGCATTGATACGGTGTTTATCGTCGGCATTGCGACAGATTTTTGTGTGGCGTGGACGGCAATCGATGCCTGTAAATTAGGCTTTAAGGCTTATGTAGTTTCAGATGCAACCAAGGGCATTGACCTCGATGGTTCATTGCAACATGCCTGGCAAGATATGCTCGCAGCAGGGGTAAAACGTATTTTGGTCAAAGATATTATTCAGCAACAGGCATTATAAAGTGTGCAGTTAGGCGAAAGGAATCATCAATAATTTCTTCGTGCTTGTTGTAGAAGGTAACATTTAGACCAGATGCTAGAATGAATATTGGATTGAATCATGTCAGCTTTTTTGCGCTTTACGCAATTTATTCAAAAAACCTTTGCCCTATGGGTGGTGCTGTTCGCGGGTATCGCTTTAATTGTGCCTGAAGCTTTTGTCTGGCTTAAAGTCTATATCACCTGGATGCTCGGCATCATCATGTTCGGAATGGGCATGACCATGACGGTAGATGACTTTAAAGGGGTGTTACAAAGTCCCAAAGCAGTGGTGATTGGTGTTGTAGCACAGTTTGTGGTGATGCCGGGACTGGCTTATCTGTTGTGTCAATTATTTCAGTTGCCACCCGAAATTGCCATTGGTGTGATTCTGGTGGGCTGCTGTCCGGGCGGAACAGCATCGAATGTGATTACCTATATGGCTAAAGGCAATACCGCTTTATCAGTCGCATGTACCTCTGTTTCAACCATTTTAGCACCTGTGTTGACGCCTACAATTTTTTATCTGCTAGCGAGTCAATGGATTGAAATTAATGCCATGTCAATGCTGGGTTCAATTTTGCAGGTTGTACTTTTCCCGATTATTTTGGGTTTAATCGTTCGTTCAGTGCTGAAACAAAAAGTAGATGCTTACATTCAAGTGATGCCGCTTATTTCTGTGTTTGCGATCGTTGCCATTGTGGCTGCCATTATTGGGGGCAGTAAGGCACAAATTTTGGAATCAGGTTTACTGATTTTAGGCGTGGTCGCGTTACACAATGGTTTGGGGTATTTACTGGGTTTTTGGGCAAGTCGACTGTTTAAACTGCCTTATGCTGACAGTAAAGCCATTGCCATAGAAGTCGGCATGCAAAATTCGGGTTTGGGCGTCGCTTTGGCTGCGGTGCATTTTGCGGCATCACCGATTACTGCTGTGCCGAGTGCTATTTTTAGTTTATGGCATAACATTTCAGGACCTGCATTGGCGACGTATTGGGCCAGTAAAGTCAATAAAATGAAATAGTGGTTTAATAAAATCTCTATTTTCAATAGACGAAAAAAAGCCGAGCACATCAGCTCGGCTTTTTTATGAATCCATTTTAAGAAGCTTTGGACTGTTTGGCTTTTAAAATTTCAGTTCTGAACGTTTGTGCCAATTCTGCCACTTCACTGTCCATCCCGTTCATCATAAAGGCATGACGGGTCAGTACATTGGTTGGATTTGGCAGGCTGACCAACTGGTAACGGTCGGAAATATCTTTGAGTAATTCATTCGGTAAATGAATTGCGCTTTCTTTTGCCGCCAACTGTTGAACCAGACGTTCTGCCGCTTGCACAGGAGTCAGGTGCATAGCCTCGACATGACTTGAAATTGCACTACGGGTTTGTAAAACAAAGCGCTTTTCTTCACGATAGCGTTTGTACAATACATCTGACAATAACTGGAATACGGTACTGATCATTACCAAGCATTGCACTGCATTGGGTGTTTCTACCGACATGCTGATGGTTGCACCATGTTCATCAAATTTATGTACGGTTGAAATATCTGAACTGTTTAATTTGTAATGTTGAACACACAATTCAGCCGTTTTATTCAGGAAAATCTGACATAAATTGAAATAAGGAACGGATACTGTTTTATTGACCGAATCCAGAAGTTGTTTTGGATCATAAAACTGAATATTTAATGCAACACAATTGTCATCAAGGACGACAGGTTTAGATTCTTTAGTTTTGCTTTTTGCTTGGGCATTATGCTGTGCTTGAGCCACTGCGACAGCGGCATTGTGTTGCTCTTGTTCTAAAGCCTGGGTCAAGGTTTGAATTTCATGTTTTAGACGTGATTCATTATTGATCCGTGCCAAATATTCAGTTCGACTTGGACGGGCAATCGCACGATAAGCTAACCATAATAGACCGTGAATCATCAGCGATAATAAAATCGCCAGCCATTGGGTACGTAAAATTTCACCAATACTGGATTGGATTAAAGTGATTTCAATCGTGCCGACTTTCTTTTCATTTTGCAGTGCTTCACGAACAAAGACTTCACCTTGACGTGTCTTGGTTAGGCCACCTGTTGCCAGTACCTGATTATTCGCATCTAAAATACGAATAGAGGCAACACTCGGGTTGGTTGCATAACGGTCGGCTAATAATGCTAACGACACAGTATTGGCAGGTTCAAGCTCGGATAGACTGTCTGTGACCAGTTGCGTGGTCATCAGCTGTCCCTGACTGGCGCGATTTGCATTCAGTTGGTGTGTCGTCGCAAGTACCAGTAAAAAGGTGTGTAAAGCAAAACTTACAATCAGTAGGCTAGCAAATAGCCCTTGTCTAGGCGCATTCAACGTAAACTTCCAAGGCATTTATATTCAAATTCGATTATGATTCTTACAATAGTTGTAGCTCAGATCCGAGTCAATTCATGCGAGAAATCATTCTTATATCATTTTTGGGACCAGACCAGCCTAATCAATTTACACGATTAATGCAGGTATTGTCCGTACATTCCTTACAAATTTTGGATGTTGGACAAGCCGTCATCCACAACCAACTGACTTTAGGTATTGTTGTTTCGTCAGATGACCAAACTGCTACAGCATTAGCCATGAAGGAGATCTTGATTCTAGCACATGATATTGGTTTAACTGTGCGCTTTAAACCAATCTCTACATCAGAATATGATCAATGGGTCAGTGAGGGTGGGCAGACCCGTTATATCGTGACTGCACTTGCACCAGAATTAACCGCATCACAATTACAAGCAGTCACCAATATTGTGTCTAACCAAGGTTTTAATATTGAAACCGTAACGCGTTTGTCGGAACGTCCAAAGCTGACGGGTCAAGCCGATGGACCAAAACGCTCTTGCGTACAATTTGGTTTGAAAGGACAAATGTTGGATGCTACTGCAATGCGTGCATCTTGCCTGCGTTTATCGACTGAACTTAATGTCGATGTCGCAGTTCAAGAAGATAATGCTTACCGTCGTAATCGCCGTTTAGTCTGCTTTGACATGGACTCCACTCTGATTGAACAAGAAGTCATTGATGAGTTGGCGATTGAAGCAGGGGTGGGGGAGCAAGTCGCTGAAATTACTGAACGTGCGATGCAAGGCGAACTTGATTTCCAACAAAGCTTCCGTGCCCGTGTAGCCTTGTTAAAAGGCATGGATGCTTCTGTTTTACCTCAAATTGCAGAACGCTTAACCGTTACAGAAGGTGCAGAACGCCTGATTTCTACTTTGAAAGCATTGGGTTATCGAACGGCTATTCTGTCAGGTGGTTTCCAGTATTTTGCTGAATACCTGCAAGAAAAATTGGGTATCGATGAAGTCCATGCCAATTGCCTGGATGTTGAAGATGGCATCGTTACAGGCGAAGTTAAAGGTCATATTGTCGATGGGGCACGTAAGGCATTTTTACTGCGTGAACTTGCTGAACGCATGGGCATTTCACTGGAACAAGCCATTGCTGTAGGGGATGGCGCGAATGATTTGCCGATGCTGTCCATTGCCGGTTTGGGTGTGGCATTCCGTGCAAAACCTTTGGTTCGCCAAAATGCAAATCAGGCCATTTCAAGCGTCGGTTTAGATGGTGTTTTATATCTACTCGGTGTGCACGATAAAGACCTGAGTCGTGCCTAACCATCACACCTAACTATTGAAGTTTATTGACAAAACGCGACATTGATGTCGCGTTTTTCGTTGTAAAAAGAGTCAAAATACGATGAGCGGTTGAATTGAATTGCTGATAAAAACAACAATCAATCCGTTCGTAAAAAATATTTTTTTAATGCTTTTAAGGCGTTGTTTTTTTGTAATGACACGGCAAGTCCTTGCCCATCTCACTTCCAGAAAAAGTTAAAAATAAAAAAATGTAATGACAAAATAATGTTGCGACAAGGTGTGTCGCTTTCTGAAAATACAAGACTTTTTTTCTTTAAAAAACTACGCATAATGCTTGCATAGAGATTGATATAGACATATTCATCATTTATTTAACGGTATCGGGAATCAGGTTTAGACAAATATTCAATGTCCAAATCTTATCTTAGACGGAGGTTTTTATGGTTACAGCGAATTTAGCGACCATCGTAGGCTTAAGCTTGATTGCGGCTGCTTTGATAGCTGTTTTCTTCTCGCCTTATCGTCGTTTGTTAAGCTTTATGTTCGCAGGTATGCTGTTTTGGGGATTGATTGAAGTTGTCCGCTTCAGTACACAAGTGGTATTTGAATTGCCCATGACCTATAGCTATCTTACTGCGTTAATGTCAGCAATGGTTGTGGTGGTCATGCTTTTGTTACGCGAAGATCGTCGTGCAGAACGTGCCTTAACTGAACGACGTTGTATTGAACATACACCTGTATATGAAGAAGACCAGCAGCACTGCTCAAGCCGTTAAACCGAAGTATTCAAGAATTCTAAAAAAGATGTGCCAGGAGCACATCTTTTTTTTTGTTCGTTCAATATTGTTATACAAAGCCTTACTTCAAAAAACATAACTTATGTTAGGATAAGTCGTCAATTTTCCAACAATTACAATAGGCTTAAATGTCATGAAACTATCTTCGATTCCTGTCGTAAAATTACCACTGGTCGATGTAAGCACGGATCCGCTTGATTTATTAGTTGCGGGCTTGGCTTTGCGTATGAAGCAATTGGCTCGTACCAGTCCAAAATTTATTGAGTTAGTTCATGAACGCCAATTCCGTATTCAAATTGGTACAGATTTGGGTGTTGCGCGTCAAATTATCGTAAACAATGGACAAATTGATACTGTGTCTGGCGATGCTGAAAAAGCTGACTTCATTTTGCAGTTTGCAGACAGTGAGCAAGGCGTAAAAACCTTAATGAAAGGCGATCCAACCGCTTTCATGACAGGCATGCAAAATGGCACTATTAAAATGGAAGGCGATTTTGGTCTTTTGGTTTGGTTTAACAAAGTAGCCAAATTGATTCCACCAAAATTGCCTAAACCAGTACAAGAAAAAATGAAATTGGTTCGTTCATTTATTCGTGAAAAAACCGGTAAATAAGATTTTATGCCTTTCGTTCCCCTCCTGTTAAAAAGGTGAGAATCCTCAGAATATATTCTGAGTTCGCAAGAGGGGAGGATTAAAGCAAAAAGCCCTCATTCGAGGGCTTTTTTAATGGCTAATATCTTGCGTCGTTTATTCAACTTCCAGGTTAAAGGTCACAGGTCCATCATTGACTAAATGTACTTTCATATCGGCTGCAAAAATGCCGGTTTGCACATTCTCAAATTGTGATTTGGCATATTCAACCAATTGTTCATAAAGTGCTTTGGCTTCACTTGGTGGCATCGCTGGACCAAAGTCAGGACGCAAGCCTTTTTGTGTTTGAGCCATTAAGGTGAATTGCGAAACCAATAATAATCCGCCACCCGCTTGGCTGACGTTCCAGCCCATCTTGCCTTGTTCATCATCAAAAAAACGATATTTCAAGATCTTGTCGATCAGCTTTTTGCCCTTTTCCAGATTGTCTTCTTTACCTAGACCCAGAAACACCAAAATGCCTTTTTCAATCTCACCGGTGGTTTCACCATCGACCACAACTTTTGCTTCAAGAACTCGTTGCAATAATGCACGCATAATTTAACCAAATCAGTTATTTCAAATTTGCTGTGAATTGTAGCAAATACGTGCTCAAAGGCTTTAAAAACTCGTGATTTGTATAGGTGAATTTAAAAAATCAAAATGAATGGATAAAGATGAAAGTATCTTTTTATCGTCTGGGCTTTAGAGACACTCTTTTAAAAATGGTTAAGTTTATTTTTAAGACGGATTTGAGTGATTTGAAAAGAGTAAATGTTATTTTAGTCATTGATCAATGAGATATAACTTATTCAATAGTTTCTTGTATTTACGAAAACATTGGTTTTATAGTGAAAAAAATATGCTTTAATGCGGATAGTTGATAAAAACTGAAAGTTATATGTCCGCAATCATTCATTCCTTATTAGATACCGACCTGTATAAATTCACCATGTTACAGGTGGTTCTGCATAAATTTCCTCAAACCCATAGCGTCTACCATTTTCGTTGTCGTAATTTAGAAGATACCGTTTATCCACTCACGGATATTTTGGATGATTTGAATGAGCAGCTCGATTATTTATGTCAGCTCAAGTTTAAAGAAGATGAGTTGCAATATTTACGTAGCTTGCGTTTTATTAAAAGTGACTTTGTCGATTACTTAGAATTATTCCAACTGAAACGACGCTTTATTAAAGCCAGTATTGATGATCAAGGCCGTTTGGATATTTGGGTTGAAGGCCCGATGGTACAAGCGATGATGTTTGAAATCTTTGTACTGGCGCTGGTTAACGAATTGTATTTCCGCCGTATTCGCACTCCTGAAGTTTTGGCAGAAGGTGAACGTCGTTTGCAGGCCAAAGTGGCTTTGCTTAAAAAGTACGAACAAGAACAAAATCCGAATGATCCACCTTTCTTGGTGTCCGACTTTGGTACTCGTCGTCGTTATAGTTATGCCTGGCAGAAACATGTCATTACCGAGTTTAATCAAGCCTCGCCCTATATTTTCCGTGGTACCAGCAATGTGTTAATTGCCAAAGAACTGGGAATTACCCCAATTGGCACCATGGCACATGAGTTCCTGCAAGCCTTTCAAGCTTTAGATGTGCGGTTACGTAATTTTCAAAAACTGGCTCTGGAAACCTGGGTGCAGGAATATCGTGGTGATTTAGGAATTGCCTTGACTGATGTGGTCGGAATGGATGCCTTCCTGCGCGACTTCGATTTGTATTTTGCCAAACTGTTTGATGGTTTGCGTCATGACAGTGGCGATCCCTACGAATGGGGCGATAAAGCCTATGCACACTACAAAAAACTAAAAGTGGACAGCAAAAGCAAGATGCTGACCTTTAGTGACGGGCTAAACTTGGAAAAAGCATGGAATTTGCATCAGTACTTTAAAGATCGCTTCCAGGTGAGCTTTGGTATTGGTACCAATTTAACCAATGATTTGGGGCAAACCCCATTGAATATTGTGTTGAAACTGGTGGAATGTAATGGTCAGTCGGTGGCTAAAATTTCCGATAGTCCCGGAAAAACCATGACCGATAACGATACTTTCCTTGCTTATTTACGCCAGGTGTTCCAAATCACTGAAACTAAATAACAGTGACTTTTCTATAGCTGATTTTTTGCTAAAAGAATGCAAAAAATCAGCATAATAGTGAAAATGAGTTGTGCTAAGATCAGCAATGTTGATCTAAATAAAACTCGAAAAAGTATGACTGTTCCTGCATTTAATTTTGGTCTGCTCATTGAAGCAGAAGACCTCTTGCCACATCTGGGTAATGAGAAATTACGTATTGTCGATTTAAGCCGTAGTTCTGTTTATGATCAATTGCATATTCCGCATGCGATTCATGTCAAACCTAAGCAGCTGGTTCGCCAAGAAGAACAAGCTTCAGGTTTGCTTCCCGATATTGATGGCTTGAAAGCATTGATTGAATATCTGAATATTTCTCCAGACCATCATGTTGTCGCCTATGATGATGAAGGTGGGGCATGGGCAGGACGCCTGATCTGGAATTTGCATTGCCTTGGTTTTGAAAATACCAGTTTACTGAATGGTGGTATTCATGCCTGGTTGGCTGCGGGTTTTCCAACTTCTTCAGAGGTCGAAAAATTAGCCCCGGTTGACAATTTGGTTGAAATTAATCAGGCTCAAATCGATCGCTACCGTATTGAATACCCACAACTTCTTGAAAAAGTTCAAAACAATACAACCCAAGTGTGGGATTGCCGTACTGAAGATGAATACACCGGACTTCGACTTGCAGCGCGACGCGGCGGTCACATTCCAAATGCCCGACATTTTGAATGGAGTACTGCCCTTAATCGTGAAAATCATTTAAAATTACATCCCTTAGAACGCACTCAACAACGCTTGGAACAATTGGGATTCAATTTAAACGAACCTGTAGTGGTCTATTGTCAGTCACATCACCGTTCAGGTTTGGCTTATATCTTGGGTCGATTACTCGGTTGGAATATTCAAGCTTATGATGGTGCGTGGAGTGAATGGGGCAACCGCCTCGACAGTCCGATTATTACCGGAGAGTTACCGTCTTGAGTTTCGCATCACGTTTAAAAAAACAATTATTTATTCAAGCACAACGTGTTGTGCCACAACACCAATTATCACGTGTGGTGGGGAAACTCGCAGCCAGTGAAAACCCGATTGTCAAAAATACTGTCATTCAGGCTTTTAAAGCTCAATATGGCATTGATATGTCGATTGCTGAACAAGGCGATGCATTGAAATATAAGTCGTTCAATGAATTCTTTACCCGTTCATTAAAAGACGGTGTACGTGCGATTGATACCAATCCTAACAGTGTGGTTTCACCTGCGGATGGTGCAATTTCACAATTGGGCAAAATTGAAGATGGCGATATTTTTCAGGCCAAAGGTCAAAGTTTTTCAGTTGAAAAATTAATTGCCGATCCACAACTGGCTGAACCGTTTAAAAATGGTCAGTTCGCAACCGTGTATTTATCACCTAAAGATTATCACCGCGTGCATATGCCTTTTGCGGGAACCTTAACTGAAACTTTATATGTACCAGGCGAATTGTTCTCGGTGAATCAAACGACTGCGGAAAATATTCCGGGTTTGTTTGCACGTAATGAACGTATGGTGTGTCTGTTTGATACTGAACTCGGTCGTATGGCTGTAGTTTTAGTCGGTGCCATGATTGTTGCGGGTATTGAAACAGTTGCGACAGGTAAGGTTAAACCAACAGGTCGTCTGGAACTCAACCAGCACAACCTGTTCCTTGAAAAAGGTGCAGAGCTGGGTCGTTTCTATCTAGGTTCAACAGCCGTGATTTTATTTGAACAAGATAAAATGCAGTGGGATGCAGCATTCAAAGCCAACTCAACTGTAGTGATGGGTGAAGCTTTGGGGCATACGGTTTAAATGCTTTTAGCCTCCCTTTTTTAAAGGGAGGTTGGAGGGATTTAAAGAATTTACTTTTATCAGTAAATCCCCCTCATTCCCCCTTTATTAAAGGGGGAAGCACAAAGCATAAAAAAGCGCCTCATTTGAGGCGCTTTTTTACGTTCTATAATAATTTCATCTTCTAAATTAGCGTTTGACCACAATAGAATCAATTCCGCTGCGCTGTAAGGTTTGTTGTGCAATCAATGCCGCATCAGCAGAATCATAAGGACCGGAAATCACCCGATACCAAGTTTGACCATTTTCAACCGATTTAACCACATCGGCAGATAAACCATTCAAAATAATTTCAGCGCGACGAGCATCGGCACTATCTGGATCAGAATAGCTACGAACTTGAAGAATATAACTTGGCTGATGGGCAACTGGTGCTTCAGTAGTTTCAAGACCGGGCTCAGTGGCTTCAGTGTTAATCGTCGGTTTTTCTTCAGGCGCTTCAACAATCACGACAGTTTCTGAGTTTTTAGTTTCAGGCACAGCCTGATCAGGAATAGGCGTGACTTGTTGTTGAGGCAATAAATCGTAGAAACGATAATCTTTGTTGGTGTCTTCTTGGTAATGTTCAGAATTAATCTGATTCTTCGGCTGAACAGGTGCCCACGGTTTCCATAGCATCAACGCTACAGCAAAACTCAGCACGATTAAAATGACGACAAGTGTTCCAAGCCATGCCGGAATCAATGGCTTTTTAGGCTTATTCGGTCGCTCAGATACACCGCGTTGCGTTTTTCCAAACACGTGGACTTCCTTTTATTTTAATTACATGGATGTAGGGGCAGATACGCCTAATAATTCTAAACCATTACGTAAGACTTGTTGTACATTTACTGAAAGGAGTAAACGTGCTTGCGTAAGGTCAGCATCATCATTGAGTACTTTATGCTCATTATACCAACCATGGAATAATGCTGCCAATTCTTTCAGATAGTTCCCGACTTGATGCGGCTCAAAACTGTTCGCTGCACGAATCACAATTTCAGGATACGCGGCAAGTTTGGCTAAAATTTCAGTTTCAGCATCAAGATCAAGTCTTACTGCAAATTGACGTGCATTCACGGCATTAAAATTAACATCGGTAGATGCTGCTTTTTCAAGCATACGACAAATACGTGCATGGGCATACTGAATGTAGTACACCGCATTGTCTTTGCTTTGTGACACTGCAAGGTCAAGGTCAAAGTCAATGTGCTGTTCAGATTTACGCATCACATAATAGAAACGCGCTGCATCATTACCCACTTCTTTACGAAGGTCACGCAAAGTCACAAACTGACCTGAACGAGATGACATTTGCACCATCTCGCCGCCACGCCATAGGCTGACGAACTGAACAAGAAGCACAGTCAATTTTTTAGAGTCATAACCCAATGCATCAATCGCAGCTTTTACACGTGCAATATAACCGTGGTGGTCTGAACCCCAGATATCCACGATATCGGTATAACCACGTTGTAATTTATTTAAATGGTAAGCAATGTCAGATGCGAAATACGTGGTTTGACCATTACGGCGTTTGACTACACGGTCTTTTTCATCGCCAAATTCAGTCGATTTAAACCAGATGTTACCGTCTTGTTCGTATAAGAAGCCACGTTGATCTAAAGTTTCTAAGGCTTCATCAATTTTTTCAGTTAAAGAAGCTTCGCTAAACCATTGGTGGAAAGTGACGCCAAATTCACCCAAGTCATCTTTAATATCATCAAGAATGGCTTTTAATGCCGCTTGATGGAACACGCGATAGCCTGTGCCAATCAGGTTTTGCGAATTATGAATTAAGCCATCGATGTGTTTTTCTTTATCGCCTGAAAGTACAACTTTGTTGCCATCTGCATCAAGCTCCGCTGCAAATTGCACATCTTCAGGTACATCTTTATAGACATCAGCAACAGGGCGTACATAAGCATCGCCATCTTTGTCGATAATGCTTTGTGCAATTTCTTTAACGTAGTCGCCTTGATAGGCATTTTTAGGGAATACCAATTCTTGACCGGTTAATTCCAAATAACGTAAGTAGGTTGAAGTTGCCAGAATGTCCATTTGACGGCCGGCATCATTGACATAATATTCACGATCAACTTTTGCACCCGTTGCTTCAAGCAAGTTGGCAACCGTCATACCATACGCTGCACCACGACCATGACCTACGTGCAGGCTTGAAGTCGGGTTAGCTGAAACAAATTCCACTTGGATGCGTTTTTCAGCATTGGCTTGGGTACGACCGAACTGATCTTTTTGCGCCTGAATCTGATCAAGGACAGTAAAGCGTTGGTCGGCATTTAAAAAGAAATTAATAAAGCCAGGACCTGCAATCTCTGCTTTGCTGATATCGGCAACTTCAGGAAGGCTGGCGAGGATTTTTTCCGCTAGATCACGAGGCTTCATGCCCGCAGCTTTAGAACCCATCATTGCGATGTTTGATGCGAAGTCGCCGTGAGTTCGGTCTTTGGTTCGCGTTAAGTTACCACTGTTATTAAAGTCGGATGGGAGTACACCTTCAGCTTGAAGAGATTGCACTGCATGATCGAGAGCTGCTTGGATTGCCGTATTCATAATCAGTCGAAAAATAAACGTCGCGGAAAAACAGTAAATATAGCAAATTTCACCGTCTTTAGGTAAACCCATTTGTATTGAATGAATCTTGTCCGACAGTCTACCTAAAGGTGCAGGAGATAAAACAAGGAAAAGATCCCAAAAAGCATGATTTATGGCATATTGGAGGGCTTAAAGGAATGAACAGAACAGACGATATGCAACCTGAACGTCCAACGATTATCGGCAATATTCCCAAACTTCCAGCAAAATGGGCCATGGTGGTGATGCCGTTTATTTTATCTTGCCTGATGAGTGGCATTATTTCCTTGATTAATATGCTGCGTAATCTGGGTTGGATCGACGGTTTTATAAATTTATGGTTCCACAACTGGATGATTTCTTGGGCTTTTGCTTTTCCAATTGTATTAACACTACTACCTTTTGTACGTAAATTGACAGGTAAACTGGTAGATATGTCTGCTGTGAATCCACCGAAGTAAATCAATTTTTACTCCATACTTGTTGCTTGTATGTGTAGGCTTTATTGATCTTAAACAGGTCTTTAAAGCACCACATCGACCAAAGCACGAATAATCCCGAGCACCAAACCAATAAATGCACCCACGACCACGCCATTGACGCGGATCATGTGTAAGTCGCCACCGACTTCATTTTCAATTTTGTCGATCATTTCCCGCGAATCCCATTCGTGAATTCGTTCGCTGATAAAACGAATGACTTTTTCACTGTACTGGTCACTCAAATTAACTGCTATCCCGCTCATACGGTCATTCAGTAACTGACGTACAGCAGGGTTAGAAATGATATTTTCACCTACTTGCTGGATCGCCACACGTAGGTTTTGTGCAATGCCTGAATCTGCTTTGCGTAAATCGGCTTCAATCGCATCACAGAGAATGACTACCGCACCGCTAATAAAATTCAGCACTTGTGGACTATCTAGCAAGGCATCTTTGGTGCTATTTAAGCGGTGACTGGCACTACTTTCATCATCTGCCAGTTCCAGCATCAGCTGATGTCCCATGTCTTCAATTTTTTGACGCCAAGGATGCTGCGGGTCGGCAAGCATCGATTCAACGCGTTCAACTAGTGAATCAATGGTGCGTTGCTGTACATCAATGCCAATCCAGCTTGCGCCTTTCGCCAGTTTCCATACTCCTAATTCTTTGAACAACGTGCGGGTGAGTTGACGGGTTTCTTCGGGATGAGACATCACCCATTCATGGGCTAAATCGAGTCCGCGTTGTAATACATCCTGATGAAAGTCATTTTCCAGCACCGCGCGCAGCATTTCACTGGCCAAGGTATTGATTTGGGTGTTACGAACCCATTGCACGCTATTATTTTGAATAAAGCGTCCAATTTGTTCCTGTCCCACAAATTCAAAAATTTTCGGCACAGTTTGCTGAATGACTTGCGTGACTTGAGCGTTATTTTCAGCTTTGGCTAGCCATTGCCCGACAGCAAGGCTGAGGTCGGTGCTTTGTAGACTTTTCTCGACCACTTGTGGCGATAAAAAGTTTTCTTGTACAAAACGGCCCATCGACTCGGCTATTCGCGCTTTATTGCGCGGAATAATTTCGGTGTGATCACGCATGAATTTAGGAATCGGCATTTTCCCAAACGGGTTGCGAAATAGTACGGTAATGGCATACCAGTCCGCTAAGCCACCCACCACACCCGCTTCAGCACCGAGCATGAGAATATGAATCAACCACACATATTCAGGAATCAGCTTGGCAACCACCATCAGCATTAACCATGTTACAACAGCCATGATTAATGCAATGGTGGCAAAGCGTTTACTGCGTTGCAAACTAGGAGTGGTGGTCGCTTCCGCTGTGGTCATGCAGTATTCCTGTTTATGTGTGGCGCATGGTTATTTTGTTTTGGCTGGCACGGGCGGTGCCAAGACTTGTCCAGTCGGACTGAGTCCATATTTTGGTCCTAAAGATTGTAAAATCAAATAGGCATCAAAGGCATCACCGGGTGCTTTTTTCTGATCTTTATAACATTCAATCGTATAGGAAACTTGTACCGGGTCAATATTGACTACACGTGGCATATCATAAAATGGGTCAGGCCAGAAACCCGGGTAACGACGATAATAGCCGTATGGATAGTACATTGGAGTTGAGTAGACCACCGCTTGGCGAGGTGGCTGGTTACGATTACTCGGATCATTCAAAACTTTAAAATAACGGAAACCGTTTTGTACCGTGGTTTGAGCGGCTTTAACCAGAGTGATTTCTTCCGCTGTACCAAAACTCATATTGGGACGGGCCTGGAAGCTGATGCGATAGGATTGCGCATTTAAAGGCGTGTTGCTGAATTGACCCAATTGGTCAAAAGTCAGCGGTTTTGAAGGTGTGGTTGCACAGCCAGATAGGGCAATTGCCACTACCATGCTCAAACCCATAATGCTGTTCTTCATGTTAAACCTCCATACAATTTACTGTGTGAGGGAGGAGACACAATAAATTTTTAGAAACTGCTGTTGGGTTGGGTTAAAAATTCGAGCTCTTCTGCAGTCGAGGGACGCGCTAAAATTTGATTACGGTGCGGATAGCGCCCGAAACGGTCAATAATGGCTTTATGCATTTTTTCGTAATCCAGATTCATCGGATTACCCAGTCGCTGAAATAATTTTAACGCGAATTCATGAATCAATTTCGATTCACTGTGCATAAAGGGCATGTATAAAAACGCACGTTGTTCTGGACTTAATTGTTTATCTAAATCCAGGCTAATGGCTTCTTGGGCAAGCGTCAGGGCTAAAGCATCTTGGGCAAAGGCTTGCGGTTGATCCCTGAACAAATTACGCGAAAACTGGTCCAGTACAATAATTTCAGCCAAGCGGCCTTCTGCAGTTTTGCGCCAGGACCAAAGCTCGGCTTGTGCAGCTTGCTGGTGAATATTTCGAAACTTTTGATTAATTAATGCATCAAAATCATCACTTTTTTCAAACCATAAGGGTTGTGTTTCCGGATTAAACCAAAAGTCCAAAATATCCCGATAATTCATAATATTTACAATTCCTTAGCACTTATTATTCAATACAATCACAAAATGTAGGTGTCTTATAGAGTAACTTTGTGATAAAAATTTGCCAGAAATAAAATCGACATTTTGCTTGAAAACTATACAGGGTGTAATGTGACAGTCCCAAATCACGTTATACTGATATAAACTGATGATTTTATTTTATTAGTTATCTTCCGATAAGCGAGATTGTAATGAGTCAACCCGAATCGACCTCTCAAGTTGTATTACCAGCTTGGGTGGATTCTTCGCTGTTTAAAGGCATGTTGCGCGGTATTGAGCGCGAAAGCCTGCGTATGCAAAGCAATGGTTTTTTGTCGCAAGCATCGCATCCAAAAGCACTCGGGTCGGCTTTAACACATCCGCACATCACTACGGATTATTCTGAAGCCTTGATGGAGTTTATTACTCCTCCGCAAGACAGCATTGAAAAAGCATTAGATTATTTAGAAGATATTCATGCCATTGCCCATCGTCATTTGGAAAATGGTGAAAAGCTCTGGCCATTGTCGATGCCATGTATGCTCGATGATGACGAAGACAGTATTCGTTTAGCCCAATATGGCACGTCTAATGTCGGTCGCTTTAAGACTTTATATCGTCGTGGTTTAGGCGTGCGTTATGGTCGTCGCATGCAGACCATTTCAGGGGTACATTATAATTTATCTTTCCCTGATCAAGTTTTTGAAGCGCTGCAACAGCATGAAAGCGATGAAGCTTTAAAAAGTTTAAATTTACAGGATTATCGCAGTCATCGTTACTTTGGTTTAATTCGTAACTTTATTCGTTTAACCCCATTGGTGATGTTCTTGGTCGGTGCCAGTCCTTCAGTGTGTCAATGTTTTATGATCGGGCGTGAACATCATTTATTGCCATTATTAAAAGGAACTTTGTTCCTTCCCTATGCGACAGCACTGCGTATGGGCAACTTTGGTTATCAGAATTCTGCACAGAAACAATTGGGCATTCACTACAATAGTCTGTCTGGCTATTTAGAAGGCTTGAAAAAAGCAGTAAAAACCCCGTATGCACCGTTTAGCCGTTTAGGTTTAACTGATGAACAGGGTGAGCCAATTCAAATTAATGACCATGTGCTGCAAATTGAAAATGAATACTACAGCTTAGTCCGTCCGAAACAGGTGCCTCAAGCTGGGGAAACCCCATCTGAAGCGCTTGAAAATCGCGGAGTAAGCTATGTTGAATTGCGTGCGGTTGATGTCAATCCATATAGCCCGATTGGGATCGATGAACACACAGCGGCTTTCCTGGAAGTGTTGGCACTGCATTGTTTATTACAAGATAGCCCAGAATTACTGGATCAAGAACAAGAACAGATTGAGCGCAATCAGGCGGAAGTGGTCAATCGTGGTCGTGCGCCAAATGCATTGATTATTGATGCAACGGGTGAACATGCCATTGAAGACTGGTCACGTGCTCAGGTCACAGAAATGCAACCTTTGGCTGATTTACTGGATGCGACCTATAGTACAGACATGTATTCAGCCGCATTGACTGTCATGCTGAAACGTATTGATGAAGTGGATGAAACCCTGTCTGCTCAAGTGATTGCCGATACTTTAGAAAATGGCGGCACATGGAGCTTTGGTAGTTTCATGGCACAACAACATGCAACGACCTATGAGCAGCATAAATTAAGCCCGGATACATTGTCTTATTTTGATGATTTAGCGGGGCAGTCATTGCAACAGCAACAGCAACTCGAGCAAGATAGCAGTCTCAGTTTTGAGCAATATCTTGCCGATTATCGATAAAATTAAGAGGATTCACCATGCAATGGAGTTATCGCTTCGTGAGTGGTTTTTTGTTTTTAGCCAGCGTCATTGGAATGGCGTTTGCGCTGTATCTGGAGCATGTACAAGGGCTTGAACCTTGTCCGCTGTGTGTATTTCAACGCATTGGACTGATTGGGTTGGGGATTGTTTCTCTGGTCGCTTTTTTGCATAACCCGAGTTCAAATGCGGTTAAACGTATTTATACCTTGTTGGGTTCAATCAGTATTCTTTGGTCAGCAGGCGTGGCAGCACGTCATGTTTGGCTGCAAAACTTGCCACCCGATCAAGTTCCAAGTTGTGGTCCAGGCTTAGATTACTGGGTAGAAACGTTGCCATTAAAGTCGGTGTTTGAACAAGTGCTGACAGGTTCAGGTGAATGTGCCAAAGTGGACTGGACTTTCTTGGGGCAATCCCTTCCAGTGTGGTCATTGGCTTTTTTTGCGGTGCTTGCTGTGATTAGTTTGTGGCAATTGTTGCGTAAATATCCGTTTGTAACGCAAAAATCTGCCAAAAAGAAATAAAGATTTTCATAAAAAAGCCAACTTTAAGTTGGCTTTTTTATTACCCATTTAAGTTAGGGCAATACCAGACAAATCTTCCAATTTCAGCCTGTATTCATGCACCTGTTCTTTCACTTGCTCATTTTGTGGTGGATAAAGCCATTTCACAATTTGTTCAGCCACACTGGGGTGATAGTGAAGTTCAAAATGATTTAAGCCATAGAAAATCGCTTTATGGGATTCAGGCACTTTCAATTGAAAGCGTGGATTTGGATGTTCGCCTAAAGCACTTTTAATACTGACCAGATAATCACCCAGCACATTTAAAGGACGATTTTTTCTATTTTCATACGCAATTGAACCGGCAACAAAAAAGGTGTTGATATGGGAAGGCAAGGGAGCAGGTTTGCGATTGTCATCCATACCGCCGATTCGCGCATGATTATGTTCCCAATCATCATCACGTACGCTGCCATAACGCAAATCCAAAATACCGTTACTGCGAATATTGACGATATGGCGAATGATTTTCACAAAGGGGAAATGTCCCAGTTTATCCTGCAGGATAAAACCAAAACGTTCCAAAACGGCACCATGATGCGGTGAACCTAAACAGATCAAATTTTCTGTCAGATGTACCCATGGGTACATGTTTTGTTTGGCATAAAATAAGGCGCTACGTAATACTAAGCCCCCCATACTATGTCCAATTAAATCAATGCTGGTAATCAGCGGGTTGCGACGAACCAAATCTTCTAAGGTATGGGAAAGACTACGGCCATTGGCAGAGATACGACGCCCGGTGTTGTAGTTGAGGTAGAGCATGGTGTTATTGTCACGCTGTGCCAAAAGCTTCTCACCAATGCCGCCATATCGATGTTTGGACCATTTTAAATGGGACATGCATAAACCATGTACAAAGATCACTACCCGACCGGATAGATCACCTTTTTGCAGTTCACCATAGTGGTCGTATAGCACCATCGGTAAGGCAAGCGGGTTTTGATATTTTAATAAATAATCCCCCAGTAAACCGTTTAGAACACCAACTAAAAAGTGCAGTAATGGTGTGAGAGGTCTATCATGGAGTTTTGGATATTTTTCAACAATTTGACGTAGACTGGGTGCAAGTACATAGAGACCGGAATTGAGCAAAGTATCGTAGGAGAACTGGTACATTTTTTCAATATACGGAATTCGCTGTAATTTTTTCGAGCGCTGTTCGCTCATGCCAAACAAGCTGATCATGATTTCGCGTTGAATGACCTGTATCAGGTCTTGTACGACATCCCCTAAACGGGTCGTGACCAATTGAGCCAGACCTTCTAATACATCGGCTTGGCTGGGTGGGGTACGATCCCATTTACAATAGGTTTCATGCAATGGTGTTAAACTTGGCATTTTATCCTATCCTTTTGCTGACCATGTCCCGCAGGCACTTTATTTTTTGTTGAGATCACGGTATAAATTCTTAGCTTTTAATCTTATAGGGTTCATCTCGAACAGCTTTTACAATAACGATGATTGACTTTTAGTTGTAATTTTTTTGTCTGACAATTCCTGTAAAATGCAAATTAAAACGAAGCGGTAATAAGGTTGTCGTTTTAGAATAAATCAGATTCATTTAAATTAATATGAAATAAAAAGCGATGAACATTATTTATTTACATGGATTTCAAAGCAGCGCCTTATCTATAAAAGGGCAACAGATTAAAGCATTTTGTCAGCAGACCGATTTTCAGGTTTATCTGCCTGATTTAAATATGCCACCCCAACAGGTTTTGGCTTATGTTTCGGATATGATTGCAAGTTTAGATCAAGTGGTCCTCATTGGCAGCAGTCTGGGAGGCTTTTATGCGACACAACTGGTCGCAAAACATGGCGTGCCGGCTGTTTTAATTAATCCTGCTATGCGACCATGGCAATTGTTTCATGATTTATTTGGCAGCGAGCACATTCCCTATGTGGTGAATGCCGAATGGACTCTGGATCATACACAACTTGATCAACTACAGCAGATGGCGCTGCCATTTGTACACGATGCAGACAAAATTTTAGTGTTACTGCAACAAGGTGACGAAGTTTTGGATTATCGTGAAGCACAGCGTTATTATAGCCATGCTTCACATCAGTCCATGATCATCACTGAAGCGAATGGCAAGCATGCGATGGACAATTTCGCAGACAAAATACCGATGGCATTACAGTTTTTATCGGATTGTATAAAATAAGGAAACAGTACAACGTGTCTCAATATACGGCTCAATCACTTGAAGTTTTATCTGGTTTAGATCCGGTCCGTCGTCGTCCGGGGATGTATACCGATACCACTCGTCCAAACCATTTGGCACAGGAAGTAATTGATAATGCAGTGGATGAGGCACTTGCAGGACATGCCAATAAAATCACCGTGACGGTCTATAAAGATGGTTCTTTGTCGGTAGAAGACAACGGTCGGGGGATGCCAGTCGATATTCACCCTGAATATGGTCAAAGCGGGATTGAAATCATCCTGACCAAATTGCATGCTGGTGGCAAATTCAGCACCGATAACTACCAGTTTTCAGGTGGTTTGCATGGTGTGGGTATTTCTGTTGTTAATGCGCTGTCTAACCGGGTTGAAGTTGAAGTTCAGCGCCAAGGCAATGTCTATAAAATGGCATTTGAGCATGGTGAACCAGTTTCACAACTTGAGGTGTTGGAAGGTAAAGCACCCAAGCGTGCCTCAGGTACTACGGTTCATTTTTGGCCAGATGTAAAATATTTCGATTCACCCAAATTTGCCTTAAAAGCGTTAAAGCATAATTTAAAAGCCAAAGCCGTTTTAGCGGCAGGCTTACAAATTGTTTATGTCGACCAAATTAATAACGAAAAAATTGAATGGCAATTTGAAAATGGTCTGGTCGACTATTTGATGGATGAATTGCAAGACCGTGACATTATTCCATGTCCTGCCTTTGTGGCGACAGGGGAAGCAGAACGCGCCAGTGCTGAATTTGCAATTTGCTGGAATGCTGAAGGTGGCGAACAGGTTCAGGAAAGTTACGTCAACCTGATTCCCACTGCGCAAGGCGGTACGCATGTGAACGGTCTGCGTTCCGGTGTCACGGATGCGATGCGCGAGTTCTGTGAACTGCGTAATTTATTGCCGCGTAATTTAAAGCTGTCTGCGGAAGATGTCTGGGATGGCGTGAATTACATTCTGTCTTTAAAATTTCAGGAACCACAATTTTCAGGTCAAACCAAGGAACGGCTTTCAAGTCGTGAAGCCTCTGCGATTGTGCTGAATATTGCCAAAGATGCATTCGCGCTGTGGTTGAATCAAAACTCTGATACCGCCATGCAGATTGCTGAAATCATGATTGCCAAAGCCGGTCGTCGTTTAAAAGCTGCTAAAAAAGTTGAACGTAAAAAGATTGTTGCCGGGCCAACTTTGCCGGGGAAATTATCGGATTGTGTTGGACATAGTTTGGATGAATCTGAACTGTTTATTGTGGAAGGAGATTCTGCAGGTGGTTCTGCGAAACAGGCGCGCGATAAAAATTTCCAGGCAATCATGCCGATTCGCGGGAAAATTTTAAATACCTGGGAAGTGGCCTCCGATGAGGTTTTGGCTTCTCAAGAAGTACATAATATTGCCATTGCGATTGGTGTGGATCCAGGCAGTGACGATCTTTCAGAATTACGTTATGGCAAAGTATGTATCCTTGCCGATGCCGATTCAGATGGTTTGCATATTGCGACATTATTGTGCGCATTGTTTGTAAAACATTTCCCGACCTTGGTAGAAGCAGGGCATTTGTATGTGGCGATGCCGCCATTATTCCGAATTGACGATGGTAAAGACGTCCATTACGCACTGGATGAAGACGAATTAGAATCAATTCTGAAGAAAACCAAGACTAAAACACCGCAAATTACCCGATTCAAAGGCTTGGGTGAAATGAATGCCAGTCAACTTCGTGAAACGACCTTAGATCCGGATACTCGCCGTCTGGTGCAGCTCGATTTAGATGACATGCAATTTACCGCAGGTCTGCTCGATAAGTTGCTTGCCAAGAAGCGTGCCGGTGATCGTAAAGATTGGTTAGAGCAAAAAGGTAATTTGGCTGACTTGGTGGTGTAATTTTTCAATCACTATTTGCTTGTTAAAAGCCCGCTGAATGCGGGCTTTTTTGTTAGATGTCTAAACTTTCTGACCACAGAAAATAACCACCGTATTGGCTAGTCCTAAATTCTCCGCCCATGGCTTTGCCTTGTTCTGTGAGAAGATGTTTGCCATTTTCATTGAGTGTTAAAAATCCTTTTTCGACAAACTTATCCAATAAATCGGCAGTTTTCAACTTATGTTTTGCTGCTAATTTTGATGAAGTTAATTTACTTAAATTATCAGCGTCCTCATCATTTTTTTCATCAACTTGAACTTGCTCTGTTTTCACTTCATCTAACGAGATTCGAAGTTCATCACTGATGCGAATAATGCGCTGAGATTCTTCATAAGCATCTTTGAATACTTCATCATCTTCATATTTACGAATCAAAATGCCCATTTCATTGTTATTTACTTGGCTAAATTCATAGAGATTTAAACTCGAAATAATACATTCCGATTCATTCATATAGCATTTTGCATGTAGGTTTTTGCAAAAGCTCAGGCGTACATAATCGAGTTTTTGCATCCATTTGATTTCATCGGGATGTAAATCACTTTTTCCATAAACAATCCGAATATCAATTTTTAAACGGTTTTTGTCTTCTAATAATTCTTTAATACGATCATTTAAACGCAGATAAGGGCTGATTAAAATAAGTCGTTCTTTTGCATTTTTGATGAGTTCTTCCAAAAAGAAATTGGTCGCACTGGTATTTAAAAATTTTGCCATTAAATGTCCCAAACATGGTTTATTCAAATTATTTTTTATTATTAAAGCACATACACATCATTTGTTTAGCAGTAAAAAACAAATTTAAAGCATTCTTTCATAAGATTGAATAACCTAATACTTAATCTAGTATCAGCTGCATCAACACTAAATCACGCCATTGTCCAAATTTTTGTCCTACTTCTGGCATATAACCAGTTTGCTTAAAGCCTAATTTTTCATGCAATACAATGGATGCTTTATTTGCATGATCAATTGCAGCGACCATGACGTGAATATGATGCTGTTTTGCATGCTCAATCAATTTAAGCATTAAAGCTTTGCCTAAACCTTGTCTTGTAAAGTCTGGATGAATAAACACAGAATGTTCAACCGTGTGTTTAAAGCCATGAATTTGGCGAAATAAAGAATAGTCAGCGTAGCCTGCAATGCGTTTAGACTCTAAATCTTCAGCAACGAATAAAGGAAATTGTTGAGCGATGAGATTTTTAAACCAGTGATGAAAATCATCTAAAGACTTTTCTCTGTCATTCCAAGTCGCGGTTCCATTTAGAATTTCAGCATTATAAATATTCAGTATTTGTTCTAGATCTTGTATTTGAGCGGGACGTATTTGAAAGTCCATTGCATATGCCGAATGAATAAATAGAGGTTTTATTTTAGAAATAATTCCATTTTAGGGCAATAAAAAAGCAAGACTGAAGCCTTGCTTTTTTAAGATGATCAAAACGTATTAGAAGTGGTATTTAACCAATGCGCTTACGTTGTTTTCATTAGCATTTGGAATACCGAATTTGTTGTTCCAAACTGAATGTTCAATACCGAGGTATAAACGTGTGTCTGGAGAAATGTGTTTACCAGCATTCCATTTCCACTGAGTGGTCCAGTTTAATTCACTTTTGTGATCTTCTTCTGCTGTTGACCAATCAAGGAAACCATCAACAAGGAAGTCTTCAGAGCCTAATTTAAATGGCACACCATAAGTGAGTGTCATTTGATAGTCATCTTTTTGAAGTTCATTATTGGCACGATAGAAATTTACACTCGCATATTGGAAATATGGAATATCTAAATCGAAGCCTACACCGTATAAGAAGTTATCAAAGTTATTATAACTTTCTTTAGCACTATTAGCTTCCCAAGTCGTAGAAACCAACACGTCTTTTACTGGACCAAACGCAAGTTTTTGACCAGTTACTTCACCCAGGCTTAAACGAGGTGATAATTCAAAATAAGTTGATTTGTTATCATCACCACCGCGCAAGCGGTCAGCAAAGAAGAATACATCTGCATACTTTACTTTAGCTGCATATTCAACAGTCATAGTCGTTTGCTGATCATCTACAACTTCATAGTTTTCACCATAAAGACCAGTCACGCTGAAGTCTTGCCATACCGGCGCAGCTTGAGTAAGTGCAGCAGTTGAAGCCAATGCACATGTTGCAAAAATTTGTGTAAGTTTCATTAAAAAGATCTCCCCCGAGAAGCAAGCAAAGCATACAGATTCTTAAGTAAAAATAAAGCCAAAATTGATCAATGACTCAAAAATAATGTAATTCACCAAGATATTTTTGAGGTTAAATTTAGACTACAGCTTTTTGATACTTAAAAAATATAGGCTGATAAAAAAGCTAAAATGATTTTAGCCGTTACTTTTGATCAACAAAAAATAATATTAGATTTATCAAATAACTTGGCAAATAAAGTCGAATCACATAACTGCTATATGTATATTAAAAAAATATCAAAATACTACTTGCATATGCTTCGCTTAGACCCTTATATTCGAAGCATAAGGACACGATTCTGCAGACTCACAAGTGTTCATCGTTCAATGTGGAGGAATTCGTTCCAAACCAATTTGAAGATGTTTCGCGCTGTTTTTACAGCAAGTTTAAACGTGCCAAGATAAAAAGTTTTGCACAAAAGATGTGAATAAAAGAGGATGAAATTATATGAACATTGAAATCCGTACAGATAAAAACATTCAAAATAGTGAACGTTTAATTACTTATGTTCGTGCAGAACTGAATGCAGCATTCCAACGTCATAGCGAACGTATTACTCACTTTTCAGTTCATTTTAGCGATGAAAATGCAGCCAAAGGTGGTGCAGATGATATTCACTGCATGATTGAAGCGCGTCCAGCAGGGTTGAAACCTGTGGTGGTGAATCATCATGGTCATAATATCGATACTGCCATACATGGAGCCATCGACCGCTTAAAACGTAGTCTGGAACATTTATTTGAGAAACTAGATGACCCTCGTGCTGCAGTGCCGGCATTTGCTGAAAGCAACGATACCGAGGGTGCACAGGATTTAGAAGATTAGGCAGAAACCTGCTTGATTGGATAGGAAAAAAAGCTCTTCGGAGCTTTTTTTATGTGCAAATGTTATAAAAGAAAAATGAATAATAAATATGTTCGTTATACATTTAGCCAAAACAAATCAGCTTTTATTGGGCATAATAGTTTAAAACTGATTGAAGAGAGCTTTCTCCATGTTAACAGCGCAACAACAAGTCTTTGTACAAGCAATAGAAGAACTCGATCTTGCTCAAGTGCAACGCCTTTTGGCAGAAGGTCTCGACCCTAATTTTATTGATCCGGAAAAAGGTCCTGTCATTTCTGTCTGGTCAGACGGTTTGTTTAAATGGTGGGAACAAATTTGTGAAGCCTATGAAGCAGGTTCACCCTTATCTGAACAAGAAAAACAACAGAATTTGGCGGTACATATTGAAATTTTAGAAGCGCTTATTCAGGCTAAAGCCAATGTACATTTATGGGATGCCGAAGAACTGTATGGTCCATTATGGGACGCTGCCAGCGCTGCCTGTGTGCCAGCAGTGAAACGCTTACTCGATGAAAAAGTCGATCCAAATAGCAGGGATGACGAAGGGCTAACCATTTTATCTTCAATTAGCGATTTATTTTTTGATTGTGATTTTGATGAAATTAACTGGTCAGAAGCCTTGGTGGAAGAAAAACAAACCTTGGAATTGCTCCGCAGTCACGGTGCTAAAATGAGCAAAGAATTAACATAATTAGCGAGAAAAAAATGTCAGCAGTAAAAATAGTAGGTTTCATTGTTGCGGCAGGTTTCAGTATGAACACTATGGCTGCTGAATTTTCCTTTGACCGTCCCGGGACAGGTTTCGGTACCGGCATTACCCCAGTCGGTCAACTGGCATGGGAACAAGGTTTACCGAGTGTCAGTTATAATGAAAGTACGGTAGAGGGTGAAAAACAAAAAACTGTGACTTTAAATGCCGACATGTTGTTGCGTACCGGTTTGGCCAAAGACTTAGAGTTGCAATTGGGATGGCAAGGTCCAGCATGGACTAAAGTAAAACGTGCCGGTCAGTCTGTTGAAGAAGACGGTTTGGGCGATGTCAGTATTGGTGTGAAAAAAGCCATTGATCTGGATGATGACAAGCTTTCTATGGCCATTTTGGCTGAAGCTATTTTAGCGACTGGCAATGAAAACTTTAGCAATCACGATGATATTTACAGCCTGAGCTCTGCCGTAGCTTATGAAGCGTCTGATCTCATTACCACTTCAATCACCATGCGTTACGAAGCCCAAAACAGTAATTGGGCAGTGACTGCTGTCCCAACCATTGAATATAAAATTGCGGATAAATGGTCTGGTTTTTCTGAATTGGTTTATCGTAAAGCAGAAAGTGAAGATTATGAATATTCACTGGGTTCAGGTGTTATCTATGCACTGAATGACCGCGTGCAAATGGATGCCAGTGTGGGTGTTGACTTGAATGGCAAAGATAAAAGCTACCAGTCAGGTTTAGGTGTTTCATTCCTCTTTTAATTAAAAAATATAAACGATATGAAAAAGCATCTTCAAAATAGTGGGTTCTTGTTTCATTCCGCTGTGAGCGGATTTATTTGTAGCGTCATTTTATTGTTTTCAATGACTTTACAAGCGCAAGATCAATTGCTCTCTGCAGAAGATGCTTTTTCTTTTTCAGTTGAATCCAATCGTGAGCATGAAGCACAGCTGAATTGGAATATTCCCCAAGGTTATTATTTATATCAGCACAAATTTGAAGTCCAGCAAGGGTCTCAGAAACTTGCTTTAAAACTGCCTAAAGCCACCGATTTGTATGACGAAAACTATGGGCATACCCAAGTTTATTTTCACAATGTCCAATTCAATATTCCGGCCGAAGCATCAAAAACTTATCGGGTGACGTGGCAGGGCTGTGCCCAAGACCGTATTTGTTATCCGCCACAAACAGTCGAGTTTCAGACCAATGTCGATGGCTTGGTGCTGCTGCAAAATCAGGCCAAATCAAGCAAGCGTTTGCTCGATCTTTCACAGTCATCGAATAGCCCGACAAATAGTAAAACACCTTTTGCAGCTGAACAAAATAATTCAGAAACTGCCCAACCTGCAGTTGCATTAGATACTGCTCAAGATCAGATGTGGTCGGAAAAACTGGCTGAAAATTCTTTATTTTATAGCTTATTGCTATTTTTTGGTTTAGGGGTTTTACTGGCCTTCACGCCGTGTTCCTTGCCGATGTTACCGATTTTGACCTCGTTAATTGTACGAGATAGCAAGGGCTTAAAAGCCTGGATGATCGCTTTGGTCTTTGTCTGTAGCATGGCCATGGTTTATGCCATTTTAGGTTTGATTGCTTCATCAGCTGGACTGAATTTCCAGCGCTGGTTACAACAGCCTTCCACCCTGATTGCTTTTAGCGTGCTCTTTGTCTTGTTCGCCCTGAATTTATTTGGCCTGTTTGAAATTAAATTACCGCAAGGCTGGGTCAATCGTCTGGATCAGGCCCAGTCGATACAAAAAGGCGGTAGCTTAATTGGTGCAGGCATCATGGGCATGATTTCGGCACTGTTGGTTGGACCGTGTATGACTGCACCTTTAGCAGGGGCGTTGTTATTTATTTCCCAGACCCAAAGTCAGTGGCAGGGAGCAATCTTGCTGTTCACACTGGGTTTTGGCATGGGAACTCCCTTGCTTCTGGCCAGTGTGTTAGGTTCCAAGGTTCTGCCTAAAGCGGGGCTATGGATGCACCAGATTAAGGTGTTCTTTGCCTTTATCATGCTGGCTCTGGCACTGTATTTTATTCGTCCATTAATTTCTGAAGCTTGGCTACAATGGTTAAGTTTGGGCTTAGGCATCATTTTTATTGCTTATTTAAGCCCCCGAATTATGCGACAAACAGCCCCATTCAAGTGGCTGTATATTTTGGCATTGCTCGTGGTGGTTCCGTATCTAGCCTATACTCAATATCAACACAGTCAACGCTTCTTTGTGGAACAAAGCAGTACTCAAGCAACATGGCATGTGGCTAAAACAGCCGATGAATTTCAGCAGTTATTAACCAGTGTGCCATCTGAGCAAGGTATTATTATTGATGTCTATGCCGATTGGTGCGTGGCATGTCAGCCGATTGAATATCGTGTCCTAAAATCAGCACAAGTACAGCAAGACTTGGCACCTTATTTTCTGATTAAGCTTGATTTAAGTGACTATGATGCAACGCATCAGGCATTGCTGAATCAATGGGATATTTTAGGTCCACCCACCTATTTATTCTTAAATCCAAAACAACAAGAAATTCGAGGTTTGCGTTTAACCGGTGCATTTAGCGAAGCTGAATTATTGAAACAGCTGGATCTGTTTCAAAAGCATATAGGAGAATAATTTCATGTATTGGCTATATATTGCCAATAAAAATTATTCCAGCTGGTCAATGCGCCCGTGGTTGGTGCTAAAGGCTTTTAACCTGCCGTTTGAAGAAATCACGATTCCCTTTCCATCAGAGCGTGGAACAGGCACATTTAAACAGGATATTTTGGCGATTAATCCCAATGCTAAAGTCCCTGTGTTGGTGGATGATGGGTTGATGCTCTGGGATTCCTTGGCCATTTGTGAATATTTGGCGGAACAACATTCAGATCAGGCTTTATGGCCCAAAGATGTTAAGCAACGTGCACGTGCGCGCTGTATATCTGCAGAAATGCACAGCGGATTTTCGAGTTTGCGCAATGCCTGCGGCATGAATATTCGCGCCAATTTAGCCGATGTAGGTAAACGTTTGTGGCGGGAAAATGAAGAACTTCACCAAGATGTGGCACGTATAGAGCAGATCTGGTCGGAACGTCCAAATATGAACGGTTTTTTATGTGGTGAATTTTCGATTGCCGATGCATTTTATGCACCTGTGGTGACGCGCTTAATGACTTATGCTCTGCCTGTAAGTGAGTCTACACGGCAGTATATACAAATCATGCTGCAACATTCTGCAGTACAAGCCTGGATCGATGCAGCATTACAAGAAGATGCCTGGGTGAATTATCTAGAGTCGTATCAACAGCAAGCGCTTTAACACAGTTTGGCTTCACTCAACAATTCTTCTTGATAGCATTTGACCTGATTACGGCCACATGCTTTTGCTTCATAGAGTGCTTTATCTGCTTGGCTTAACAATTGTTGCGGTCTAAGTAGGGTATTCGATAATGCAATCCCAAAACTGGCGGTGACCTGAATGGTCTCGCCCAAATCACTGATTAAATTTAGCTGTTGAATGGCTTGGCGACAACGCTCAGCAATAATTTTCGCTTGTTCTAAAGAAGATTGATTCAGAATAAGAATAAATTCCTCTCCGCCAAAGCGACCCACAACATCGCTATCACGAATGATTTGGGAAAGCACTTCACTGACTTTAATCAGGGTTTCATCGCCTTTATCGTGTCCGTATTGGTCATTAATCCGTTTAAAATGATCCAGATCAATTAACACCAATGCATAAGATGTTGTGGGTTTACGCTCTAATTTTTCCAGGCAATCGCTAATGCTGCGTCGGTTAAGTGCATTGGTAAGCGGATCAATCTGACTTAAATGCTGAATTAATTTTTCTCGATGCCGCCATTGGCTGAGTAAAATTTCAAATAAAATTAGACAAGTAATCAAAATGGGTGCAATGAAATACATCATCGTGAGAACCCAAAACATATTTTGATAGGGAAGACTATGTAGATAAAAAATCGGTGCGTAGCTGATTTGACCTTGTAAGCTTAAATAGCCAGATAAGACCAAATATAGAGTAGCTGGAATCAATGCATAGTAAACAATTTTACGCTTAAACAGCACCAAGCCAACGGTCACCAAACTGATGTAAGAGATCATGGTGGCGGGACTTAGAACCCCGACGATATAGCCATCCCGGCATAATGAAATTACAAAAATGGCCACACATACATAAGGCAGCCACTGCTGTACCGCAGGTTTTTTTCGCCAGACGGAACAGGGGTAAATCAGCCCAATAAAAACCATCAAGGTGAGGATGTTGAGTCCAAGCTGGAGCTTAAGTAAAGGCAAATTCACCCAATGCCATACATTAGGTGAAAGAAGGACAAAAACTTTCCAGACAATCCAAATCACATGCACCAAACTTCCTAAAATAAGCATCAGGATGCATTTATTGAGGACACTCCAGTTCATTACGACTTCATCTTCTATCAGATATTTCGCAATTTTTTCTTTGAATGAGGAGCTGAGATTGGGTGAAAAGGTTTGCTTCATTCGATAGATATGACCTTTAGATCTTCAAACTATGTATTAATGATGAGTTGATCTGATTTATTTTTAATAATTCACAACATAGCACGTTTTTTTATGAATGGTAATGCCTATATTTTGTACTTTTAGGTATAAAAATGCATTTTATCCGAATGTTTATTGTTCTAAATATAAAACAGTGTGTTGTGCATAAGGATATTATTCTATTTTTGTTGATCGATTAAACTGGGTTCATTAAATAAATAAACATTAAGGTTTTGAGCATGAAAGTTTTACATATCGATTCAAGTATTTTAGGCGATGCTTCAGTTTCACGCCAATTAAGTCAAGCAATTGTTGATCAATTACAGACTAAACATGCAGATTTAGCTATAGATTATCTAGATTTAGCTGCACAGCCTATTCCGCATTTAACAGGTGCCATTTTAATGGGGCAAGATGCGGAACAAACTGCGCTGGGTGAGAAAATTATTCAGCAATATCTAGATGCAGATATCGTGGTGGTCGGTGCTGCGATGTACAACTTCGGTTTGACTTCAACTTTAAAAGCGTGGATTGACCGTATTAGCGTAGCCGGGAAAACATTTAAATATACTGAGAACGGTCCTGTCGGCTTGGCGGGTGAAAAAAAAGTTTATATCGCAAGTAGTCGTGGTGGAGTCTATGGTGAAAATAGCCCAGTCGATTTTCAGGAAGGCTTTTTGAAAACTGTATTTAACTTCACTGGTGTGAATGATGTCGAAATTATTCGTGCTGAAGGCGTGAATATGGGACCAGAGTTGAAAGATAAAGCAATTTCTAGCGCTTTAACTCAGGTACAAGCGCTGTAATTTCTGAAAATATAGTACATTCCTTTTGGGTCAGCTTCGGCTGACCTTTTTTATACCCATCACTTTCTAACACCAAGATCTAATCCCGATCAAGCTGATGTGCAAATTCGGCCAGATCGGCCAAGGCCTGTTTCCCTTCATCAAACCAATGATGAAACATCTGAAAGTTATGCCACATACCCGTGTAAAGTTTATAGGTTAGATCCACACCTGCTTGTTGTGCTTTTTCTTTAAAGCGCTGCGCATCATCCAATAGAATTTCTTTAGAGCCGACTTGAACCAAGATCGGGGGTAATCCGGTTAAGTCTGCAAATAACGGTGAAATGGCAGGGTCTGCGGTATCCATAAATTTCGGTACGTAATAGTCAATGCCTGCTTCTAAAGTTTCAATCGAGAGTAAGGCATCGTGTTTACGGTTATAGCGTAAGGATTCACTGGTCAGGGTCAAATCTAGAAAGGGTGATAGCAGTATCAGACCACTAACTTGTGGAAGGCCTTCATCACGGATTTTAAGTGCCAAGGCCAAAGCCAAATTAGCCCCACAAGAGTCACCCGATAAGATAATGTCTTTGGCTTGAATCCCTTGACCTAACAAGGTGGTGTAGATATCAAAAATCGCATCGCTGGCTTCAGGATAAACAGATTCTGGAGCTAATGGATAGTCGACATGCAGCACTTGCATTTGTGTACGTGCAGCGACATGGGTTAAAAAGGCACGATGTGTTTTGAGTGAGCCCAAAAAGAATGCACCGCCATGAATGTGCAAAATGAGTTGCGATGATTCACTTTGAGGTTTGATTTCTTCAGCGCGTAAACCTGCCAAGCGTAGTGGTCTGATTTCAACTTCCTTGTTGCTTGGAAAGGCACGACACATTTGCTCCAATGCAAAACGTATCGAGTTGGGAGGCAAGTTAAATTGGCTGGGTTTACGGATGGTGGTTTTTAAGATGCTTTCTGTAATTAATTGTTTCCATAACGGACTTATTTTCATGTTTTTTCCATCTTGTTCTATCTTTTAGGGGATGACTGGATATTTACCAATTCAAGTTACAAGATTACACTAAAGGGTCACACTGAAAAATTGCAATAATGTTGTGACTTTTTAATACTAAGCCGTCTATACCAGACTAGGGAAACGAAAAAAAATGAAAAAAATTGCACTTGCACTAGGATTGCTCGGATTAACAGCTTTGGCTAATGCTGCTGATCCACTAAATGGTTCTGTTTGGAAAACGATTGATGACAAAACAAAACAACCGAAAGCGATAGTAAAATTTACTGAGCAAAAAAATGGCACATTATCTGCGAGTATTCAAAAGGTTTTAACACCCGGTGAAGAAAACGCATGTACAAAATGTGAAGGCCCATATAATAATAAATCTTTAAAAGGTCTAAAGATTGTTCATGGTCTTAAAAATAGTGGTGGTACAAGCTACGAAGACGGTACTATTTTGGATCCATCTTCGGGCAAAACTTACCGATTAAAAGGTCAAGTGGTTGAAGGTGGTAAAAAATTAGAGTTACGCGGTTTTATTGGTGTCGCGGCTTTAGGTCGTAACCAAACTTGGATTCGTGCAAACTAATTTCAAGCCAAAATGAAAACCAAGAAAAAAGCCTAGTGGATATTCAGCTAGGCTTTTTTTATATGGCTACATAATGGTTAAAGTTTTACTTTAAAGCTCGGTAAGCAGCTTCATCATAACCCACGACATAGCCTTGCTCAGTTGCGAGTACCGGACGTTTAATCAAGCTGCTATGCGTTGTTAAGGCAGTGATTAAATTGGTTTCATTTTTAAGCGCAGTTTGTTGTTCTTCTTCGCTCAGTTTTCGCCAAGTGGTGCCTTTTTTATTCAGGATGAGATCTGGTCCGACTTCATCTAGCCATTTCTTTACAGTTTCAGCATCAACACCTTGTTTCTTGTAATCCTGAAATTCATACGCCAGACCCAGTTCCTTGAGTAAGTCGAACGCTTTCTTCATTGAACTACAATTTTTGATGCCATAAATTTTAAGCATAAGATGATCATTCCATTTTCGATTGCTGGATAGCCTAGCGAAAATTATCTAGAAGCTCTAGAGGGGAATTAAAAGTATTAAAACTAAAAAAATGAGATGTCATGAAATTGACATTTAGATTTGCCAATATAGCGCTATAGATAAGAATAACTTTATGATTAAAAATATGGATTTAATAAATCTATAAAAAGAGAAAACCCGCATTTAATCATCCTGATCATGCGGGTCTCATTTCAACGTCCATTGTCACATCCTTGCAAAATAAGCGACCGAAGTCGTTTATTCTGTTTCATCCTACGGCGTCCTGTCCTTTTGTGTCATCCTGACATATCCCTTTGCCGTGAAGCCATAATGCACTTAAAATGCGTGTATAAAAATACACAAACGCGTCAAGTGTTGTAGGTTTTTGGATGGTATTGAGTGAACAAACGTTCACTCAAATAGGTGCTATTGATTAGATTTTATAATCAATCACCACTGGGGCATGGTCGCTGAACCAGGTTTCTTTATAGACCCATGCATTGATGGTACGGTCTTTCCAGTCTGGCGAACACGCTTGGTAATCAATCCGCCAACCGACGTTTTTGGCACGGGCTTGTCCGCGGTTTGACCACCATGAATAAAGTTCCGCTTCTTTGCGCACTTCACGGAAAGTATCGACATAACCCAGATCATCATAAATATGATCGAGCCAAGCACGTTCATGCGGTAAGCAGCCGGAAGATTTTTGGTTGCCCGACCAGTTTTTAATATCAATGCGTTTATGCACGATGTTGTAGTCACCGCAGACGATGACCGATTTATCTTCATCACGCCATTGTTTTAAAATTTCTTGATATTGATCTAAGAAATGGTCTTTACGCGCTTGGGCTTCCTCACCCGATGAACCTGACGGTAAATAAAGGGAACAGATATGAACAGGTTTTTCCAAGCCCAAGTCAAATTCAGCAGAAATAAAGCGCCCTTGAGAATCGGCTAATTCAAAACCTAAACCATCGGTCACTGACACAAAGGGCAAGCGGCTATAAATGGCAGTACCTGCATAGCCTGCACGTTCCGCAGGGAATAGGTGTGTGTACCAACCTTCAGGTCTAAATTTTTCAGTCCACTGCGCATGCGTGATCCGGCTCTCCTGCATGCAGATGACATCGGCATCTGACTGTTCCATCCATTCAAGTAAACCCTTGGTCACTGAAGAACGTAAGCCATTTACGTTAATTGAAACGACTCTTAGAATTTTTTGATCACTTGGATAGCTACTCTTTGGTATCATGCGCAAGTCTTACCTCTATTTATGAATTTTGGAGCACCTCATGACCTCGCCAGCTCAATTTAACCCTCAAGCTTTTATCGAACTTGCATTATCACGTGGTGTGCTTAAATTTGGTGAGTTTACTTTAAAATCGGGTCGTGTGAGTCCTTATTTTTTTAATGCGGGTTTGCTCAATGATGGTGAAGCTTTAACACTATTGGCTTCAGGCTATGCTGATAAATTAACAACTTGCGATAATGTTGAAGTGATTTTTGGACCTGCGTATAAAGGTATTCCATTTGTAGCCGCGACTGCTGTGGCATTATCACAAAATCATGGTGTGAGCGTGCCTTGGGGCTTTAACCGTAAAGAAGCTAAAGACCACGGTGAAGGTGGCGTGCTGGTTGGTGCTTCTGTGGAAGGTAAAAAAGTCTGGATCATTGATGATGTGATCACTGCAGGTACAGCTATTCGTGAAGTGGTAACTGTTCTTAAAAATGCCGGTGCGAAAATTGCCGGTGTGTTGGTTGCGTTAGACCGTCAAGAAAAAGGTCAAGGTAACTTGTCTGCAATTCAAGAAGTGCAAAAAGAACTTGAAATTCCAGTTCACGCTTTAATTACCATGAAAGATTTGATGGATTTCTTGGACGCGAAAGGTGACAAAGAAGCTTTAGCGAAAATGGAAGCTTATCGTGTGAAATATGGTATCTAAATTTTTAGAAATGAAAAAAGGAAGCTGAGGCTTCCTTTTTTCATGATTTTAAGAAAGTGATAAATTACTAAAAAGTAGAAATGTAAAAATGATTAGATTTGGTCAATTATTCGCAATATTCATAATGTACTATCTCTAGGGTTTAGAGCTATGAACGTTCAATCTCTTTTACTAATGTTTTAATCCACAGCATTTAAACAACTCTTTTAATCAGTTCAAGTGGGTGAGAGAAAATTGAGTGGAGAGATCTATTTCACAATAGTGATTAAGTGAATAAGCATATTAAACTCCCAGTAGGAAGACCCAATTGCTTCAGAGTAAAAAATTTATTTTTTAGAAATATTAAATAGAAAATGTTTAAAAACCGATAATCAATAAAATTAATTATATAAAATGCATCTGTAAAAATAGATGATTTTTCCAGTATTATTTAAAGATATGAGCTTAAATATAATATTTCCTTAAATAAAAAAATATAAAATTAAACAATACTTTACCGTTGTTTTTAGGTTTAAAAAACCTCCATTGCTTTAATTTAAACTTATTCTAATAAGCTAAAACTGACGGGAATAGATGATTTTTATAAAAAAAATTAATGTTAAATGTGTAATATTTTTATATATCTAAGCTAATAAATTGGTATTTTTTGTGATAGATCATTTAACCATTAAAGTGATTTAATTTGCTTACAAAATAGCAATAAATAAATACAAAAGAGGACTTTATGTGGCATTTGGCTCTCGAGTTCTTTTTATAAAGCCGGTTTGGAGAAAGCGAAGGAAAAATTAGAGAGTCAATTTAAAAACAGAGTATATAGCGAAATAAGTAATACCAAAAATTCAATAAATATAGCGGTTACTAGAATGTATAGATTGAAAAATAATTTTTTTAAAAATTTTAATGGCAACAACAACTTAGAGAGGTAAGGTCATGACAAAAAGATACAATAAGTTTTTATCTGCTGCCGCAGATTTTAATTTAGAAAATTCTCCATATTACTGGATCACTCAAGTACATTCTCAATATATACAGAATGTTGATCATGCATTAAAAAAATATGGTTTAGATTATTCTCGCCGTCGTATTTTACTGGCTTTAAAATCTAAAAATAAAGCGAGCGTATCTGATTTATCAGAAATGGTGATTTCTAAAATGTCGACGACCACCAAAATCATTTACCGTTTAAAAGATGAAGGCTTAGTGGATACCTATTGTTGTGAATATGATGGTCGAATTACCCGAGTTTTATTAACCGATAAAGGACAGCAGATGATCGAAAAGATTAATGACCTTAGTCACATCGTTTTGGAACAGTCTTTTGAGGGTTTAACACCCTTGCAAATTGAAAAAATGTTAGAAAATCTTAAGCATATTTTCAAAAACCTAGCCCATTAAGCTAAATTTAATCAAAAAGAAGTTTAGGATAGTTTGCTGATTTATTTTTGTTTTAGAGGAATATGCATAATCCAATTTCACGTCAGGAAGAAAAAGAGGATATATTTTATATAACTCTTCTTGGTCGTTATTGGGGGAATTTAGCATGAGAACTTTTTTCTTATCACGATTTAAAAATAATCAAGAAAGAATATAAAAAGATCAGCACTATAAAATTAAAAATGCTGATCCTTTATGTGATCTAGTCAAACTTATGGAACAATAATGAGAGATTAGGTAAGCAATATCAAATGAGTCATAAATAGCTCTTTGAACACCAATTGTTTATACAGAACCTACTGAATTTGTTCATCACACTTCTTACATTCCAACATCACGCCTAACTTCTCTTTCCGTCCTTGCTCCGTGATCACCCAAGGGCGGTTTTGCCAGGGTGGATTATGCCGAACATGTTGCGCATGACCACAGGCAAGGTCAGCGACCCAATGACCTTCTTCATCCAAATGAAAACCAATAATTGCTTGTTGCATCAACTGCTCCTGAAGCCACTTTGTACAATCATATAAAAGCTTTACCAAAATTGAGAAAAAAGAAAGATTAAACTCCGCTATACTTTTCTCAATTTAAAAATACATGAGCAGATCGATATGCGCGTACTTGTTGTGATGGATCCCATCGAAAATGTAAATCTGAAAAAAGATTCCTCTATGGCAATCCTGTGGGCAGCCAGCCGTCGTGGACATGAGTTGGGTTATGCATTACAGCAAGATTTATATATCGAACAAGGTAAGGCATTCGGTTTAATTTCATCGTTGAAAGTGTTTGAAGACTATAACCATTACTTTGAATTGGGTGAAAAGAAAAAAGAATCGATTGCAGATTATGACGTGGTGTTGATGCGTAAAGACCCACCGTTCGACATGAATTTTGTCTATACCACTTATATTCTGGAACAGGCAGAGCGTGAAGGCGCGTGGATTATCAACAAACCGCAAAGCCTGCGTGACTGTAATGAAAAACTCTTTGCAACACAGTTCCCTGAACTTCAGGTGCCGACTTTAGTGACCTCAAATGAAGGTCTGATTCGTGAATTTCTGAAAGAACACGTTGATGTGATTGTAAAACCACTTGATGGTATGGGCGGTACAGGCATTTTCCGCTTATATCAAGATGGCATAAATATTGGATCTACCATTGAAATGCTGACCAATAATGGTACCCAACCGATTATGGCACAGCGTTATATCCCGGAAATTGTTGAAGGAGATAAACGTATTTTAATGATTAATGGCGAACCTGTACCTTACTGTTTGGCGCGTATTCCTCAAAATGGCGAAGTGCGTGGCAACTTGGCAGCCGGTGGTTTGGGTCAAGCACGCCCATTAAGTGAAAATGATAAAGCGATTGCTGCAAAAGTCGGTCCTTTCTTACGTGAAAAAGGTTTAGTTTTTGTTGGTCTGGATGTGATTGGTAATTACGTGACAGAAATCAACGTCACTAGCCCAACCTGTATTCGTGAAATTGATGATCAATTTGGGACATCTATTGCGGATGATTTATTTGATGTTTTAGAAGCAGGTCAAAAATAGGTCAGGTTTGATCAATGAAAATAACGCTAAAAAAGATCAAAAGTTTTTTTCAAGATGAGCGCACGCAAGTTGCGCTCAATGAAATTAAAACCTTAGTCAGAGAAAAACCAAATAAGTTGATGGTGGATGCTTTTACACTTTTTGGGGAAGCAAAATCTTTTGAATCACATTCAATTATTGGAAATCCTGTATTTAATCAGCTGGGATTACATCGATTTCGGGTTCAAAAAGCAGCTCAATTGGCACAAAAGCGTAGACAACATCTTGCCAAATTTATTGCTTCAGAAGATGTTGAACAATTTCAGCAGAATGGTTTTATTTTAAAAGAAAACTTTCTGTCAGATGCCGAATTTAATCAGTTAAAGCAGGAATTATTAGAGACGAAATTCGAAACACGTGAAACTTTGCAAGGTGATACCGTGACACGTCGAATGTCTCTAGATCATCAAGTGCTGAATCAACTTCCAGTAACAAAAACATTGCTACAGAGTCATCAGTGGAAAAGTCTCATTAATTATGTGGGAAGTTCTAAAGTTCAGCCCATGTATTACGTGCAAGTGATTTTATCGCATGTACGTAAAGCTCGTCCCGATCCACAAACCAATTTACATAGTGATACCTTTCATCCCAGTGTAAAAGCCTGGCTGTTTTTAACGGATGTCGCTGAAGATGAGGGGCCTTTTGTTTATGTCCCCGGTTCACATCAGATTACAGAGCAACGATTGAATTGGGAGCATGAAAAAGCGTTATCCATCACTGAAAAGACCGATGCCATGACACGCCGTGGTTCTTTCCGGGTGAAAGCTGAAGAACTGCTAGCTATGGGATATGCTCAGCCCAAAGCATTTGCAGTTAAGGCAAACACCTTGGTTGTGGCGGATACCTATGGATTTCATGCACGTGGTCAATCAACTCATGCATCGAAGCGTATTGAGTTGTGGGCATATGCACGCCGAAATCCTTTTTTGCCTTGGGTGGGTTTAAATCCCTTGTCTTTACCTTTACTGAATAAAAGGCTTGTTCCCTTGTACTGGAAAGGCTTAGATTTTTTAGAGGAAAAATATCAGCGTAATAATCCATGGAAAAAAGTGGGTAAACGATATGCGACTGAGCCTGCGGTAGTGCAAAGCAAATAATGGTAAAAGTGACAGGATATTTTTCATTAAGTTAATTGAATCATTACGAAATAAAAAAAGAGTCCAATTGAGGCTCTTTTTTTTAGCGAAGCTTCTAGGGAGGAGAGTATTAAATTGATCAGCTGATTAAAAACAAGGTCACAAAACTGGATAAAAAATACATAAAATTGTATATTTTTCGTCGATTAATAATAAAACTAGTTTAAACTTTTAAATACGTAGAAAAAAACAATGAAGCGCCTGTTGAAAAAAAGTAAATAACCTTTCACGGTTATGCGTTTGTGATTACAATTGATCGCTTAAAATCGAATTTCGTTATCCATATTTTAGAATTGAAGAATTAGACTGTGACTGAAGCAACGCAAACAAAGCCCAAACATGTCATGATGATGGCCGCAGGTACTGGCGGGCATGTTTTTCCAGCACTCGCTGTTGCTAAAGAATTACAGCAACAAGGGGTACAGGTCTCTTGGCTTGCAACGCCAGCAGGCATGGAAAATCGTCTGTTAAAAAATCACAATATTCCAATTTATCAAATTGATATTCAAGGTGTACGTGGCAACGGTGTTGTGCGTAAATTGTTGGCACCTTTAAGAATTTTAAAAGCAACTTTAAGTGCTATGCGCTATATGAAACAGCTCAATATTGATGCTGTTGTGGGTTTTGGTGGTTATGTTGCAGGGCCGGGTGGCTTGGCTGCGCGTGCCTTAGGTATTCCTGTGATTATCCATGAGCAAAATGCGATTGCAGGTTTTACCAATACTCAATTATCCCGTATTGCTAAAACTGTGTGTCAGGCTTTTCCAGATACTTTCGCCGAAAGTGCAAAAATTGTGACTACAGGCAATCCTGTGCGCAAAGAAATTACCGAAATTTTAAATCCGTCTTGGCGTTATCAAGAACGTGAAAAAGCGTCAAAACCTTTACAGATTTTAATTGTCGGTGGTTCATTAGGTGCACAAGCATTGAATGAACGTGTGCCGGAAGCATTGAAACAACTGAATGTACCGATGCATGTATTTCATCAATGTGGTCAAAACCATCAGGATGCAACGCAAGCACGTTATAGTGATGCACCTGCAACATTGCAGGTTGAAGTGCAGCCGTTTATTGAAGATATGGCCAAAGCCTATTCAGATGCTGATTTAATTATTTGCCGTGCGGGTGCGTTAACTGTCACTGAAATTGCAACTGCGGGTGTGGCTGCAGTTTTTGTTCCACTGCCAAGTGCAGTGGATGACCATCAAACCGCAAATGCAAAATTCCTTGCCGGTATCAATGCTGCGAAAATTTGCCCGCAAGCCAGCATGACTGTTGATCATTTAAAAGAATTGCTAACACCACTGATGAATCGCCAATTGCTGTCAGAAATGGCAGTCAAAGCACGTCAAAAAGCACAACCTGATGCAACCCAGCATGTGGTTCGTTTAATTCAAGAATTGTAAATTAGAGTGATATATGTCTCCATCTACTCCTGCTGAGCAAGCGAAAAAATTAATTAAAGTGCCTGAAATGCGCCGTATCAAACACATTCATTTTGTAGGGATTGGTGGTGCCGGTATGTGTGGCATCGCGGAAGTGCTCAAAAACCAAGGCTATAAAGTTTCGGGTTCTGACATCAAAGCATCTAAAACGACTGCGCAACTTGAAGAAAACGGTATCAAAGTTTATATCGGTCATACGCCTGAAAATATTAAAGATGCCAATGTACTTGTAGTATCTACAGCGATTGATCCAGAAAACCCGGAAATCAAAGCAGCGATTGAAACCCGTATTCCTGTGGTTCGTCGTGCTGAAATGTTGGGTGAGTTGATGCGTTACCGTCATGGTATTGCAGTGGCGGGCACACATGGTAAAACCACAACCACAAGTCTGATCACTTGTATGTTGGCGGAAGAAAACATGGATCCGACTTATGTGATCGGTGGTTTGCTGAACCGTACTGGGGTCAATGCTGCATTGGGTGCGAGCCGTTATATCGTGGCTGAAGCGGATGAATCTGATGCAACGTTCTTGCATTTACATCCGATGGCGGCAATTGTAACCAATATCGATGCCGATCATATGGATACATATGGCGGTAGTTTCGATGTCCTTAAAGATACCTTCGTACAATTCTTACAAAAACTTCCATTCTATGGTTTGGCTGTAGTTTGTGGCGATGATGCCAATGTCCGCGAAATTATGCCACGTATTGGCCGTCCACTATTAACTTACGGTTTCAACGAAGATAATGACATCCGTGCGGTCGATGTTGATCAAGACGGTATGCGCACGCACTTTACCGTGCTGCGTAAAAATCGTGAACCACTTCGTGTGACTGTAAACCAGCCGGGTTTGCATAATGTACTCAATGCTTTGGCAGCGATTGGGATCGCAACTGATGAAGGTGTTTCTGATGGCGCAATCTGCCGTGCATTGGAAGGCTTCAGTGGGGTAGGTCGCCGCTTCCAGGTTCAAGGTGAATTTGAACTTGATGGTGGTAATGTAAAACTGGTCGATGATTATGGTCACCATCCTAAAGAAGTGGAAGCAACGATTAAAGCTGCGCGTCAAAGCCATCCTGATCGTCGCTTGGTGATGATGTTCCAGCCTCACCGCTTTAGCCGTACCCGTGACTGCTTCGATGACTTCGTAGATGTATTGTCACAAGTCGATCAATTACTATTGCTGGAAGTGTATCCTGCCGGTGAAAAGCCGATTGTGGGCGCGGACAGTCGTAGCTTGGCGCGTAGCATTCGTTTACGTGGCGATGTTGAACCAATTTTGATTGATCCTGTGGAAGGCAATTTGCAAAATGCGGTGCAAAAAGTGTTAAAAGCGAATGACTTGTTATTAACCCAAGGCGCAGGTAATGTGGGTGCTATCTCGATTGAGCTTGCACAAAATAAATTGTATTTAAAATAATCACTTTATGTGATTTTGAATTTGATCGTTCAGTTATAAAGTTTAAGGATATAAACGTGGCAAATGCTTCAGAATTCGGCAAAGTTGCCGTGTTGCTTGGTGGTAAATCGGCTGAGCGCGAGGTTTCTCTAGATAGTGGTAAGGCTGTACTTGAAGCATTGGTACGCTCGGGTGTAAATGCAGAAGCTTTTGACCCGCAAGAGCGTAGCGTGACTGAACTGGTCAACTATGATCGTGCATTTATTGTTTTGCATGGTCGTGGCGGAGAAGATGGTCAAATTCAAGGCGCATTGGAATGGTTGAATCTTCCATACACCGGTACCGGTGTACAAGGCTCGGCTATTGGTATGGATAAAGTCAAAACCAAGCAGGTTTGGCAAGGTTCTGAACTGCCCACTGCACCCTACCGTATTGTGACCAAAGATTCGGATTTGAATGCTGTTGTAGACAGTATTGGCTTGCCATTCATTATCAAACCGGTACATGAAGGCTCAAGTATCGGTATGAGCAAAGTTGAACGGATCGAAGACTTTGCCCTAGCGATTGAAAAAGCCACTGAACATGATGCAGTGGTGATGGCTGAAAAATGGATTAGTGGTCGTGAGTTCACGATTGTGATTCTGAATGGCCAGGCGCTTCCTGTAATTCGTCTAGAGCCGCCAAAAGATGTGGCTTTCTACGATTATGAAGCCAAATATAACCGTAACGATGTGCAATACGGCATTCCTTGCGGTCTAAGCGAAGATGATGAAAAACGTTTACAAGTATTGTCTTTACGTGCTTTCCAGGCCGTGGGCGCAAGTGGCTGGGGTCGTATTGATGCAATGCAGGATGAACACGGCAACTTCTGGTTGCTAGAAGTGAACACTGTTCCAGGTATGACCAGTCATTCATTGGTACCTAAAGCTGCACAAGCGGTGGGGTATAGCTTTGATGAGCTTTGTGTTGCCATTCTGGAACAAACTTTGACAGGTACGGCTCACTAAACCATGGCTCAACTTCCTGCTTCAATGCGCCGTAAACGAGCAGCAATCACATCCATACATGACAAGCCACCAACGCGTAAGGAAAAGCTTGCGAATTTCGGTGGCTGGTTATTATTGCTGGTTGCACTCATGGTATTGGCTGTAGGGGTCTATGCTTTATATACAGTCATGACCGATGCGCATGTTGCGGAACTCAATGTTGTGGGTACGCGTTCAGATGCTGAAAATAGTCAGGTCATGAAGCATGTTACCCCAGCGGTAACAGCGAATTATTTTACTTCTGATCTGGAACAAATTAGAGATCAGGCGTTAGAGTTGTCTTGGGTGGATCGCGTGGTGGTCTCACGTGCATGGCCCAATTCAATTCGGGTACGCGTGATGCCGCGTCATCCCATTGCGCGTTGGGGAACTGGACGACTGTTAAGCGATAGTGGTGACATTTTTGCAGAAGTGATTCCGCAAAATAATCAAAGATTACCATTGCTGCACGGCCCAACATCTCAGTCCAAAATGATGATGCGTCGCTACAATGAAATTAATCAGTTATTCCTGCCAGTCAATGTTCGTTTAAAAGAATTATATTTAACAGAACGTATGACCTGGTTTATGCAGTTTGATTCGGGTTTGCGCATTATTGTCGATCAGGATCAGACCATGGGTAAACTTCAACGCTTGAGTCATCTGGCACAAAGTGATTTAAAACCGGTTTGGTCTAAAATTTCGTCAGTGGACTTACGTTATCGAAATGGATTGGCGATACAATGGAAGAATTCAACCCCTCCAGGTATTGTAAATGGTCACTTTGTTGTAACGATTAATGACACAAGCATTGCAGATGCAAGAACGGTAAAGCCATAATTGAGCGGCTTTATATAAAATAGAGGCTTATGGCCATAAATCAACCAAACACGTAATGGTAGTAGTAGATAATGAATGAAGCTGTTCCCTCGGTTGTTGCGATTGACATTGGGACACACAAAGTTTCAGTTTTGATTGGTAAGGTACATGCGCCAGACAATATCCAAGTGATTGGGATGGCAACCGCTCGTAACCGAGGCATGAATAAAGGGAAAATTGTAAGTCTCGATAAAGTCATCACTGCAATCAAAAATGCCGTACAAGAAGCAGAAGATATGGCTGAATGCCGTGTGCATTCCGCTTGGATTTCAATTCCAAGTGCAGAATTAAAAAGCTTTTATGCATCAGGTCGCACACCCATTGAAAATAGCGACCATACAATTACAACAAGTGAAGTTGTACGTGCGTTAGAATTGGCTAAAGCCAGTCATTTGACCTCTGACCATTATTTGGTGAGTGCAGTGCCTTTAGGCTTTGAACTAGATGATTCGGCAGAATGGGTACAAAATCCGATTCGCATGTCTGCACATAGTATGATGGGGCATTATCAGTTGATGATGCTGCCGATTAGTACCATGCAGAATCTGGATCGTGCGCTAAAAGGTGCCAATATTGGCGTCGAGAAAATGGTGGTATCTTGTTTGGCAACTGCTGAAGCAAGTCTGCTCAAAGATGAAAAAGAGTATGGTGCATGCTTGGTGGATATTGGTGCGGGTACCACCAATATTGCAGTCTATCTAGATGGTCGCCTAGCATTGACGCATACTTTGCAACGTGGTGGTGAGCATGTTACTCGTGACATTGCAGCAGTCTTGCAAACTACGACCGAAGAAGCGGAACGAATTAAGTTATTGTATGGTTGTGTTGACCTGAAAGTGGTGAAACCCGATCATATGATTCAATTTCAGGGCATTGATGGTCCACAAACCATCAGTCGCATTGAATTGGCAGAAATTATTATTGCGCGTTATGAAGAAATTTTGACTCAAGTTCATCAAGAGTTACAACGCAACGGTGCAATTCATGGTTTATATCATGGTGTGGTACTAACAGGTGATGCAAGCCAAATCGAAGGAATGGTGAATCTGGCACGTCAGATGTTAGGGGTTTCAGCACATTTGGGAAATCCACCGGTACAGGTATATGCTGAAGAGCAAAATCAGGCGGCTTTGCGTCGTTCGCAATATGCAACAGCTGCAGGGTTATTGATGTTTAGTCAAAGTGACACGCAAGATACCATTGTAGAATCTACAGATCCTGAAAAACTGTCGGTTTTTAAGCGAGTAGGTCGAGCATGGTCGGCATTAAATAATCAGTTAAAATCGATATTTTAAGTTGGATTTATTGGGAATATTGTTAGGAAGTTGTACGTCTAACGGCTTGGACTTGACAAGCGTATAGTTGAACAGCATTCTAAAACATAATTTTTTATTAAGATCAAGGCAGTATACGGGCTTAAGTGACTGCCAATTACGAATTAGGAAATCCAAAGGTCATGGCCTCATTTGAATTTTTAGAAGATGATCAAAACGATAGCAACGGTCAAGCCCGTTTCACTGTATTTGGTGTAGGTGGTGCTGGTGGTAATGCTGTACAACATATGCTTGAGTCAGACATTCAGGGTGTGAAATTTGTTTGTGCCAATACGGACAAGCAAGCATTAGATCGTATGAATGCCCAATTCAAAATCCAGTTAGGCGAGCAAAGCACACGTGGTTTGGGTGCAGGTGCAAATCCTCAAGTGGGTCAAACTGCTGCTGAAGAAAGCCGTGAAATCATTCGCCAACACCTCGAAGGCACAGACATGGTGTTTGTGACTGCTGGTATGGGTGGTGGTACAGGTACGGGTGCTGCGCCAGTTGTTGCTGAAATTGCTAAAGAAATGGGTATTTTGACAGTCGGTGTGGTGACTACACCTTTCAACTTTGAAGGGAAACGTCGCCAGCAATCAGCTGAAAAAGGTATTGAAGCTTTAGAAGCGCATGTTGATTCTTTAATCATTATTCCTAACCAGCGTTTGCTTAAAGTATTCCGCGATATTTCAATGAAAGACGCGTACAAAAAAGCAGACGATGTATTACTTAATGCAGTACGTAGTATCTTTGATCTCGTGGTTCGCCCAGGTCACATCAACCTTGACTTCGCCGATTTGAAAACTGCTATGAGTACTCGTGGCTATGCCATGATGGGTGTGGGTTCAGGTCGTGGTGAAACGCGTGCACGTCAAGCTGCTGAACAAGCGATTCGTAGTCCATTGCTGGATAACGTCACTATCATGAATGCCAAAGGTATTTTGATTAACGTGACTGGTGGTGATGATGTGACTTTTGGTGAAATTGAAGAAATTACCGACGTAGTCAATCAAATTGTAGATCTGGATGAAGGTCAAGTATTCTACGGAACTGTATTTGATCCAGATGCACGCGATGAACTGAGTGTGACTGTGATTGCAACAGGTTTAACCCGTAATTCAGCGGATTCGGCTGACACAGTTAAACGTCCGTCATCTCAGTCTGCAACTCGTCCTGCAAATCATGTGGCTCATGCTATTGTTGAAGATGATGATGTCCCTGCAATTCAACGTCAACAAAACGAAGCCGGTGCGAGTGTTGCTCCAGCAGTGGGTACAGCACGTCCAGCACCAATGAGCATTCAAGATTACTTGAAAAATCAGCAACGTAAATAAACTTTATTTTTAAAGTTTTAGTTGGGGTGTTTACAAAAGGTAGTAGCAATACTACCTTTTTGTTTTTTATCAATGGCTAAATATGCTAACGTATATCGGTTTTATGAGCAGATGATAGAGAAATGTTGAAACAACGAACCCTAAAACGTGTCGTGAAAGCGAGCGGTATCGGTCTTCATAGTGGGCAAAAAGTCTTGATTAACTTTGTGCCGCACCATGTGGATGGGGGAATTGTATTTCGACGTATTGATTTAGATCCACCCGTGGATATTCAAGCCAATGCTATGCTGATTCAAGAAGCATTTATGTGCTCTAACTTGGTTCAGGAAAATGCCAAAGTCGGCACCATTGAACATGTCATGAGCGCCATTGCAGGGTTAGGCATTGATAACCTGATTATCGAAGTCTCTGCTTCTGAAGTGCCGATTATGGACGGTAGCGCAGGCCCCTTTATTTATTTGCTAATGCAAGGTGGTCTGGCTGAACAAAATGCACCAAAAAAATTTATAAAAATTTTAAAACCGGTTGAAGCTCTAATTGATGATAAACGTGCTGTGTTTCATCCGCATGAAGGCTTTCAACTGAATTTCACCATTGATTTTGATCACCCCGCATTTAAAAAAGAATACCAGTCCGCAACCATCGACTTTTCAACTGAAACTTTTGTCTATGAAGTCAGTGAAGCGCGCACTTTCGGTTTTATGAAAGATTTAGACTATCTTAAAGCCAATAATTTAGCGTTAGGCGCAAGCTTGGAAAATGCGATTGGAGTAGATGAAACAGGCGTGGTGAATGAAGAAGGACTTCGTTTCTCGGATGAGTTTGTGCGCCACAAAATTTTAGATGCAGTTGGGGATTTATACCTGCTAGGGCATCAAATTATTGCAAAGTTTGATGGCTATAAATCGGGCCATGCCTTAAATAATCAATTATTACGCAATGTTAAAAGCGATCCAACCACTTATGAAATTGTAACATTTGATGACGAAACGCAATGTCCAATTTCTTATGTAAGCGTGACATAAGTCATTGTCTTTTAATGCGAGTGTTATATTATAACAAATGTGTTTGTTAAACAGTTCACAGAATTTTTGACTGATTTCAAAGACATCAAAGTGTCGGTTACTTTTTATTGCTTGCCAAACGTAGCATTGCTTGGCTAAGCTTAGGGTCGCTCACAAAGTCAGCGGCACCACGAATTAAATCTTGGGTATCTGGACTAAGGGATCTGGTCAGAGATTCAGGCTTGAGTGGTGTGTGTGTTTGAATTCTTAAACGAACTTGCAGTTTATGCAAATCTTTAAATTCAGACAATTGTAATAATTGGGCTATATATTGCTTTTGAAGATATGCCAGTTGACTAATCATGGCTTGATTTGCACCGGTAATCGTCAAAATGCCATTTTCATAACATACAACTTGCCATTGCTCTGGTTGGGGCAATAGCGGTTGAATAAGTTTTGTAAGTTTCTGCCATGCAGCAACTTGTGTAGAGAGAAACGTAAAGTTTCCTGTTTTTAAGTGTTTTCTTGTTTGTTGAAAGAGCTTTACCGGTTCAGACATACATTGTTCCTTCATATTTGTGTCTTAATCTTATGCGCTCCTTTCAGTAGATATCAAGGAAGAGATCACGCAAGGACATTAACTAAGAACAGTTAAAAGAGGTTTTTTATGCATACGAGACGTATTTTATTAGCGTTTTCATTGGCAGCGTCTGCCGCATCTGTAGCTTTTGCTGATTTAGTAGAATTAAATTCTAACGACGTATCAACAGATCGTATTGAACAATTGACCCGTACTTTGGCTCAAGGTTCTTATGCAGAATCAAATGATATTGATATTCCTGCTGAAACTAAAATGAGCGTTAAATTACGTGAAAAAACTGTTGAATTAAACAATGAATCGCTCGCAAAAAAATACGGTTCAAGCACCTCAAAAAGCTATTCTAACAATGCTTACTCTTGGTTGGTAGCCCATCCTCTTCCTGACATGAAACGCGTTAGCTCATCTTATGGTGGTCGTACCATGGGTGGTCGTGCGGAAAACCATTCAGGTTTAGATATGTCTGCACCGAGTGGTACTGCTATTTATGCAACTGGCCCCGGTGTCGTCACTAAATCAGGTTGGGGCACCGGTTATGGTCAATACGTGGAAATTAACCACGGTAACGGTTATTTAACGCGTTATGCACATGCTTCTCGTTTAATTGCTCGTGTCGGTGACCAAGTGCAAGCCGGTGAACATATTGCCAATGTAGGCTGTACTGGTCGTTGTACCGGTCCGCATTTACATTATGAAGTAGTCAAAGACGGTGAACGTAAAAACCCTTCGCCATATTTAGCAATGTTGCCATAAGATTGAGTATGACAAATTTTAAAACCCATTCTGTCGGTTTTAATTTAAAGAGTTGTAACGATCGTTAAAAGAGTGTGGTAATTCATTTAAAGAGTAGAGTAAAAAGCCGCTATAGCTTTTAAGTCTTATATTATCACTGTACAGAATACTTGTTGTATAAAAAACCGCCTTTATTGGCGGTTTTTTGTTTTATTGCGTAAAGAATGGTCAACAGGTATTTATTATCTAAATAATAATGCTATTCCGTATTCAGCTGTGGCAATAACTGAAGCCCGCTAAAGTATGGTACATATAGAGAATATAAATAGGCTCAAGGAATAGGTGGAATATGGCGTTTTATGGTGATACTGACGCGCAAGAAACCCAAGAATGGCAAGATGCTTTTGACTCGGTTTTGCAACACATGGGAACGGAGCGAGCGGCATTTTTATTAGAAAAACTCTATCAACGCGCAATCGCTACTCATGTTCCCATTCAGCGTCTAAATACTCCTTATCTTAATACCATTTCGGTTGAAGAAACTCCGGCAATGCCGGGTGACCAAGACATGGAACGCCGTATCCGTGCATTGATTCGCTGGAATGCTTTGGCGATGGTGCTACGTGCCAATAAAACCGGTGATGATCTCGGTGGTCACTTAGCCAGTTTCGCCTCTTCAGCAACTTTGTATGATGTCGGTTTTAACCATTTCTTCCGTGCTGGCAATGATCATTTCGGTGGCGACATGATCTATTATCAAGGTCACTGTGCGCCAGGTATCTATGCGCGTTCATTCCTTGAAGGTCGTTTAACAGAAGATCATCTTAATAACTTCCGTCGTGAAGTTGATGGTATTGGTTTGCCGTCATACCCGCATCCTTATTTAATGCCTGACTATTGGCAGTTCCCAACGGTATCGATGGGTCTGGGTCCAATCATGTCGATTTACCAAGCACACATTCAAAAGTACTTGATGAACCGTGGCTTGATTAAAGAAGAAGATCGTAAGGTTTGGGCATACCTAGGTGATGGCGAGATGGATGAGCCAGAAAGTACTGGTGCAATTTCACTTGCAGGTCGTGAGAAGCTCGATAACTTGGTATGGGTCGTGAACTGTAACTTACAGCGTCTAGATGGGCCTGTACGTGGTAACGGTAAAATCATCCAAGAACTTGAGTCACTCTTCCGCGGTGCTGGCTGGCGCGTGATTAAGGTGGTTTGGGGCCGTCACTGGGATCCACTACTTGATAAAGATAAGTCAGGTGCGCTTAAAGCCATCATGGAAGAAGCGGTAGATGGCGATTACCAACGTTACCAAGTAAAAGGTGGTGCTTACACACGTGCACACTTCTTTGGTAAATACCCAGAAGCTGAAGAATTAGTGAAAGGTTTAAGCGATGAAGATATCGATAACTTAAACCGCGGTGGTCACGACCCATATAAAGTCTATGCTGCTTATGCAGAAGCGATGAAATCGACAGGTCAACCGACAGTAATCCTTGCAAAAACTGTTAAAGGTTATGGTTTATCTGAAGAGATTGAAGCGGTAAACAAGACGCATCAAATCAAAAAAATGCAGCTTGAATCATTAAAATATGTACGTAATCGTTTCAACTTGCCATTTACTGATGAGCAATTGGAAGAAGTGCCTTTCTACCGTCCAAGTGAAAATTCACCTGAATTGAAATACATGAAGGCGCGTCGTGAAGCCTTAGGTGGTTACCTACCTGCACGTCGTAAAGAAAGCGAACAGCTTGCGATTCCTGAATTGTCTGTATTTGATGCAGTATTAGCAGGTTCAAATGGTAAGGAACAATCGACCACCATGGTCATGGTTCGCATAATTTCATCTTTGTTGAAAGAAAAAGCCATTAAAGATCGTGTTGTGCCAATCGTACCAGATGAGGCGCGTACATTCGGTCTAGAAGGTATGTTCCGTCAGCTCGGTATTTATGCCGCTCACGGTCAAAAATATACCCCAGAAGACCAAGAACAATTGATGCATTACCGTGAAGCTAGTGATGGTCACATGCTACAAGAAGGAATTAACGAAGCCGGTGCGATGAGTGCTTGGGCGGCGTTGGCAACGAGTTATTCAACCAATAATTTGCCAATGATTCCAATGTACATGTACTACTCAATGTTTGGTTTCCAACGTATTGGTGACATTGCATGGGCGGCAGGCGATGCACAAGCGCAAGGTTTCTTGTTGGGTGCAACTGCAGGTCGTACAACGCTTAACGGTGAAGGTTTACAGCACCAAGACGGCCACTCACATATTCTTGCCAACACGATTCCAAACTGTGTGTCTTATGACCCATGTTTCGGTTATGAGTTAGCAGTGATCGTACATGATGGTTTACAGCGTATGTATGTGAATCAAGAACGCATTTTCTACTACTTAACCGTCATGAATGAAAACTACGAACACCCTGCAATGCCAAAAGGCGCTGAAGAGGGGATTAAACGTGGTATGTACTTACTTGAAGAAGATGAAAAAGCCACTGTTCAATTACTTGGTTCAGGTGTGATTCTGCGCGAAGTGATTAAAGCGGCAAAAATTCTTCGTGAGGAATATCAGATTCACTCAAATGTTTACAGTGTTACAAGCTTTAACGAACTTGCGCGTGACGGTATGGCATGCGAAGAATACAACCGTTTACATCCATTGACGGAAGAAGTAAAAGAAGCTTGGGTGTCTAAGCAATTACGTGGCACCAAAGGTATTGTGGTGTCTGCAACAGATCACATGCGTGCATATAGCGAACAAATTCGTGCGTATCTTCCAGACAACCGCCCATTTGTCGCACTTGGGACAGATGGTTACGGTCGTTCAGACACCCGCGCTAAACTTCGTAGCTACTTTGGTGTAGATGCAGCACACATTGTGGTTGCAACACTGAAAAAATTAGCCGATGAAGGCGAAGTTGATGCACGTTTAGTCAAAGACGCGATCTCGAGCTTTGAGTTAGATACAGACCGTCCAGTGGCGTGGGCGCCTCAGGCAACACCATCGGTTCACGCGGTTGCTGACTACAAAGAGGAGAACTAAGCATGCAAATTACGACTCCTGATATTGGTGTAGATAAAGCCACCGTTGCGGAAATTTTAGTCAAAGTGGGCGATACTGTTGCTGTTGATGACAGTCTGGTATTGCTCGAATCGGACAAAGCCTCTGTTGAAGTGCCTAGCACTTCGGCAGGTGTGGTGAAAAGCATTTTGGTTAATCAGGGCGATAATGTCACTGAAGGCGTAGCCTTAATCGAGCTTGAAGCAGAAGATGGCTCTACTGCAGCAACTGAAATTCAATATGCTGATGCTTCAAAAAAGACCTCGGAAAATACCCCGACCTCACTGCCTGATCAGGAAATCATGCAGGAACTGGCGTCACATCAACCTCACACTTCTACTCAGGCTTCCTCTTCAGTGAGTGTGGTTGAAGTACAAGTCCCTGACATTGGCGTTGAAAAAGCGCTAGTGGGTGAAATTTTGGTCAGTGTTGGCGATACGATCGATGTTGACCAAAGCATTGTGGTGGTTGAATCAGACAAAGCTACGGTTGAAGTACCCAGTTCAGTTTCAGGTATTGTGGAAAGCATTGAAGTTCATGAAGGTGACACCGTAAAAGAAGGTGTGGTTCTGATTAAAGTGAAAGTTGCTGCTGCGAATCAGGCTGAAACTGCTGTTGAAGCTCCAAAAATAGAAACTGTACAAGCTGCCGTAGCGAAATCTGAGCCTGTGGCAGAAGCTGTTCCGGCTCAAAGCGGTGCAATTGAAATTAGCGTGCCTGATTTGGGTGTGGATAAAGCCACTGTTGCTGAAATTTTAGTGAAAGTCGGTGACGCGGTTGAAGCAGATCAAAGCATCATTGTGGTTGAGTCGGATAAAGCTACGGTAGAAGTGCCAAGCTCAACTGCTGGTGTGATTAAAGCGATTCACGTTGAATTGGGCCAAAGCGTCAGCCAAGGCATGGCTTTAGTGACCATTGAAGGTGAAGTGAAGGCTGCCGCTCAGGCCGCACCTGTACCCGCTGTAAGAACAGAAGCTAAACCAGAAGCTGCTCCTGCTAAATCAGCGCCAGCGGTACAAGCACCAGCTCCAGTGACTGCCTCAGGTTCTGATAAGCTGACCAAAGAGCAAAGTGCGGCAAATGCCAAAGTCTACGCTGGTCCTGCGGTACGTAAATTGGCACGTGAACTGGGTGTGGTGTTGTCACAAGTGAAAGCGTCTGGTGCACATGACCGCTTGATGAAAGAAGATGTGTTTGCGTATGTGAAAACACGTTTAACAACACCTCAAGCAGCACCTGTTGCATCAGCGGTAGCACAAGTTTCTGGCTTGCCTAAACTTCCTGATTTTAGTGCTTTTGGCGGTACTGAAGAAAAAGCCATGACACGCTTGCAACAGGTTTCTGTTCCGCAATTGTCATTGAATAACTTCATTCCTCAAGTCACCCAGTTTGATGCAGCCGATATTACCGAGCTTGAAGCGTGGCGTGGCGAGTTGAAAGGCAACTTTAAGAAAGATGGCATTAGCCTGACCATTTTGGCTTTCATTGCCAAAGCCTTGGCGCATCTTTTAAAAGAAGAGCCGTATTTTGCAGGTCATTTGGCTGATGATCAGAAATCAGTATTGCTGCGCAATGAAATCCATATGGGGATTGCAGTGGCAACACCTGATGGCTTGACCGTACCTGTACTGCGTAACCCGGACCAAAAATCAATCAAGCAAATTGCGATTGAATTGGGTGAGTTAAGTAAAAAGGCGCGTGAGAAAAAATTATCACCGAAAGATTTGCAAGGTGCGAATTTTACCATTACCAGTCTGGGTTCAATTGGCGGTACAGCATTTACCCCACTGGTGAACTGGCCTCAAGTGGCGATTTTGGGTATTTCACCTGCGACCATGCAACCGGTATGGAATGGTGAAGGTTTTGATCCACGCCTCATGTTGCCATTGTCATTGTCTTATGACCATCGTGTGATTAATGGTGCTGACGCTGCACGTTTCACCCATAAATTGACCAAGCTTCTAGCTGATATTCGTACTTTGTTGCTCTAATCGGGTCATCAATTACGAATAATATAAACCCTGCTTCGGCAGGGTTTTTTATGGTCAGGGATCATTAAAATGTCGGGAACATACGGTTTATCTCATCATCATCGTTTAATTTTATTTATTTTTAATCGATATCTTAAAAGCCAGGCAGTAAATTGATTTGATAAAAAACTGCTTTGCGATTAAAATTACCTCACTTCATTGGGGAGTAGCCGCTTTTTACGCAATGTAAAAAGGTGATGGTCAACATAATTGTTCAACAGAACATGGTCATCATAGCAAAGAACCAAACCAGCTTTTCTTAAGCTTCTTTTGTTGGCAAGACCTTTGATTTATCACTCTGCAGATTTTGGCTAGCAGGAGCGATAAGTCATCGGCAAATTTTGCTAGCCAGAGAAAGATCCCATGCATGAACTGCTTATCTCTACCGCTATTGTTGCCCTCGCTGAAATGGGTGATAAAACTCAATTATTAGCGCTTTTACTTGCGGCACGCTTTCGTAAACCTGTTCCTATTCTACTTGCCATTTTATTGGCGACTTTGTTGAACCATGGTATATCAGCTGTGCTCGGTCAGTGGATTACCACGGTATTAAGCCCAGACGTCTTGCTTTGGATTGTATCGGTTGGCTTTATCGCGATGGCACTGTGGATGCTTGTTCCAGACGAACTGGAAGATGAAACCGATAATATTAATAAATGGCAAAAATATGGCGTGTTTGGTGCAACCTTTGTACTGTTCTTCCTGGCTGAAATAGGCGACAAGACCCAAGTGGCAACCGTCGCTCTGGCTGCGCGTTTTGACAGTGTATTCTGGGTGATGATCGGTACCACAATTGGGATGATGATTGCCAATGCACCGGCAGTCTTTGTCGGAAATAAGCTGGCTGATAAATTGCCAATTCCACTGATTCATAAGATTGGTGCAAGCATTTTCTTGATTATTGGGGTTGCAACCTTGGTACAACATTATTTCTTCTAAAGTTGAATCGTAGTGAAAAAAATCCTGGCATTTTAGTCGGGATTTTTTATTGCAAAACGTATCACAATTTACTGATAAATCTGACTATATTTCAATGCATGTTTGTTGTAAACCACCATAATTCCCTATATGTTGTATGGCATAAAAATGCACTTTTACAACGATATTTTGGGGAATGGGTTATGGCATTTGATCGCACTACATCACAAGTGTTATTTGATAATGGCACACATAAATGTATTAGCTTTACCAGTCTGGTCAAAGGTGAAGGTGTACAAGCCAACCAATTTCTAATTTTAGATAATGAACGTGCCGCAGTGCTGGATCCAGGCGGCGATTTAACCTATGTTCCACTGACCATGGAACTGAATAAATATACCCGCCTGACCAATCTCGATTATGTGATGGCCTCACACCAAGACCCCGACATTATTACTTCTATGCCACGTTGGTTGGTGTATACCGAAGCCAAAGTGGTGGCTTCTAAACTTTGGGCACGTTTCTTGCCGCATTTGAACTCTGCATTTATGAGTGATCGAATGAAAGGTGGATGGTTGGAACGCTTGATTGAATTGCCAGACCACGGTGGGATTATTCCTTTAGGCGAATCACGTATTATTGTTGTTCCTGCCCATTTCCTGCATTCGGTGGGTAATTTCCAGTTTTACGATCCGATTGCAAAAATCCTGTTTTCAGGTGATATGGGCGCATCGATGGTTGATGATGCTTCTAAACCACTGGAAAATTTTGCAGCGCATATTCCCAAGATGAAAAGCTTTCATCAACGCTATATGTGTTCAAATAAAGTGATTCGTCTTTGGGTGAATATGGTTCGCACCATGGATATTGAAATGATCGTGCCACAGCACGGCACACCTTTTATCGGTAAAGAGCAGATTAACCAGTTCCTGGATTGGATTGAAACTTTACAGTGCGGTATCGACTTGATGGATGAAACGGTATTTACCTGCCCAGAATAATATCTCTGGCGGTTACTGATTTTTCTTGCATATAAAAGTAACATTTTTTAAGATTTCTCTCTAAAAATTAAACCCTTGATAACGAGAATTTAAAAAATGTTGTCTCAAGTTGCTACGCAGGATGCGTGTTTGAGTTGTGGAGCATGTTGTGCTCATTTCCGGGTTTCATTCTATTGGGCGGAAGGCATTCCCATGCCCGAGCAGTATACTGAACCGCTCACTGCGGTATATTCATGTATGCAAGGCACCAATCAGACACAGCCTTATTGTGTAGCGCTCGAGGGGAAAATTGGTGAACAGGTCAGTTGTGCAATTTATACAGTGCGCAGTTCCAGCTGCAAAGAAGTGCAAATTGCCGATGAGCAATGTAATAAAGCCCGCCGTGCATACAATATGATTCCGTTTATACCCATCGAAACAGCACAACCGATCAATGATGATGATTTTGATCAGGTCGTTTAACAGTAGATAAAATTAAACCTTAAACATCATAATGCAGCAGAGTTGCTGTTTTTGAACAAAAAAACCTCGTAAATCTGCAGCAATGTAAATTTATTTTGCATTGCTGTTTGAAATTAGCATGAATAAAACTGTTTTTTTTGTTTATAATGGCGCACGGAAATTACCAGTGAGACTGTTATGTTGACCATCGTTCAAGAAGCGCTAACCTTCGATGATGTCTTATTACTCCCTGCCTACTCAACTGTTCTCCCAAAAGATGTCTCGTTAAAGACACGCCTTACTCGTGGCATTAATTTGAATATTCCCCTTGTTTCAGCTGCAATGGATACTGTGACAGAATCACGTATGGCAATTGCGATGGCGCAAAACGGTGGTATCGGCATCCTGCATAAAAACATGGATATTTCTGCTCAAGCAGCTGAAGTACGTCGTGTGAAAAAATTCGAAGCAGGGATGGTGAAAGATCCTATCACTGTGACTCCAGAAACAACCGTTCGTGAATTGATTGCGATTACTCAAGCCAACAATATCAGCGGTGTACCTGTTGTTAAAGATGGTAAAGTGGTCGGTATTGTGACGGGTCGTGATACACGTTTCGTAACCAATTTAGAGCAGCCAGTTAGCAACATCATGACTGGTCAAGACCGCTTGGTGACTGTTCGTGAAAACGAATCTAAAGAAAATATCCAAGCCTTATTACAAAAAAACCGTATTGAAAAAGTATTGGTTGTTGGTGATAACAACGAATTAAAAGGCTTAATTACGGTAACTGATTTCCGTAAAGCAGAGCTTTATCCAAATAGCTGTAAAGATGACCTCGGTCGTTTACGTGTTGGTGCTGCAGTGGGTACAGGTATAGAAACACCTGCACGTGTTGAAGCATTGGTTGAAGCAGGTGTGGATGCGATTGTGGTGGATACTGCACACGGTCACTCTGCGGGTGTAATTGAACGTGTTCGTTGGGTTAAAGCCAACTATCCACAAGTTCAAGTGATTGGCGGTAATATTGCAACTGGCGATGCTGCATTGGCTTTACTTGATGCAGGTGCGGACGCGGTTAAGGTCGGTATTGGTCCTGGTTCAATCTGTACGACGCGTATTGTTGCTGGTATTGGTATGCCGCAAATCTCTGCAATTGACAGCGTTGCCAATGCATTGAAAGAACAGATTCCATTGATCGCAGATGGTGGTATTCGCTTCTCTGGCGATATGGCAAAAGCCATTGGTGCAGGTGCGAGCACGATCATGGTCGGTTCACTGCTTGCAGGTACTGAAGAAGCACCAGGCGAAGTTGAATTCTTCCAGGGTCGTTACTACAAAGCATACCGCGGTATGGGTTCATTGGGTGCAATGGCGGGTGCGACTGGTTCTGCCGACCGTTATTTCCAGGACTCTAAAGCGGGTGCTGAAAAACTGGTACCAGAAGGCATTGAAGGTCGCGTACCTTACAAAGGTCCTATGGGCAATATCGTGCATCAAATGATGGGCGGTTTACGTTCATCTATGGGCTACACTGGTTCAGCAGTGATTGAAGATCTTCGTCAAAATGCGAAGTTCGTAAAAATCACTTCAGCCGGTATGTCTGAATCGCATGTGCATGATGTGACTATCACTAAAGAAGCGCCAAACTACCGTATTGGTTGATTTTTAGTAATCAACGTCATGGAAAGCCGTCATTTATATGACGGCTTTTTTGATTTTGGTGTAAAGTAATTGCGGGTAAAATTGGATGATGAATATCATCACACATGTATAAGAAGTGAGTAAAAAATGAGTTATTTTGGAACAGATGGTATTCGTGGAAAGTTTGGGGAACTTCCAATTACACCTGAATTTGCGCTCAAGTTAGGCTTTGCAGCAGGTAAAGTTTTAAAACAGATGAGTAATAAGAAAAAACCCATCGTTGTTATGGGTAAAGATACTCGTTTATCTGGCTATATTTTAGAATCCGCTCTACAAGCAGGTTTAAATGCTGCCGGTGTTTATGTTCATTTATTGGGTCCATTGCCAACACCTGCTATTGCACATTTAACTCGTGCAATGCATGCCAGTTTAGGCATTGTGATTTCAGCTTCGCATAACCCTTATTTTGATAATGGGATTAAGTTCTTCTCAAGCGAAGGTAAAAAATTGCCAGATGAAGTTCAAGAAGCGATTAATCAAGAACTTGAAAAAGAATTGAAAATTGAAGATACCGCAAACCTGGGTAAAAGCGTTCGTGTGAAAGATGCCAACGGTCGTTATATCGAGTTTTGTAAATCAACTTTCCCATACCATTTTGACTTAAGTAATTTAAAGATTGTGGTGGACTGCGCTAATGGTGCTGCGTATAACGTGGGTCCTTCGGTATTTAAGGAATTGGGCGCCAAAGTTGTTGCACTGTATAACGAACCAGATGGTTTAAATATCAATAAAGACTGTGGTTCAACCCATCCTGAAAGCCTGCAAAAAGCGGTGCTTGAACATCATGCTGACTTAGGTATTGCCTTTGATGGTGATGCCGACCGCGTAGTTTTGGTGGATAAATATGGTCAGTTGGTGGATGGCGATAACATCCTTTATATTCTTGCTACACAAGCGAACCATAAGCCTGCAGGGATTGTCGGTACCGTAATGAGCAATATGGCACTTGAATTGGCACTCGAAAAAGCGCAAGTTCCATTTGTACGTGCCAGTGTAGGTGACCGTTATGTATTGCAAGCACTGGATGAAAATGGCTGGGTGATTGGCGGTGAACCATCGGGACATATTCTGACTTTAGACAAGAGCACCACAGGCGATGCGATTATTGCAGCCTTGCAAGTGTTGACTGTCATGGTTGAACAGAAAAAAGCCCTGCATGAATTGGTTGCAGACTTCCATTTATTGCCAAATGTACTGGTGAATGTTCGTTTAGAGGCAATGTTTGATCCCTATGCTGTGCCTGCACTGGCGACAGAATTTGAAAAAGCTGAACAACAACTCAAAGGTCGGGGTCGTTTACTGATTCGTAAATCAGGAACTGAACCTGTCATTCGTGTAATGGTGGAAGGTGAGGATCTTCAGGAAGTAACAGATTTAGCCAACCATCTTGCAGATGCTGTTCGTACCCATGCTGCTTAAGGTAACAATATGAATGATGTGATTAAAGATTTGAGCGAACTTCGCTTAAGTTACCAAAAAGGTGAATTACATGAAGCTCACGTGGATGAAAATCCACATGTGCAGTTCCTAACGTGGTTTAACGCATCTTTAGAAGCGAAATTGCATGAACCCTATGCCATGTATTTGGCAACGGCAAATGCGCAAGGTCGTCCACATGTACGTACCGTATTATTGCGTGGCGCAACTGAAGCGGGTTATGACTTTTACAGTAATTATGACAGTCAGAAAGGCTTGGATTTAATTGCCAATCCATATGCGGAACTGCTGTTCTATTGGCCTGAATTGGAACGTCAAATTCGCGTGAGTGGTAAAGTTGAAAAGATCTCTTTAGTAGAATCAACCGACTATTATCATAAACGTCCACGTGATAGCCAAATTGCAGCGCATATTAGTACCCCACAAAGTGGTTTCATTGCCAGTCGTGAAGAATTGCAAACGCGTTTCCAGGCCTTACAAGATAGGGTTGCAGAAAAAACAGAATTGGCTAAACCCGAATTCTGGGGTGGCTACCGTTTAGTACCGGACTATTACGAATTTTGGCAAGGTCGTCCAAACCGTTTACATGACCGTTTAAGTTATGAAAAAATCGACGGTACATGGAAATTACAACGGCTTATGCCTTAAATGCCAAAAACACTGATTCAGCAACGACCTTTTATTACACGCCCTGAAAATATTCAGGGCGTGTCGCCCTTTATTGCGCAAATTTTAGCGCGCCGTGGTGTGCAATCCGAACAAGAACTCGAACTTAAACTGAAGCATTTACTTGCTCCCAATATGAAAGGTTTAGAGCAAGCCATTCAAATTATGGATCAAGCCATTGATGAAAATAAGAAAATAGTCATTGTTGGCGATTATGATGCAGATGGTGCGACCAGTACTGCATTAATGGTGTTAGCTTTACGAGACATGGGCGCCAATGTTGAATATTTGGTTCCTGACCGTTTTAAATATGGCTATGGTTTAACACCTAAAATTGCAGATTTGGCATTTACTCGCTATCAGCCAGACCTGCTGATTACGGTCGATAATGGTATTTCCAGTCATGCTGGGGTTGAACAAGCCCAAGCATATGGCATGCAGGTGATTATTACCGATCATCATCTAACCACCAAGGAAACACCTACAGCCGAAGCTGTTGTCAATCCGAATCAATTGGGTTGCGATTTTTCAAGTAAGGCCTTGGCAGGGGTGGGCGTTGCATTTTACTTGCTTGCCAACCTGTCAAGTCACCGAAGTAAATCAGGAAAATCGACTTCCAAGGTGGCACAGTATTTAGACCTGGTTGCACTGGGTACTTATGCAGACGTTGCAAGTCTGGATTATAACAACCGGATCTTGGTGGATGCCGGGGTTAAACGGATTCAGCAAAATCAATGTCGTGCAGGGATTAGTGCTTTACTCGATATTGCAGGACGAGAACCGTCTCAACACAAAGCCCAAGATTTAGGCTTTGTGCTTGGTCCTCGAATTAATGCGGCTGGGCGTATGGAAACCATGGACATTGGTATTGAATGTCTCATGGCGACCGATATGCAAACTGCCTATCCATTGGCACAGCAGTTGAATCAGTTAAATGTTGAACGTCGCCAAGTTGAAGCACAGATGAAGCAAGAGGCTTTGTCTGAATTAGCAAGCTTGCAATTGGATCAGGCAGATTTACCTGCAGCTTTAATTTTATTTGAACCGCATTGGCATCAAGGTGTGATTGGCATTGTTGCAGGTCGTCTGAAAGAACAGTTTCATCGTCCGAGCATCGTTTTTGCGGCAGATGATGACGGCATTCATATTAAAGGTTCTGCACGTTCAATAGAAGGCGTGCATATTCGAGATGCGATTGAACTAATTGCAGAACAACATCCGCATTTGGTCAGTCACTTTGGTGGACATGCCGCGGCAGCTGGTTTAACCATACAGAAACAGCATTTTGAAGAATTTAAACAGGCTTTTGAGCAACTGATCTCGACTATGGATGAATCACTGTTTCATGCCACTTTATGGACGGATGGTGAATTGCCGACGGCAATTTTTCAAATTGATACAGTCGATCTGCTGCAAAATCTAACCCCATGGGGACAAAAATTTCCATCGCCGATTTTTGAAGGTGTATTCAAAATTTTAGATTATCGCTGGTTGAAAGAAATCCATTTAAAACTGCGTTTGGCTTTGGAAAATGGTCAAATTGTGGAAGCGGTTGCCTTTAATGCCCGTGAAAAATTCGAGTTTGATGCTATGCACGATAGTGTCCGATTGGTGTATGAACTCGATAAAAATGAGTTTAATGGCAAGGTGAGTTTACAACTGCGTGTCATGCATTTAGAACAATAAAAAACCGCTCAGTTGAGCGGTTTTAGTTTTTAATTTTATATTAGAAGCGGAAAGTACCGTTGATTCCAAAAGAATCTGCACCATCAGTTGTGGTGTAATTAAGGCCTGCAGCAATTGCTGGAGTAAAGAATTTTTGAGCACGAACTGAGAATACAGTATCAAAATCATCTAAAGTTGCATCATTAACTGATACACCAACGCTTAAAGTTGGGTCAATATAAAGATCAGCAGCTACGCCATAAGTTGTTTCATCACCGAATGCAGTTGATGCTTCAAAGTTAGCATAGTGGTTGCCAACTAAAGTTACATATTTAGCACGTAGGGTAAGAGCAGTATCATCTGCTAATGCAGAAGCAGCACTATAAGTATTGATAAAACCTTTTTTACCGACTTGATGTGCATCGATGTTTTCTTTTGAAACACCCGCAGCTAAAAGCAAGCCATTGATTGGTAAGTAACCTGCTTCAATTGCATAACCCGTATTATCATCTGATGCTTTGATGAAATCATCTTCAATAGTGATTTCTGCACGATTCAAGCTACCAGCAACATAGAATTGCGAATTTGGAATAAAGAATTCACCATTGATACCCACCGTATCAATTTCAAGTTCATAGCCCTCTTCATCAGTGCTCGCATTGGCATAAGCCAAACCGATATTACTTGCTTTACCTAAAAAAGCAGCTTCAGCAAGAGGAGCATTTTTAACTTGAACACCATTTAAATAATACTTTCCCCCAATCGCATATGTATCAACGCCATCAGTATCATCAATATCAGTATTTTCATACGCAGCATTAATTTCGGCTTGGTAAGCATGTGCAGTCCCTAGGCTGGTAAGAAGTGCTGTAGCAAGAGCAAGTTTTTTAAGCATTTAGATTTCTCTCTTTGTTATAAAAATATGACTGATTCATGAATAGTTGTAACAAATTGTACAGTTTATATTCGCCCCGTCAATGTGCAAAAAATACCTAAATGCTTTATTTTAGAGCAAAAAAATGGCCCATCCGAAGATGGGCCATTTTATGAAAATGGTTTAAGAAGTGATTAGAAGCGATATTTCGCAGCTACACCAAACGAGTTGTAGTCATTGTTACCAACTTCACCAAAACCTACACGACCTTCAAGGCTGACCTGCTGGTTAATGAATTTACGTGCATTAATGCCAAATTCACTTTGATCAGTTAAGTCATTGTTGTGGTAGTCAGCACCAACACTGAGTGTTTTATCAATAAAGTAATCTGCAGCAAGATTGTATTCATCTAGATCACCAAATGCAGCACCAGCTTCTAGGTTGATGTCTTTACCATTACTTAAGGTAGTTACATATTTGGCACGTAATGTTGGATCTACGCCATCATCATTGTCGTTGTCATAACCTTTAAGACCAGCGGCAATCAATAGGCCAGGAGCTGGAAGGTAACCGACTTCAGCGGCATAGTAAGTGGTATCAAAGTCATATTTTTGACCCAGTACATTGAAACGTTCTGTTTCATTTTGACTGATGTTACCGCTTAAATAAAAGTCAGAATTTGGTACGAAAACCTCTGCACCTATACCATAAGTGTTGCTATCTAAATCACCACGATCAGCAAAAGTTGCTTGGACATTGACGTTACTTGCACGGTCAAGGAATGCTGCTTCTGCAAGTGGGGCATTACGAGTTTGAACGGGGTTGAAGTAATAAGTACCATCTACACCAAAAGCACTACCTGAACCACCATTATCTGGATCAACGTAAGCGGCTGCTGCGCCTACTTCGGCTTGGTATGCATTTGCTGTACCTGTTACTGCTAGAGCAGAAAGAAGTGCTGAAGCAATGGCTAATTTTTTCATGGATACTACCCCTCAAATTTATGGTTAAAATTAATACATTTTTTGTTACAACTTTTAGTCTAGATTAAATTTGAGGTAGGTCAATCATTGCAGAGTTATAGAAATGTTTCTAACGTAATTTTGTGTAAGTGAATAATTTTAAGTTATTGTAAATTATATAAATATTAAAATGTTTTGTTTTATTAAAATTATGGAGAGTTTATGGATTTATGTGAATTTTTAATAAAATTTTAAGTATTTTGTAACATAATAATGAGTTAACAATAAAAAAACACCCTCAATTGAGCGTGCTTTTTAGTATTCATTTTAGTGCTTGTTTTTCAATTAAAAACGATAAGTTGCATTGATATTGAATGCTTGAACATCATCACCAAAACCAACTTCTCCACCCACTGCAAAGTTAGAATTAATGAAATATTTAGAACGAATGGAGAAAAAATCAACATCGTCTTCGCCATCATCTTCAATATTATAAGCCGCGCCTAAGCTAAAAGCTTGGTCGAAATAGTAGTCTGCAGCAATGGTCACTTCATCTTCATCGCCAAATGCGCCGTCAGCTTCTACATTCAAAAACTGACCTTGGCCCATAGGCGCTACGTATTTTGCACGTACTGCGAAGCGGTTGTCTTCCAAGTCACCATCACCTTGATAGCCATCAATACCTGCAGCTAATAATAGGTTGGATAAAGGCATATAACCGGCTAATGCACGATAAGTTGTAACATCAGAATCGTTAGTCTCACTCCCCACAGGAGAGGTCACTTTGATTTCACTCTGACCAAAACCTAATTCACCATTTAAGTAGAATTGCTCAACAAAATACTCGATTCCACCATAAATTGTATGTAAGTCAGCTTCAAATTTTGTAGCTAAAATCGGTTTGCTTTCTACGTAGTTATAGGTGTAGCCAAGATAAGCATTGCTGTTATGACCTAAAAATGCGGCTTCATTAAGAGGTGCATTTTTAGTAGCAACAGGATTGAAGTAAAAAGTGCCTTTTAGCTCAAACTGATTGTCTGTATCGGTAAAATTATCATCATGATCCGTGTAAGTAAAACCACCATCTAATTGAGCATTATAAGCAAAACTTGAAGAAGCAATTGCAGCAAGACCAAGCGCTAATAGAGTGCGTTTCATAAAATCCCCAAAGGTTATTGTTGTTAAAAAATTGTAATAATGCTTAAAAAACATGCACATTGTTTATAAAAAAGACATTTTGGTCAACTGTTATTGCACCTATGCCCTCTAAAATTGCATCCATGCTCTGTGATATAATTGCCGGCTATTTAAACTTAAATTTTGTTTGAGAGAATATCGTGGAAATTAATCCCTATCTATTACAGCTAAAAGACTTAAACGAACGTGGTCAAACACTACGGGGGTATCTTTGACTACGATCTGAAAAAAGAGCGTTTAGAAGAGGTTCTCCGCGAGTTAGAAGATCCAGCGATTTGGAATGACCAAAGTCGTGCGCAAGCGATGGCCAAAGAAAAAGGCGAGCTTGAAAACGTATTAAATGTGCTTGAAGGTTTATCAACGCAGCTTGAAGACGCGCAGGCGTTACTTGATTTAGCCGTTGAAGCAGATGACGAAAGCTTGCTTGAAGATGTACAGGCAGAATTAGATGCGTCTGAATCGGAACTGGCAAAACTTGAATTCCGTCGTATGTTCAGTAATCCGATGGATCCGAACCCATGTTATGTGGAAATTCAGGCCGGTTCGGGGGGTACAGAAGCACAAGACTGGGCATCCATGTTGCTTCGTATGTATATGCGCTGGATTGAACGTCACGGCTTTAAAGCAGAATTGATGGAAGAATCGGACGGTGATGTTGCGGGTATTAAATCGGCAACCATTCGTGTAGAAGGCGAGTATGCCTATGGTTGGTTACGTACCGAATCAGGTGTACACCGTTTAGTGCGTAAATCGCCATTTGACTCGGGTAACCGTCGTCATACTTCATTCTCTGCGGTGTTTGTGTCGCCTGAAGTCGATGACAACATTGAAATTGATATCAATCCTGCAGATGTTCGTACCGATACGTATCGTGCATCGGGTGCCGGTGGTCAGCATATTAACAAAACCGATTCTGCGGTACGTTTAACCCATGCGCCAACAGGTATTGTGGTGGCTTGTCAGAACCAGCGTTCACAACACGCCAACCGTGACCATGCATGGAAACAGTTACGTGCAAAATTGTATGAACGTGAAATGCAAATTCGTAATGATGCTGCAAAAGCACTGGAAGATACCAAGTCTGATATCGGTTGGGGCAGCCAGATTCGCTCATATGTACTGGATGATTCACGCATTAAAGATTTGCGTACTGGTGTGGAAAGCTCGAACACTGGTGCAGTACTGGATGGCGATTTGGATAAATTTATCGAAGCCAGTTTAAAACAAGGTTTATAAGTTTATTGCTAAAAAAACAGAGGCGAGTCCTCTGTTTTTTTAGCTTTAAAATTTGGTTATTCGAGTTAATCAAACTCAATAATCAGACAATGTTAGAATAGAGTAAAGTTGTACAAAATTTCAGCAGTTTACAAAATGAATCATTGTATCGAAAAATATCGATATTAATATCGTAAAAAATAGATATAATGATTCTAGGTAAGGTGCTGATCATGACATGAGTGAAATGAGATGGACACAGAAGCGATTTATAAAGCCTTAGCCAACCCGATTAGACGTCAGATTCTGCAATGTTTAAAAGAACCTGAGCGCTACATTTCCGCTGATGAGTGTGGAAATGATTTTAGTCGTGGCGTGTGCGCAGGGCAGATGGAAAAAATTGCCGATATCTCTCAATCGACCATGTCCAATCATTTATCGGTTCTGCAACAGGCAGGGCTGATTCATGTGACCAAATATGGACAATGGTCTTATTTCTCGCGTAATGAAGCACTGATCCAAGAATTTTTACAACATTTACAGCATGCGCTTTAGACTAAATCAGTCCAAGAAAGCTGTAAGAGGATTGCTTGATGACAGATTTTTCAACACCGATTCAATTTGGTGAGCTTAAACTTAAAAACCGCGTGGTGATGGCACCATTAACGCGTAGCCGTGCCACAATTGACCGTGTACCGACCGCGATGATGGCCGAATACTATGCGCAACGTGCTAGCGCAGGTTTAATTATTTCAGAAGCAACGGTAATTTCTGAAGAAGCCAATGGCTATGAAAAAACTCCGGGCTTATTTAGCGATGCGCAAGTAGAAGGCTGGAAGCTGGTTACTGATGCTGTGCATGCCAAAGACGGTTTAATCGTGGCGCAATTGTGGCATGTGGGGCGTGTATCCCATCCTGATTTATTAAACGGTGAAACGCCTGTTTCTGCCAGTGATGTCAAACAGGCCGGTTATGTCAGCTTACTGCGTCCAAAGCGTGAATTTGTGGTGCCACGTCCACTGGAAATTTCAGAAATTCAGAGCATTACCGAGCAATATAAACAGTCTGCGATTTGTGCCAAAGCTGCTGGTTTTGACGGTGTGGAACTGCATGCTGCCAATGGTTATCTGATTGACCAATTCTTGCAAAGTTCAACCAATAAACGTACCGATCTTTATGGTGGTTCTGTTGAAAACCGTGCACGTTTCTTGCTGGAAGTAGTTGACGCCTTGATTGAGGTCTGGGGTGCAGGTCGTGTCGGTGTGCATTTGGCGCCACGTGGCGATGAGCATGATATGGGCGATGCCAATGCGAAAGAAACCTTTGGTTATGCACTGGAAGAACTGGGTAAACGTAAAATTGCCTTCTTCTTTACCCGTGAATACTTGGCGGAAGACAGTATCAGCCTGGAAATGAAAGCACGTTCAAATGGTGTGCCGTATATTGCCAATATGCGTTTAAGTCGTGAAGATGCGCTTGAATTATTGAGCTCAGGCAAAGCGGAAGCTGTATCTTTTGGTAAGGATTATATTGCCAATCCTGACCTTTTTGAACGTCTAGTGGAAGATGAACCACTGAATGAATTGAAGTTTGAAAATATGATTGGAACCGATGTAGCAGAAGGTTATATCGACTATCCATTCTTAAATAAGCAGTTGGCTGAAAGCTAAGCCGATACATAAACAAAAGCAGAATAAATCATTGGGCAGAGCAGAATTCATTAACATGTGAAGGCTGCTCTGTTATATTTTGCCGATTGAACATTATTTGAGGCAACTTGTTTGGCTACTCCTTTTTGGTACAACGCAGCATTATCAGTCATTAAACCATTGTATCAATGGCGGATCAAAAAACGTGCGTTGAATGTGGAGCAATTGCAACAAGAATGTCTTGAGCGTTTTGGCCCATTTCAGACGCCGAAAAATTTGAAAGCAATCTGGTTTCATGTGGTGTCGGTGGGGGAAACCAATGCGGCACAACCCTTAATCGAACACTATTTAAAATCAGGTCATGCTGTTTTGGTGACCAATACCACCAAGACCGGACAAGCTCGTGCCAAATCACTATTTTTAAAAGCACCGTATGAGCATTTGTTCCAGGCAGTGTATTTGCCTGCCGATCAGAAAAAATTAGTTCAGGCGTTTTATCAAAAATATCAGCCAAAATTATTGGCTTTGGTAGAAACTGAAATCTGGCCGAATTTAATTGATCAAGCCCAGCAATTTAAAGTGCCATGCTTATTGATCAATGCACGACTTTCGGAAAAATCAGCCAAAGGTTACGGCAAAGTTCAAGGACTGACCCAAGGCATGCTCAGTGGCTTAGACCAGTTACTGGCACAAGACCAGGCGACCTTAGAACGTTTTCTAAATTTAGGCATGCCTGAAAATAAAAGTCAGGTATTGGGCAGTATTAAATTTGATATTCATGCACCTGACAGCTTTATTCAACAAGCTCAGCAACTGAAACAAGATTGGAATTTATCAGCACGTAAAATTATTACCCTTGCCAGTACGCATGCGCCAGAAGAACAAAAATTACTTAATGCATTACAGCCTTATCTTACGCAACATCCAGAGATTGTAGTGATTGTGGTGCCACGCCATCCGGAACGTTTTGACGAGGTGTTTCAGATTGCTGAAAGCCTGAATTTAAAAACCAGCCGTCGTAGTTTTGGCGAGGTTATTGAGCCCAATACCCAAGTTTATTTAGCAGATAGTATGGGTGAGATGTGGCTATGGTACGCTTTAAGCCAAGCCTGCTTTGTTGGCGGTTCATTGAATGAACCGGGCGGTGGGCATAATATTTTAGAGCCGATTGCCTTAAATGTGCCGACTGTTTTGGGTGGAAATTACTTTAACTTCCAGACCATTGTCGATGAATTTGTCGCAGTGGATGGGGTAAAAGTTGTCGATGATGCCGAGCAGGCAGCGAAGGTTTTAATTGAACTGTTAAATGATCACATGGCTGCAGAACAACTGAATCAACATGCACAGCAGATCATGCTTAAAAATACAGGCTCGTTAGCAAAGCATATTGCAGTGATTGATCAGTATTTATAATAAATATCTTATATGTCACTGCCTCATATTGAAGTGCAAAATTTAAATGTTATTTGTATAGGCTATTCCTACTTTTGACGGATCAAAAGTAGCAAAAATCCTGTGTTGATCTGATACAGCATCCCTGCTGTACAGATCAACGTGGCGACATCCCTGTCGCCTTCCGCGTATCGAATGATTGCATATTTTAAGTACTGGATTCTATGAATATCGTCCTTCTTGACCCATGCCAAACTGAATCAGAGCTTTGGTCGATTACCTCGAAACGTCAACTTGAACATTTAAAACAGCATATAAATGTACAAGTAGGTGATACCTTAAAAGTTGGAATTCGAGAAGGGCAACGTTACCTGACCGAAGTTGTCGAAGCGACTGAACAGGCCGTTAAACTCAAGCCCATTCAAATCGAACCTGTTCCGGAAAAATTACCGGTGACTTTAATTGTGGCAATGCCACGTCCGAAAGTGCTGCGCCGTCTGATTATGGACAGTGTAACCTTGGGGGTAGAGAAAATTATTTTGCTACACAGTTATCGGGTGGATAAAAGCTATTGGCAAACGCCGTTTTTACAACAGCTGGATCAGTACGTGACGCTGGGTCTGGAACAAGCCGGGGATACGATTGCACCCAAAATTGAAATCTATAAACGTTTTAAACCTTTTGTCGAAGATGTGCTGCCAGGTTTAATTACAACGGATTGTCCGGCTTATGTGGCACATCCGTATGCAGACATGAAAATGCCGTTTGCGATTGATCATCCATGTACGATTGTGATTGGACCCGAAGGCGGCTTTATCCCCTATGAAGTAGATTTACTGATAAAAAACGGCTGCCAAGCGGTAAGCTTAGGCAACCGTATTATTCGAACTGAAACTGTAATTCCTTATGTGCTCGGTCGCTTATTTAGCGCGTGCTGATTCAGCCATTTCCGCTCCATCATTTCCACGATAGACTTTTACTTCCTGAACTGGGTAAGGAATAGAAATATTGTGTTCAGCGAAGGCTTCAATCACGTGTTCCTGAACTTCACTGATGGATGCCGAGGTTGTGGTTTCAGTAGTATCGACCCACCAGCGCACATTCAGGTTAATTGAGAAATCGGCAAGTGCACTGACATTTACACTAAATGCAGGCTGGCTAAGTATGTTTTGGTCTTTATCCAAAATGGCCATGATGATGTTTTTGGCTTTTTGCACATCATCTTCATAGCCAATACCCACCATAAATTCACAACGGCGACGTTGATAGGCCGTATTTACCGTTACTGGGCTGGTATAAACCGTTGCATTTGGAATCACGATACGGCGGCCATCGGGTGAACGCAAGAACGTCGCACGAATTTGGATATCTTCAACCGTACCTTCCATGCCCGATACGATAATGTCGTCACCAATTTTGAACGGTTCGCCCAACAAAATCAGAATACCGGAAAGCAGGTTTTGGAAGATGTCCTTGAACGCGAAACCGATCGCGACCGAACCAATCCCTAATGCGCTCATCAGCTGACCCGGGGTGAACCCTGGAATGGCAATGACCATGGCAATCAGGAAACCAAAGAAAATAATGGCTGAACTACCCACACGGTTGAGTACCAGAACTAAATTCTGTTTGGTATAGGTACGGTCTGCCAATGCTTTACGGACAAAAAATTTAAATAATTTTGACAGTAAATAGAAGAGGGTAAATACCACCAACGCAATACAGATATAAGGTAAACGTTCCCAGAATGCCTCGACAAATTTATCGATGGTCGAGTAGGCGTCATTGTATTTTGCGGTATGTTCAAGCACGGTTTTTGCCGTTTTTTCACCTGCTTCTTGTAGCAGATCGGATGTGCCTTGAGTCACTTCACTCAAGGCATTGTTTTGTTCAGCCACTGGTTTTCCGAATCATAAAAATTATGCGCTATTTTGCCTGAAACTCAGCAATAATTTAACCAACCATACGAGGTATTCACTGTAGTTTTGTGAAGAAACTGTCAGCAGCTTTTAAAAATATTGAGTGCCTTTTTGAATCACTTCTTGCGGCATTTCCAGTTCACCCGTACCGAACATATAAGACACCATGCTGCCTGAAGCCAAGAAACTTAACACAGTGATGATAATCATCAACCAAGCCAATATTTTTTCCCAGACCGGTGTTTCACGGGGTAAACCATAGTTGTTGACTCCCGCTGTACCCGAACCTAAAAGTAAATATAAACCGAGCAAAATATTTACTACGGGCAGTAAAAACAACAGAATCAGCCAGCCACTTCGGTTCATGTCATGCAAACGGCGTATGCTAATGACCATGATAAGATAGATGAACAGCACCAAAATAACCACGAAGCCGAGTCCTGCAATTCCCGTTAAGGTGTTCACCAACTGATTGTCCACCGACAGGGTATTCAGGTTGAAAATACCCATGGCCAAGCTCAGTGCAATCGTGGCAAAGAAAGTAATTAAATGGACAAAACCATACCAGCCAATTGAACTCAACCGACCAAAACGCCCTTCTGGAGATAGTGGATTATCTGCCTTGACCGGTTGAGGTCGGGAAAAAAAAGGAGATGAGTCTTGCGGGTTCATATGCTTTTCCGAGTAAGGATGAGGTAAGAAAATGGAGGTTTTCGTAAAGCAGTGAAAGCATTTTCTTGTTAAATTATAAGATTAAATAAACAGATCAGATACGAATAAGACTATTTTTTTTGTTGTATACGATAAGCTGTCTGTGTTTTAAATTGTATAAATAAACTACGACCAAAGCATGATTGAAGCGGTTGAAAAATAATCGTCATACTGTGGATATGCAGTCAATAAAATCAAGAACGTGGCATAGCATCTCGTGATGAGATGAAAAGAGCAAGGAAGTACCTATGAAAGAGATCTATCCTGTACCAGAAGAATTTAAAAAAACCGCTCGCACCAATGAGTCTGAATATTTTGAGCGTTATCAGAAATCCATCGATCAGCCTGATGAATATTGGACAGAGCAAGCCAATAAACTGGACTGGATTAAACCTTTTACCCAAGTCAAAAATACCAGTTTTGACAAGGATAATTTCAAAATCGAATGGTTCGCCGATGGGCAACTCAACCTCAGTGCCAACTGTTTAGATCGCCATTTAAAAGAACATCCACATAAACCGGCCATTATCTGGGAAGGTGATCATCCTTCACGGCATAAAATTATTTCGTTTAAAGAACTGCATGATGAAGTGTGCCGTTTTGCCAATGTACTCAAAAAAAATGGGGTGACCAAAGGTGATCGTGTGGTGCTGTATATGCCAATGATCTCTGAAGCTGCCATTTCCATGCTGGCTTGTGCGCGAATTGGTGCGGTGCATTGTGTCGTGTTTGGTGGTTTCTCTCCAGACTCATTGGCCAGTCGTATTGAAGACAGCCAAGCGAAAATTGTGATTACCGCCGATTCCGGCATGCGGGGTGGCAAGCCGATTCCATTGAAAGAAAATGTCGATGCGGCACTCAACGTGCAGGGAACCGAATCCGTTCAAAATGTGATTGTGGTGTACCGTACCGGTAATCCGATTGATCTCAAGGAAGGGCGCGACCTGTGGTATCACATGGAAATCATGGCGGTCAATGAAATCTGCCCGCCTGAACCGATGAATGCCGAAGATCCTTTATTCATTCTGTATACCTCGGGTTCGACCGGCAAGCCAAAAGGGGTATTGCATACCACTGGTGGCTACCTCACTTATGTGAACTCCACTTTTCGTGAAGTCTTCGATATCAAACAGGATGATGTGTTCTGGTGTACTGCAGATGTCGGCTGGATTACCGGACATTCCTATGTGCTTTATGGACCCTTATCGAACGGGACAACCACGGTAATGTTTGAAGGTGTGCCGCAATATCCAACTTGGGCGCGTACCGGTAATATTGTCGACAAGCACAATGTCACCATCCTCTATACAGCACCGACAGCGATTCGCGCCATGATGCGTGAAGGTGATGCCTTTATTCGCGAAAGTGACCGTAGCAGCTTGCGTTTAATTGGATCAGTCGGTGAGCCGATTAACCCGGAAGCGTGGAACTGGTATTATACCGTGGTCGGTGAAAGCCGTTGTCCAATTGTCGATACCTGGTGGCAAACCGAAACAGGCGGGATTTTAATTTCACCTTTACCGGGAGCCACGGATTTGAAACCGGGTTCTGCGACCCGACCATTATTTGGTATACAGCCGGCGATTGTCGATGCTGAAGGCAAGGAACTGGAAGGCGAAGCCGAAGGCAACCTGATTATCAAGGATTCCTGGCCGGGTCAGATGCGCACGATTTGGGGTGATCCTGAACGTTTTATCGAAGCCTATTTCTCAACTTATCCAGGAAGCTATTTTACTGGAGATGGCGCCCGCCGTGATAAGGATGGCTATTACTGGATTACGGGTCGGGTGGACGATGTACTGAATGTTTCCGGACACCGTTTAGGTACGGCAGAAGTGGAAAGTGCTTTGGTGGCGCATGAGCATGTCGCTGAAGCTGCGGTAGTCGGTATGCCGCATGACATTAAAGGTCAGGGCATCTGTGCATTCGTGACCTTGCAGGCCGATTTTGAGGAATCTGAAGAGCTGCGTAAAGAACTGATCAACTGGGTGCGTAAGGTTTTAGGACCTGTTGCTACTCCGGATGCCTTGTATTGGGCACCTGCTTTACCAAAAACCCGTTCTGGTAAAATCATGCGTCGTATTTTAAGAAAAATTGCTGCCAATGAACTGGATACCTTGGGTGATACCTCAACCTTGGCAGATCCACAGGTGGTGGACAATCTGATCGCGACAGTCTTCCCCAACAACTAAGTCATTTTATTCATTACCGCCTGCATTTTTCAGGCGGTATTTTTATTTTGCGTATAAGGACTTCAGGCATTGAGATAAAGATGAAAAACATCATCTGCTAAGCTAAAACCATAGAAATATATAGATATGATTATGAATGCCTCATCCCCACTTTTAAATTCAAATCCATTACACATTGCTCAACAACTGGCGGAACAGTTTGCAACGACCGCTGCTGAACGTGATAAACAAGGCGGCAATCCAAAATCCGAGCGTGATTTAATCCGTCAAAGTGGTTTATTGGGCCTTTCTATTCCAACCCAATATGGCGGACAAGGTGCAGACTGGAAAACGGTTTTCCAAACCATTCGAACCATTGCTCAGGTCGATAGTTCACTCGCGCATGTCTATGGTTTTCACCATTTACTGATTGCAACGGTGCAACTGTTTTCACAGCCTGAACAATATGGAAAATGGTTCGAGCAAACGGCTCAAAAAAACCTGTTTTGGGGCAATACCTTAAATCCACTCGATCGACGAACTACAGCAGTTAAAGTCTCTGAAACTGAATACGTATTTCATGGCGATAAAAGCTTTTGTTCAGGTTCGATGGATTCAGATGTCCTGCTTTGCTCAGGTTATAACGATGATGGAAAATTACTGATTGGGGTGATTCCAACTGTGCGTGATGGGGTCAGCTTTTTAGGTGACTGGAACAATATGGGCCAACGCCAAACCGACAGCGGAACCAGTCATTTTGAGCAGGTCAAAATTCAGCATCATGAATTGCTGTTAAATCCGGGCCCACTCAGTACGCCGTATTCAAGCTTACGTCCGCTGATTGCCCAATTGATTTTTGTGCATCTATTTTTAGGTGTGGCAGAAGGCGCTTTTGAAACAGCAAAACAAACCGTGCAAAGTCAAAAAGCATGGTCAAAATCATTGGCTGAAAATGCAGTCAATGATCCCTTTACGCAAAAGCATTTTGCCAAGTTTTATGTGCAGCTTGAGGGCGTGCGTTTATTGGCCAATAAAGCGGTAGAGACTTTGCAAAAAGCTTGGGATATTGGCGAAGACTTAACAGCCGAGCAACGTGGCGAGGTGTCTATTGCGATTGCTACAGCAAAAATTGCTGCAACCAATACTTCGCTGTTTGTGACGCAAAATATTTTTCAGGTGATGGGTGCGAGAGCGACCACAGCCAAACTGAATTTAGACCGTTTCTGGCGCAATGTCCGTACCCAGACTTTGCATGACCCGATTGATTATAAATATCAGGAAGTGGGTGAGTGGGTGTTGACCGGCAAAGTGCCTGATCCAAGTTTTTATTCTTGATTTGAATATTCAAAAAAGCCTCCAGAGATGGAGGCTTTTTTATTGAGGTATTTGCACTTTTTAATAATAGCGAAAAAGGGCAGTTCTCTTTGTAGCCTTATTTTTCTTCACCCCACCCCCTCTCCTCCGAGAGATTTCCTCCTTTTAGGAGATAAGAATTCTCAGAACATATTCTGAGTTAGCAAGGGAGAGGTGAGATATTTATCGAAAGGGCACACGAATAATATTAAAAAAGTCTATGCATAAAAAATCCCTCAGGCCGAGTCCTGAGGGATGAAATGGGGTAAAGCATTATTATTATAATTTGACTACCTTAAGCTGATTTCGCTTGCAGCTGTTGCGCTTGCTCTGCTTCTAAATTACGAACCAACGGCAAGACTTTTGCACCGAAGTATTCAACGTCTTCAATACAGTGTAAAAAGCCAGAAAGCACTAAGTCCACACCGATATTTTTAAGAACCAAAATACGTTCAGCAATTTGCTGCGGTGTACCAATCAGGTTGGTTTTAAAGCCATCGTTATACTGTACTAAATCTTCAAAACTTGATTTTGCCCAGTTGCCTTCACCTTCAGCGGTTGATGCACCTGCTTCGCGGGTGGCATCGCCGAAGTTTTTCACCGCCTTGATATTGGCTTTGTTGATGATTTCTTGCAGAATGGCTTGTGCTTCTTCTGCGGTATCACGGGCAATAATGAATGCATTCACACCAATTTTAACCTGATGGTTATTCACTTTGGCTTTTTCACGAATATCATCAATCTGTTTTTTCAGCTCTTCAGGCGTGTTACCGTTGGTAAAGTACCAATCAGAAACACTTGCTGCCATATCGCGTGCTGCACGTGAACTGCCACCTTGGAAAATTTCCACAGGTTTGTTTGGAAGCGGCTGTGGACGTAGCGTATAATCTTTAAACTGATAGAACTTGCCATCAAAGTTAAAGTTATCTGTATTCCAAATGCCGCGTAAGCTGCGAATGAATTCTTCTGAACGGGCATAGCGTTGGTCATGTTCTGGCCATTCTTCGCCAATTGCATCAAATTCACCGCGGAACCAGCCACTCACCACATTAATCGCGATACGACCATTGGTCATTTGGTTAATGCTGGCCAATTGTTTCGCTGCAAGAGCCGGTTTCCATGGCCCGGGTAAAATTGCCGCAATCAGTTTGATTTTTTCAGTTTTCGCCAATAGTGCGTGGCTAAAGCTGACCGATTCATGCTGGTTTTCTGCGCCGTAGCTTGAAGCAAAACGAATCTGGGTTAAACCGTATTCAAAACCGCTTTTTTCTGCTGCCTGAGCTAAGCGTACGTTGTACTCATAGCTCCAATCCGTGCGCTGTTCGATGTTGCTGACGACAAAACCGCCGCTGACATTCGGTACCCAATAGGCAAATTTTACGTTGTTGTCTTGCTGTGTTTGTTGTTGTGACATATTCAAACCCTCGAGATGGAAATCGTCATTAAGCGACTTGAGTCTGCGGTGTTTTTTTGCTGTGCAAGCGAGATTCTGCTGCATCTAGGCTAGGCACTGCTGCAGAAGGAAGCACTTCTTCCTGCTCGATTTGTTTGTTTATGCCCAAGTTTTGGTTGGCTTGTTGGGTTTTTTCTTTTACCACTTCAGCACGTTGACCTTTAGCCGGTGCCCACTCAAGAATTGGTAAAGCACGTGCCACTGCTAAAGTAATACGGTCACGTAAGAACTCGCTGTGAATGGTGTATTCAGGGGTGAAATCTTTATCTGTCGCATATACACCAATTGGCAAAGTTTGCGCCTGGAAGAAGCTAAACAATGGACGTAACTGGTGCTCAAGAACCAAGGCGTGACGTTCAGAACCGCCTGAAGCTGCAAGTAGAACAGGTACATCCACCAATGCTGTTTGTTCTACAAAATCAAAGAAATGTTTAAATAGACCGGTAAATGAGGCACGGTACACTGGCGTACCGACAATCAGCGCATCTGCTGCTTCTACAGCAGCTAAATCATCTTGTACACGTTGTGGTAATTGATTGCGGTAGATCGCACCGCCCATCAATTGACCAATTTCGCTGAATTTAATGAAATGGACATTAATCGGTGTTGCTTCACCCAGTTCGTCTAGAATGGCTTGAACCAGCGCTTCAGTTTTTGACGGGTTGTTTAAACCACCCGATACAGCAACAATATTAAGTGGTTTTTGTGTATTTAAAATAGACATTTTGGAATAACCTAAAACAATAAAATCTCGGAATGTGTTTATTAATCAACAGTTGGCATATGGTGTAAAATAAGCAAATACAGAAAAGTTATCTGATTTTAAGATATAAGGAAAATTGTCATTAAGTCACCTTGAATGGGTAGTTAATCCTTTGATTTATAGATTTATATTGATTATTAATAAGCATTTTTCTTTATACGATAAAATTTATATGAAAAAGTGATTAGATTTAAAGAAATTAAGAAAATGCAGAATTTTGCCGATTTCTTAATGCGAATGTCGGCTTAAATGCAAAAATAGTGAGATCTTGCATATCCTTAGATACGTGACTATGGTTAGAATAGAAACCACTGTGCACAAGATCCTTCATGTCGCTTATGAATATTTTAATCGTTGATGACCATCCGTTGTTTCGTCATGCCTTAATTCAGGCCGTTCGTTACAGCTTACCGCAAGCTCAAATTCATGAAACAGCTGCAGTAAATGAGTTGTATGAACGCTTAGATAACGGACCGGAACCGGATTTGGTTTTATTGGATTTAAATTTACCAGGGGCTTCGGGCTTTTCAGCTTTGGTTCACGTCCGTGCACAATATCCCTCGATTCCAATTATTGTGGTTTCTGCCCATGAAGAAACTTCAATTATTCAACGTGCCATTGCGCATGGTGCAATGGGCTATATTCCTAAATCAGCTCATCCAAGCCATATTGGTGAGGCGATTCGTCAGGTGCTGGAAGGCGATATCTGGTTACCGCCAAACTTGCCTGCCAACCTGAATTTTGATCCACGTGCAGCAGATGAAACCGCACTGGCAGAACGTATTCAATCACTTACACCGCAACAATTCCGTGTATTGATGATGGTGGCTGAAGGTTTACTGAATAAACAGATTGCTTATGAGCTCGATGTCTCTGAAGCAACCATTAAAGCGCATGTCACTGCCATTTTCCGTAAATTGAATGTGCAAAACCGTACTCAGGCAGTATTGGCGATCAGTGCGTTAAATATTGAAGAAAAGAGAATGTAATCTGCTAAACACAGCATTGAACGAAAAAGGCACTTAAATCAAGTGCCTTTTTTATTGCGAGGGATGTTTTGAAAGTCAAAGCATTTAGCGTTTTAGATTACGCGACGCAGCTTTGTCTGGGAGTATGGTCTGTGCAAAACAATGGATTTAATGCACATTGCAGATCATCAATTTGCTCTTGAGAGACATACGCTTTCTCTTTCAGATATTCAGCCACGCTCTCATCTCTTAAACTTAAAAATGCGGCATCATATACGCCTAAATCGACAAATAAAGCCGCGGTTTCTAAGCTGTTAAAACGGTCTAAATAGACATCACTGCCATACAGCAGGAAAATATGATCTTCATTGGCATGGGTATTTACATCTAAGCGCTTTGCCAATTCAAAAGGTGGGGTTTTAATAAAGAGCAGGTCAGAGAGTTCATCAAATTGTGTGGTATCGAGCAGATTTTCATCGGTTTTCACTTTGCCAAGCCATGCTTTAAAGACTAGCACCGCACCACCACGCAATAACATGCTCCAAATCTGGTGACGTACTTGATCAGTTAGGTCTTTAGATTCGGCTTTTAAGGATTGGATCAGTTTGTCTTCTTGTTCAGCAAGTCGATCAAATAGACCCAAGCCTTGCGGTTTATAGGCTGCGGGGCTGAATACATCAAAATTCAACTCATCAAACACTTGTAATGCAAGCGGAACAGCACTTTGATACAAGGTGTTTAATGCCTGAATGTGAGTATCTTTCAAGTGGCTGGGCTTAAATAATTCAGTCCATTGAATTTCAGGTAACAGGGCATTGGCACCATATTGACGGTAAAATTGTTGCGATTGATCTACGCCATGGCTTCTGGCTTCAGAAATGTTCATCTTAAACTCCTGGATTTTTCTATGATGATCAGTTTCTTGGGCAGTGTTTTGATGTACGTACTGATACAGAAATTAAACTGATCATTTGTTGCTCTCATATATGAGCCAGGATGGCGACGAACGGAATACGACTAAAGTTATAGAGTGGCTTTTTATTTAAAAAATACTTTTAATAATAATGACTTGTAAAATTGTAACTAATTATACAAGTGTATATTTGAATTTTGATGTTCTTTGCCATAGAAAATACAGGGTTGGAGTTTTTGGTCAATGCAACAGACCTGAAAATAAGACTTTTTCAACAGTTTTGCCTAGGTGGAAAATTAAATTGCCAGTACGCGTAATCATAGATGTAGATGTGTAAAAAAACGTCCATTTCATCAATTTGAAATGGACGTCCGGTTTTACAGTTTAGGCTTAAGGACTGGAAATTTTTAATCCAGATAACCATGACCGAAGCGATGCCGGTTTTAACGGTTTTTTCAGCAGCACAATATTCAGTTCTTTCAAATGTTGTGGAAGTTCAGGGTCAGAATCTGCAGTAATCAGTGCCACAGGAACTTGCTCTTGACGATTTTCCAGAATGAAATCTAAACCAATTTTATTGTTATTCAAATGCTGATCGACCAACCAGACCTGAATGTTTTCTTGCTGAATAAGTTCTAGCGCTTGTTCAGGCTCAGTTGCCTTAAACACTTGATAGCCCCATTTAGTCAATAATGTAGACATCCCTTCCAGAATGGTTTCATCATTATCTAAACATAAAATTTTATAGGCTTTGCTTTTCAGTGGAATCGCCTGGACTGGTGTTGCCACCACTTTCGGTGCTTCCACGAGTGGCACTTCAATCATGAAGCAAGAACCTTTGCCATATTCAGAATAGACATGTACCGGGTAGTCCAGCAGGCTGGTCATGCGTTGCACAATGGCTAAGCCAAGCCCCAGACCTTGCTCACCCCAAGGCGAGGTATGGCCGCAGCGTTCGAATTCCTGGAAAAGCTTAATCCGTTGTTCTTCAGCAATACCGGGACCTGTATCCCAAACCCCAATACGGATATTGTTAGGTTTTTCTGCAGAACGCAGAACGCCCACAATCACCTTGCCTTTAGCGGTATAACGCAAGGCATTGCTGACAAAGTTCTGAATAATACGGCGAATCCATTGCTGATCGGTATCAATCCAGAATTGTGCATCATGCACACTGAATTTAATGCCACGTTGCGCAGCAATCGATTTAAATTGCAGTTCTAAATCGCTGAGCAAATCATGCAGGGGATAAGCTTGACGTTTTGGTTGAATCGTACCACCTTCCAAACGGGCAATATCCAGCAAGGCAGACAACATGCTTTCTGCACCATGCAAGGCACGATCAAGTTGTTGCAATGTCTTGCGGTCTTCATCCGACTGAACGCTTTGTTCTAAAGCTGTACTAAACAAACGCGCGGCATGCATCGGTTGTAACAAATCATGACTTGCCGCTGCAATAAAGCGACTTTTTGACATATTGGCGCGGTCGGCTTGTTCGCGTGCCAGTTGTTGCTCGGAAAGTGCATTAGCAAGCTGCTGGGTTCGATCTTGAACTCGTCCTTCAAGCACCGCTTCATTTTCACGGAACGCGGTAATATCGGCAAAAGTAGTCACGAAACCACCGCCTTCAATCGGGTTGCCACGCATCTGAATCACCCGGCCATCTTTACGGATCCGTTCAAATTCATGCGCACTACCCATCGCCATCCAGTGAATCCGTTTACGTACATGTTCTTCAACTGAACCCGGACCGCATTCACCACGTTCTGCGTTATAACGAATTAAATCCGCAATTGGACAACCGACATAGACAATGTCTTTTGGATAGTCGAACAATTTCAAATATTGATTATTCCACGCCACCAGACACATATTTTCATCAACCACACTCACCCCTTGGGTCATATGGTCAATCATGGTCATGATCAGGTTTTGGTTAAAACGCTGCCATTGTGATGCCTGATCTAGAATATTCGCCACCTGACCGAGGGCTAAACCATTATTCACCATTGCAGTAGTGAGCAGGGTGCGTGCAGAAGCTGAACCGATGGTTCCTGCCAGATATTGCTCGGTGAAGCGCCACCACATGCCATTGGCACTGCTGTTTTCATTCAGGATGACATTGTTTTGTGCACAGAATTGGCGGAAGGCTTTTGTTGTGGGGCCTTCGCCAGTAATCCGTTTGGCGAGGGCAATTAAATCGCCCACTTTTAGACGGGCAACATCATGCTGCAGGTAATTAATGTCACTGGTTGTACTGTGGGAGGGTAAGGGCTTGGTTTCATAATAGAAGAAACTTTCCGCTTGAATCTGTTCTGCAATACTTGGGCGGAAAATTCGAGATACCCAAACATAGAGCAGGATATTCAGACCTAAAGACCAGACCACGCCATGGGTCAATGCTGCAAAAGACTGAAAACCGAGCAAGGCTTCTGGACGTAACCAGTTAATCCCAAAAGGTCCCAGACTCAGGAATTGTTGGGAAAATTGGCTGTATTCAGCAGGCAGGCTACGCAGTACGGTGGGTAACAGCAAGGTATATGCCCACATCACAAAACCGGTAATTAGACCTGCATACACCCCTTGTTTGCTGCCGCCACGCCAGTAGAGTCCACCAATCAGGGCAGGGGAGAATTGTGCCACTGCACTAAACGCGAGCAAGCCAAAAACAGAGAGTTGGTCAATGTCATTAAAGAAATGGAAGAACAGGAAGCCCAATAACATGACGGCTAAAATACAGACGCGACGGGTAAATTTCAGCACCAAAGGCAGACGTTTGTCGTGACGTGAAAGTATGCCCGTGCGCCAGAGTGCCGGCATAATCAGGTCATTACTGAGCATGATCGACAAAGCGACCGAGGACACCAACAGCATGCCTGTTGATGCAGAAAAACCACCCAGGAAGGCCAATAACGTCAACCAGTCCTGGTTATAACTCAGGGGTAAGGATAGAACAGCAACATCGGGAATGGCTAAAAAGTGCGGTGCTGCATGTAATGCCCAACTGGCAATGGGAATAATCGCGATGGTGGTGAGGATCAGATAAGTTGCAAACCAGCGACGTGCACCACGAATATGTTTTTCATCGCGTAATTCAACCACAGCCACATGAAATTGGCGCGGCAAACAAATGATTGCGAGTGCTGCCAATACCGTTTGTACCCAAAAAGTTTCCGGTACACCAAACAGTTGAACCTCTTTAAAGGTATTTGCGACATCACTTGAAATTTGCCCCAGATTACCGGGGGCATCAAACACAAAAAATAACGCAACACAAATTAAAGCAAATAATTTAACAAAGGACTCAAACGCAACGGCCAACATTAAACCGCCATGTTGTTCGGTATTGGCAATTTGCCGGGTCCCAAAAATCATGGCCAAAATGGCTAATATCCCAGTTAAGAACAGCACGCCATTGGTGGTGCTTTCTATGCCAGAATCCTGTTGCAGAATTACCGCAGCACTTAAGGCAATCGCTCTAAGCTGCAAGGCCAAATAGGGGATAATCGCGATGACGGCAAGAATGGTGACCAAGGAGGCCAATGTCCCGCTTTTGCCATAACGCGCGGCAACAAAGTCGGCAATCGAGGAAATGGCATGATGCTGACGCACTCGACCCAAGCGTCGCCAAATATCGTAACCGACCCCGACAAAGATTAAGGGGCCCAGATAAATTGGCAGGAAGATAATGCCTTCACGAACAGCGGCACCGGTCGCGCCATAGAATGTCCAGGATGAACAGTAAACCCCTAAAGTTAAACTAAAGAGTAGCATGCGACCACGGGTACTTAATCGACTCGCGTGTTTTTCCCCAAAAAATGCACAGATAAAAAGTAATGCGATATAGAGGGCGAGAACCCCGATGATGAGCCAGCTGTTCATATTGCCTACAGTGTAAAACTATATCGTAATCATACCCTATCTGATAATCTGACTAGTGTAATTGGTTAAAATTTAACGACCAAAGTATTAATTACAACTACCCAACAAGATTGTTAAGTTATACAACGTAATAATTCGAATTAAAAAATAGCGCCTAAGGCTGGGCACAAACAGGAGCATTGGTTATGGATGAGAGACAGGTAGAGCAAATTCTACAGAATCCAAAATTTAAACAGATGGTCAGTAAAAAAAGCACACTGAGCTGGACACTTACAGCAATTATGTTGTTCGTCTACGTGGGTTTCATGCTGCTCGTCGGTTATAACAAAGAATTCTTAATGAGTTCTTTTAGCGGTGGTGTAACAACGTGGGGCATGCCACTGGGTCTAAGCATCATCGTATTATCATTTCTACTCTGCGGTGTGTATTCCTATATTGCTAACAATAAGTTAGATCCGTTAACAAAAGAAGCAATGAGAGAAGTAGAAGCAATTGCGAATGAAAAAGGACCGCACTAATATGAAATGGAATTCATTGAAGGCTCAAGCCCTTGCAGCATCAACGCTGCTCATGTCGGGTATGGTCATGGCTGGCCCAGATCTCGGGGCTGCTGAGCAGCAGGCAACCAACTGGCATGCCATTATCATGTTTGTGATTTTTGTTGCCTTTACCTTGGTGATTACCAAATGGGCAGCGAAGCAAACCACTAGTACCACAGATTTCTATACTGCCGGTGGTGGTATTTCGGGTTTCCAAAATGGTTTGGCGATTGCCGGTGACTATATGTCAGCTGCTTCGTTCCTTGGGATTTCTGCACTTGTGTTCAGTTCAGGCTTTGACGGTTTACTTTACTCACTTGGTTTCATGGTGGGTTGGCCAATCGTATTGTTCCTGGTGGCTGAACGTCTGCGCAACTTAGGTAAATTCAACTTATCTGACGTGGTGTCTTTCCGCTTGGCAGAAAAGCCCGTGCGTACTTTGGCTGCGATCAGCTCATTGGTTGTAGTTGCGTTCTACTTAATTGCTCAGATGGTTGGTGCAGGTCAGCTGATCAAACTGCTGTTTGGTTTGAACTATAATATCGCAGTCGTGATTGTTGGCTTGCTGATGATGGCTTACGTGATTTTCGGCGGTATGTTGGCAACCACTTGGGTACAAATCATCAAGGCGGTGATGTTGCTTTCAGGCGCGAGCTTCATGGCATTCATGGTTATGAAAGGTGTGGGCTTCAGCTTCACTGAAATGTTTGAACAATCGATTCAAATCTTCTCTAAAGTACATGATATAAGTTTGGCAGAAGCCGGCAATATCATGGGGCCGGGTAAGTTGGCCGCAAATCCACTTGATGCAATCTCTCTAGGTCTTGCATTGATGTTTGGTACTGCAGGTTTGCCGCACATTTTAATGCGTTTCTTTACGGTGAAGGATGCCAAAGAAGCACGTAAGTCAGTGGTTGTTGCAACAGGTTTTATTGGTTATTTCTACCTTTTAACCTTCATCATTGGTTTCGGTGCGATTATGTATGTATCGAATAACCCGCAATTCCTTGATGTGGCGAAAATGGCAGTGACTGGCAAGTTAGAGCTTGTTGGTGGTAACAACATGGCTGCGGTGCACTTAAGTGATGCGCTTGGCGGTGACTTGTTCATGGGCTTCATTTCGGCAGTGGCATTCGCAACGATTCTTGCAGTGGTTGCAGGTTTGACATTGTCTGGTGCTTCAGCAATTTCACATGACTTGTATGCAAACGTATTCAGAAAAGGACGCACTACCCCTGAATCTGAACTCCGTATGTCAAAAATTGCGACTCTAGGTCTTGCAATTTTTGCGATGATTTTGGGTATTTTGTTCGAGAAACAAAACGTTGCCTTCATGGTCGGTTTGGCATTCTCGGTGGCTGCTTGTGCCAACTTCCCGGTACTTGTATTGTCAATGTTCTGGAAAGGCTTAACCACGCGCGGTGCGGTTATTGGTGGCGTAGTGGGGCTATCTCTTGCAGTGCTGTTGATTGTGCTGTCTAAAGCAGTTTGGGTGGATACATTAGGCATCTCTGATACGCCAATCAATCCATTTAATGGTCCTGCGATCTTCGCTATGCCATTGTCATTCTTCTGCTGCTGGTTGTTCTCTGTGACTGATAATTCAGCACGTGCACAAGCAGAGCGTAAGGCATTTGACGCACAGTATGTTCGTTCAATGACAGGTATTGGCGCATCAGGTGCATCTGATCACTAAGACTCAAAATTGAACCCATAAAAAAGTCCCTTCAGGGACTTTTTTATTGTCTGATATTCAAGATATGTATGATTGATAAAATATTTTTTTAAATTTAATCGATTTATTTGAAGCTGATTTTGAATTTCATCTTGGAGAATTTCATTCTTTAAATTTAATTCTGGAGCATTTGTTAATGATTTTTTTGGTGATTTTTATATAGATTTTCATACAAATGTGTCACTGGTATGGTGGTTAATTCATGCTAAGTTAATCAGATGAAAAATAAAGAAAACAGCATGATAAATAAAAACAGCAATGTCTTGGAGGTATGAATGCAGGCCTTTATTGATGTTTGGAAAATTTTCCGCTTATTACCTTCAGCATGGCTGATCTTATTGCAATTTTTCATTTTAATATTATCTGTGGCAGGCAGTTACAGTATGACCTATCGGACTCTGACCTGGCTTTTAGGGGTCTTGGTTTTACTGGTAATCGCCAAAGTCATTCGACAAACACCGATGTTTACCATTTTAGGACTGAGTTTTGTCGGTGGGGCAGTAATTTTTTCTTCACTGATTTTATTGGGCTTAGATCATCCGATGCTTCAAGTGATGGCGCATGGTTTTGAGGCCGCAGCCTATTTTAGTGCCGCATATGGGTTATTGCGTTATATGTTCGAAGACCGTTATTTAACCCGAGATGAACTATTCGCTGCGGGGGCGGTATTTACGCTGCTTGCTTGGGGTTTTGCCTTTTTATATAACATATGCCAGCTCTTGGTGCCGGGTAGTTTTTACAATCCAAATATGACAGGTTTACAAACGTGGCTGGATTTATTGTTTTTAAGTTTTAGTTTACAGTCGGCAACGGGATTGTCTGATTTAATGCCGATGAGTGCACCTGCACGTGTATTGGCAGTGCTACAAATGTTTTTTGGTGTCATGTACTTAGCACTGATTGTTTCGCGTTTAATCGCCCTACAATATATTGCACATTTACCCAATCGGGATGGCGATAATAAATAAGAGTAGAGTGACTCATGAGAATAATGGCTTTATATTTGAATAAAGCTAGACAATAAAAAAGGACTCAATAGAGCCCTTTTTGAATTCTTTTTCTAATTAGAAATTAGAAGCGGAATTTAGCGTTTAAGCCAACAGTTTCTGTATCGCGGTTTGAACCGTTTTCAGCGTTAGCATTCACGTAGTTAGCACCAACAGCAACAGCAGGAGTGATGAAGTAGTTTACGTTCGCTCCCCAAGCTTTAGGGTTATTGTTACCAGAAATACGAGCTTCAGCATAAGAAGCGCCAACACTTAATTGTGGATTTAAGAACAAATCAGTTTTGAAACCGTAAGCCTTGTATTCAGCGAATAACATATTAGTTTCGAAGCCGATAGACATGTTCGTACCGTCGATTGCACCTACGTATTTAGTACGAGCAGTGATTGCATCTTGGTCTTGACCAATTGTGTCAGATTCTAAACCAGCTTTAGCAACACCATTGCTTACGATACCAAAAGCATCATAAGAAATTTGGTCAACAACGCTAGTATAACCTAAAGCAACTAAGAAGTTAGGCGCAACTACCGCACCAAGTTCTACTGCATAACGATCACCTTGATCATCTTTTTCTACATTGTTTTTGCTGTCGTTAATTGTGTGATTATAAGAAGCACTAGCATATACAGGGACTACTTTAGTTGGAAGATACGCTTCAGCTTTAGCACCATAAGTGTGAGAAACGATGTCTAAACCAGCTTCATCATATTCGCCATAGTTATAAGCTACAGACACGTTAGACGCTTGGTTCAAGAAAGCTGCTTCAGCCAATGGACCTTTTGAAGAATCAACATTTTTAAGGTAGTAAGTACCTTGTACAGCACCAGTAAAGTTTTTGTCATTTGCTGTGTTATCAACGTACTCAGATTGACCTTGTACTTCGAATTGGTAAGCTTGAGCACCGGTCATGGCTAATAATAAAGCAGTGGCTAAACCAAGTTTTTTCATAATAATTACCTGTTCTGTTAAAAATTGATTAAACAGTAGGCATTGTATTGTAACAAAACATTAAGTCAATGAAGTAAAAAGACATTATTTGGTTGAAATATTACTATAAACATCACGTAACGTGGATAAGTCCACAATCAACTTAATGCCTATAAAATTAAAAAACTTTCTTAATAACAAAAGATTATGTGCATTAAAGCAACTTACCCTGCTTAGAATTAACGAAAGTAAGTGAGGAGGTTTTTACAATGTAAAATTAGGTTAATTTTTATTTGTTAATTGTAAAGAAGTAATTTATCTATGTTGGTATAGCGTGAACAAATTGTCATATTTGTAATATTTTATGAGTTAAAACAATAAAGATGACTTATAACGGATATTTTTTTGTTTAAAATATAAACATTCCAATCTTTAATATGTGATGTATTTCACATCTTTATATATTTATTGTGATTCAGGTTAAACCTTACTACTTTGATAGGCTTTACTTGTTTGGTGATTTTTATCATAATCTATCTATCAAGTCATGTTACATTGAAATAGTGTGATGATGATCTGATTCTCCATAAACAAGTTTTGTTTTTATATGCCCAACTTTCCCCAAGGTTGGGCTTTTTTTTGCCTGAAATAAGTGTGCTCTGACTAAGTTCTCATATTTAATAAAGAAAATATCCAAGTATCAGTGCAGTATTAAAACTAAAAGAATATTAATTTTTAGTTTTTCATTAAAGATCTATTACAAAGCGGAATATTTTAAAAAATGTGTATTTTGAATTATTTTAGAATGTTTATGCACCAATATAAAGCATTATCAATATGAGTTTTATTTCATATCATAAATTTAGTAATAAAAAACCCCAGTTTCCTGTGAAAACTGGGGTTTTTTAGCCAAAAATCTCGGAAAAATCAAAAATCCTGCTGAGGAATGATTTTGACTTGCCCTAATGCGGTGCATTATGCACTTATTTGTGGCAGGTGTAAATATTTTCTTACACCTGTTATAAATTTTTTTTAGCTATGCGTAATTCATACAAAATGAGCTAATAGGACTTAATAAAGATAGAAGATTAATGCTTTCGAGATTTTGAGATGAAACAAGGATTGTATTACTTAAGTTGCTTAATGGTCTTGATGAAATGAAGTGCTTGTCAGATGGCGAGCGAACAGAATTCTAATCAAGCCATGATGAAACCCGTCTCAGAAATAATATCAGCACGATCAGAAGATATTGCAATGCTGTTGAATCAAATAAATAAACAAGCAGTCTTTATTACTTACGATAGTCATCAGTTCAATCATTATGGAAATGCTTTAATCCATGCCAGACATTCCTATATTCCTGCTTCAACTTTTAAAATGTTAAATGCCTTAATTAGCTTGCAACATCATAAAGTACATACGACTGAAGTTTTTGAGTGGGGTGGAAATGCATGATGCTGATGAGGTGAGGGAGTGCAAGCAATTGAGTTTAGATGTTTTGAATAAACTTGGTTTATTCTTTTATCTTCATTAGAGAGTGGTATTAATAATAATTTTTTATAAAAAATAAGATAAACGGTTGATAAGAAAGAATTAGTAGTATGGAAATAATGTAATATATACGATTGTATTATAAACGAAATATGATGATGATTGGCCAGTTGTTTTTGTGTGGGGCGTACTGAATCCATGTATAAATTACGTTCGGAACATATTAGTCAACGGCTTTTTTTGTCGATGATCATCATTATCTTCTCACTGCTTTTTCTTTCTGTTCCTTTAATTGTCAGTAGTTATCAGAGTTATAAAAAAGCAGATAGAGCCTTAACTGAAATTTCTGCGCTACGTGCAGTTGCCGATTTAGCCAATAAAGTTTCACGCGAGAGAGCACCTGCGAATAAGGTGATGTCGAGTACTGCTGATGAATTAGCTGAAAATCTACAAGAGCTGCAAGCGCATCGAAAAGAAGTCGATATACAGATTGATCAGACCATACAGATTTTAAATGCAGCGGGCTTTTCTGCTCAGGTACGAAGCTTATCTTCCAATTTAAAAGTCACTTTACAGCAAGGTCGTCAAGCTGTAGATGCGTATGCTGCTTTGCCCCGATCTGAACGTACTTCAAAACAGCTTGATGATGCGATTAAGAAAATGTTCACGGCATGGGATAGTTGTCATGAAATTTTAAAAAATGTATTGGTGCACTCGGTAGGTAAGGGGACATCTGCTTCTGAGTCCTACACCCTCATTTTAATTCTGGCAGATTTACGCGACCAGGCAGGGCGAATTGCATCGAATGTCATTGCCTCCGTCACTTTTGCAGAAAAAATACCTGAAGATAATCTGGCTCGATCATTACAGACTCAACATCAGGCAAATTATTTATGGGGCTTGGTCAATACCATACAACCTGAACAAGGTAAAACCCCCGAATATTTAGCTTTGCATCAAAAAGTAAAAACACAGTTTTTAGACAAAGGCATTCCAATTGTTGCGGGTTTAATTAATGAAAGTTTGCATCATCAGCGTTATTCATTAACCGGTACGCAATTGACAGAGGCTATGGTCGATAAATTTGTCACAGTGGTGAATTTGCAAACCTATATTTTAGATTACAGTGTTAGTGTTGCTCAAAACGAGAAAAATCAAGCACAACAACAATTTATCATAACGTTATTGGTTGCAATAATTTGTCTGGTTACCGCATGTTTTACCATGATTTATGCGCGAAATGGGGTATTTAAACCTTTACTTAAAGCCAAAAATGCAATTCTTCGTTTGGCACAGCATAAAGTTGCAGATAGTGAATTTGATGAATTATCAAATGATCCGGTAACATTGTTACAGGCAATTAAAAAGTTGAAATGCGTGCTACAGCAACGCGATGCTTTAGAATTCCAACTCAGAAATATTGCCAATACTGATAGTTTGACTGGTGTATCCAACCGTTTGGCTTTGGATGAATACATTAAGTATCTGGAAAAGAAACCTGAAAAATTTACTCAAACAGCGCTAATTATTTTTGATATTGATGATTTTAAACAAGTAAATGATACTTTCGGGCATATTGTCGGTGATGAAGTTATTAGGCTAGTCGCGGAAAAATTACAATTTTGTGTGCGTACTTCAGATTTGATCGTGCGTTATGGTGGTGATGAATTTTTGGTATTAATTGAACAGGCTGATTTTCAGGATGCTTGGGTTGTTGCGAATAAAATTCTTAAAGAGATTGGCAGCTCTGAACTCTACATTGCTGAGATCAATCAAAATATTCAGATTTCTGTGAGTGCAGGTGTTGCTGTTGGTGCAGCATCATGGATGGCATTACTGGAAAAAGCCGACAAGTCCTTGTTTCAAGCCAAAGAAAATGGAAAAAATGCAGTAGCAGGGTGATGGAATTAGATGATGTGCAGACTTAATTTTAATAAAAATAAATCAAGTCTGCATCATAATAGAGCTATTTAGAGTCTATCAAAAACAGATCCCATATTAGGTGTAAATAGTTTGTGATATAGACGTGAAGCATAGGCATCAGTCATACCAGAAATATAATCGCAGATAACTCTGTTTTTATTTGCTGCTTTTTCATATTGGTCATAAGTTGATTTAGGTAGAAGGTTTTTTGCATTAGAAGATAATATTTCAAACAGTTTAATTACGATTTCTTGCCCTTTGTAATCAAGAATTTGAATTTCAGGTTGTTTAATTACATTATCCACTACAAAATCTTTAATAATTTCTAATGCTTGTAGATGGTCATCATCTTCTAAAGTAGCTTTGCAATCGAGTAGTGGATTTTCAAAAACATTCCGTTTCTCAATAATGACATTTTTCAAAAAATATCTAATTAATTTGCTAATAGCATGTTTTTCTTTCTTTGTTATTGATTCCAAATAATAACTCTGAAATTTCATGAATATCATCATTCAATTTAATATTCAGTAATTTTAATTTCTGTACAACTAGAGTATTCCATTGTCTAAATGTGACAAGACGGAGAGCGACAGCATCTTCTAAATCATGAATACCATATGAAATATCATCAGCAAGCTCCATTATGGTTGAATCAAATGATTTATATAAAGTTTTTTTAGGACCAATTTTTTTGAAATTTTCTTTATCCTTTTGGGTAAAAATATCCAAGCACCAATCTAAAATTTCTAGTTCTGAATCTAAAATACATTTTGGGGGATGAAATTCGGAAAGAGATAGGGGAACTTCTAAAATATTTTTATTTTCAATCTCAGGATATTTTTTATTAAAACCACTATATGGTGCAGGGTATTTAATGAGCCCTAATAGGGTTCGTCTTGTAAGGTTCATTCCATTTTCAGGCGTATATTCTGCCAACTTAGAAACAATCCGTAAGGTTTGTCCATTGCCTTCAAAACCACCATCATTTCTCATACTATAATTCAATGCTATCTCACCACCATGCCCGAAAGCAGGATGCCCAATATCATGAGCGAGGCATATACTTTCAATTGCATTTTGTGAGGGGATTAATTCAAGCATTTCACGATCATCTCGGTATTTCGTTTTCAGACTCTCAATGATTCCAAAACCAAGTTGCGCAACTTCCATTGAATGAGTTAATCGAGTTCTATAAAAATCACTATCACCTATCCCAAGAATTTGAGTTTTAGCCTGTAACCTTCTGAATGATGCAGAGTGAATAATTCTTGCTCTATCGATTTGATAAGCGGTATCAGTGGAGGTGGAGTTCCAGTCTTCATCTTTTGATGCACTTGGATTAATTCTATCTTGTAGTTGAGCGTGATTTATCATTATTGGAATAAATAAAAACGGTGAATGAATCACCGTTTTATCATGTATTTAGTTGAAATAGAGAATTATTTCAACAGCGGCTTCAAGAACTTCGCAGTATGTGAAACTTTAGATTTTGCCATTTCCTCAGGCGTACCTTCGGCAATAATCATACCGCCACCGGCACCACCTTCAGGACCAAGGTCAATCACCCAGTCGGCTGTTTTAATCACATCCAGATTGTGCTCAATCACCACAATGGTATTACCCTTATCGCGGAGCTGATGCAAAATATCTAACAGTTTTGCAATGTCATGGAAATGCAGACCAGTCGTCGGTTCATCCAGGATATATAAGGTTTTACCCGTATCACGCTTCGCCAACTCACGTGCCAATTTCACACGTTGTGCTTCACCACCTGAAAGGGTTGTCGCAGATTGACCTAAACGGATATAACCCAAACCGACTTGGGTCAAAGTTTCCAGACGACGGTGAATCACTGGAATAGCTTCGAAGAAATGCATTGCATCTTCAACAGTCATGCCTAAAACATCGGAAATGTTTTTGCCTTTATAACCGACTTCTAAAGTTTCGCGGTTATAACGGTCGCCATGACAGGCATCGCAAGGCACATACATATCGGGCAGGAAGTGCATCGCCACTTTAATCATGCCATCGCCTTCGCAGGCTTCACAACGTCCACCTTTCACGTTAAACGAGAAACGACCCGCTGCATAACCACGTGCTTTGGCTTCAGGGGTTTGCGCAAACAATTCACGAATCGGGGTAAACAAACCTGTATAAGTCGCAGGGTTAGAACGTGGAGTACGTCCAATTGGACTTTGGTCAATATCCACGACTTTATCGAGGAATTGTAAACCATCAATTGAATCAAATTTTTCAGCAGTTAAAGTGGTCGCACCATTCAATTGCGTTGCGGCAAGTGGTAAAAGGGTACGGTTAATCAGTGTAGATTTACCCGAACCCGAAACGCCCGTCACACAAGTCATAATACCTAAAGGAATGGTTAAATCGACATTCTGCAAGTTATGACCTGCCGCACCCATCAACTTGATTTTTTCTTCAGGTTTTGGTGGTTGCGTACGAACTTCCGGTACTTTGATTTTTAACTTTCCAGATAAATATTGTCCAGTGAGCGATTCGGGATTCGCCAAAATTTCGTCATAAGTACCTTCAGCAATGATATGACCGCCATGCACACCGGCACCCGGCCCAATATCAATAATATGATCTGCAGCACGAATTGCATCTTCATCATGTTCGACCACTAAAACTGTATTACCTAGGTCACGTAAGCGAACTAAAGTTTCAAGCAGACGGTCATTATCACGTTGATGCAAACCAATCGACGGTTCATCCAGTACGTACATCACACCCATCAAGCCCGCACCAATTTGCGAAGCCAAACGAATACGCTGCGCTTCACCACCAGATAGGGTTTCGGCAGAACGCGAAAGACTTAAATAGTTTAAGCCGACAGAAACCAGGAAGTGCAAACGCTCACGGATTTCTTTAAAAATCTTGTCGGCAATTTCACCTTTGGCACCTTCAAGCTGTAAGTCCTGATAATAACTTTCAGCATCACCAATCGACATCTTGGTAATTTGAGCAATGGTTTTGTCTTTGACTCGGACGTTACGTGAAATTTCATTCAGACGTGAACCACCACAGGCATCACATGCAGCATTGGATAAATACTGTGCTAAATCGTCACGGACATAATTCGATTCAGTTTCACGGTAGCGACGCTCTAAATGCGGCAAAATGCCTTCAAAAGGTTGCACACGTTTATGCTGACGACCACGCTCATCGATATAGCTTAAATCAACTTTGTCTTTGCCCGTCCCGTAAAGGAATTTCTTTTTGGTATCGGCATCCAGTTCATTCCACGGCGTATCCAAAGAAAAGCCAAAATGCGCTGCGACTTTTTCAATCATGCTGTAGTAATACGGACGCTGTCTGTCCCAACCACGAATGGCGCCTTGGCTTAATGATACTTCACTGTTTGGAATCAGTTTTTCAGTACTAAAATGGCTGCGTGTACCTAAACCATCACAGGCAGGGCAGGCACCAAATGGATTGTTGAACGAGAACAAACGTGGTTCGAGTTCGGCAACGGCACGGTCACATTCAGGGCAGGAATGCTTTGCCGAGAACACACGATCCGCTTGTTCGCCTTTCATCCACGATAAAATCGCGATGTCACCACCTAAACGCAGCGCAGTTTCGAAAGATTCTGCAATACGGTTGCCTAAGTCATCACGGACTTTAAAGCGATCCACCACCACTTCAATGGTGTGTTTTTTCTTTTTATCCAGTTCGGGTGGAGTGTCAATTTCGACAATTTCACCATCCACACGGGCACGGACAAAACCTTGGCTTTGCAGTTGTTCAAACAGGTTGGTGTATTCACCTTTACGCTCACGCACCACCGGTGCAAGCAGCATTAAAGCAGTGCCTTCCTCTAAGTTTTTAACTGCATCAACCATTTCTGAAATAGTTTGTGCCACCATTGGCAGGTCATGTTCAGGACAATACGGTGTTCCGACACGGGCATATAAAAGACGTAAATAGTCGTAAATTTCCGTGATTGTTCCCACAGTTGAACGTGGGTTGTGGCTGGTTGATTTCTGTTCAATTGCAATAGCAGGGCTTAAACCTTCAATAGAATCGACTTCTGGTTTTTCCATTTGTGAAAGGAACTGGCGAGCATAGGCAGAAAGCGATTCCACATAACGGCGCTGACCTTCAGCATATAAAGTGTCAAAAGCTAAGGAAGATTTACCTGAGCCTGAGAGTCCCGTAATGACCACGAATTTGTCGCGTGGAATATCGAGTGACACATTTTTTAAGTTATGGGTACGTGCGCCTCGAATACGGATATGACTTTGGCTCATAAAACATCTCGGTAATGTGCAAATTGAAGGTTATATATGATAGCGATTTAATTTTGTTCAAGCTGAATAAAATCGTTTTTTAACGACATATTATGTCGGCTGAATGTATTTAGTTAAAGTTTAGAAGACTGTAGCGAGCTTTCACGATAGTCACAAGTCTGAATAAGCTACTTTTAATGTGAATCGTGTTGCAGAAGATGTCGCTAAAAAAGCAAAATCACAGCACAATAGCATGAAAATAAAAAGGGAAATGAAAACAATGATTGCCAAAATTTTAATCACACTGATTGCATTACTGCATGTTTATTTCTTGGTTCTTGAAATGTTTCTGTGGGATAAACCGATTGGAATGAAAGCCTTTGGCAACAATGCAGAAAAGGCAAAATTGACCAAAGTTTTAGCGCAAAATCAGGGTTTATATAATGGTTTTCTGGCAGCAGGATTGATTTGGTCACTGTTTGCACCAGAAGCTTATGCCACAGCACTTGCCAAGTTCTTTTTAGGCTGTGTTTTGGTTGCCGGAATCTATGGAGGCATTACCGCCAGTAAAAAGATTATTTATATTCAGGCTGTACCCGCATTGATTGCCTTAATTGTGGTGAATGTATTCTAGGTATAAGGATTGGCATAGAATTCATTTCTTAAAACGGTTGCCTGCTGGATTTGTGGATATGTTGTCTTTATTTTTGAAATGTATATTGGGTGCTGCAGTGGTATTGCTGATTTCGATACTTTCTAAAAGCAAGGCATTTTATATTGCAGGATTGGTGCCGTTATTTCCGACCTTTGCCTTGATTGCACATGTGATTGTGTCGCAACAGCAGGGTGCAGAAGCTTTGCGTAAAACCGCATTATTTGGTTTATGGTCACTTATTCCATATTTTATTTATCTGTTGATGGTGTATGTGCTGGCAACCAAAATGTCGATGTGGTCGTGTTTGGGTGTTGCGACACTTTGTTGGATTGTGGCTGCGGCAGTGCTGATTTATGGATGGCAGATGTTTCAGCAGTAAAAACAATCCCTCCCCTTGCAGACTCAAAATATATTTTGAGACTCCTCACCTTTAAAAAAGGGAGGAGCTTTTTAAATTTAGCCCCCCTTTTTTAAGTTGAGAAGCGCTGCTTCGCAAGAAGGGAGTATTAAAGTAATCTTGGTGAAGAAATCTTGCCTATTAACAGTAGAAGGGAGAAATTCATTTTTTATTATTTATTACTGATCCAAACCCAACCACTGTCTTTGATCATAAGCACTATCCCAAAACAACCATTCCAGTTTGGCAGCAGTGGTATAGGCATTATGCATTTTCTCAAGGGTATCGGCATCACAACGTGCAGCGACTTTATCAACCGTGGCAATCACATTACGTACAGCCTCATTGAATTCTTCACCTGAATAGGTATCGACCCAAGCTTGGTATGGATTATTCGGTATTGAATTATCAACAATATCTTTACCCACTTCTGCATAAATCCAGAAACATGGCAGTAAAGCAGCCAATACCACCGGATAGCTTTCAGACCATGCCGTTGCGGTTAAAAACGAGGTGTAATGATGACAAGCCAAGGTGAGTGGAGTGGATTCAAATTCTTTTTTGGTGATATCAAATTCCTGCATAAAACCATCATGCAGACTGCGTTCAACCACAATGGCAATTCTGGCTGCTTCAGCAAATTGGATTACGTCATCAGCTTCAAAGGCTTTGGCAGCACAGACTGCAAGTGATCGACCATAAGCCAGTAAATAATGCGCATCTTGAATCACATAATGACTAAAAACGTCTTTGCTCAAAGTGCCTTGTGCAAGCTCTTGGTTAAATGGCAGGGCTAAAGTTTTTTGATATAAAGCCAAATTTCGCTGCCATACATCTTGAGAAAAGCTCATGTCATCATCCTGTCGATAATAAAAGAAGAATTTACAGAAGGCAGGACTATAACAAGAGTTTCCGCGCTAAGATATCAAGCCGGATAAATAGTATATTTGTCTTCAAAAAAAATCATACGAAGAATTTTGGATTAATATCAAAAAGTCGTCATAATTGTGCACATAAAATCTTAAGTTCTTTTTTAAGTTTTACCGAATTTACTCTCTATACATATTTGTTCATAGGTCGATCTATCATGATGAAACATTTTGGTTTCTCAATCATTTTTACGATCGTGTGTCTGGCTATATCTGCATATTGGGGCTTTACGCATGGCCCGGAAGCAGGTTTAAAGACCATGTTCACGGCGTTAACCATTACTGCCATTCTGGCCGTCATGGAAGTATCACTTTCTTTCGATAATGCCGTGGTGAATGCCTCGGTACTGCGCGGTTGGGATCATTTCTGGAAAATGATTTTCTTAACCGTCGGTATTGTTATTGCTGTATTTGGCATGCGTTTGGTGTTCCCGATTGTGATTGTTGCAGTCACTGCGGACATGGGCATGCTTGAAGTCGTGAAAATGGCGATCAATGATCCTATTCTTTATTCAGAGAAGTTGATGGCACATCATGCTGAAATTGCAGCATTTGGTGGCTCATTCCTGTTGCTCGTGTTCCTGAATTTCTTCCTGGATAGCGAAAAAGATACTCACTGGTTTAGATGGCTTGAAGCACGTTTGTCTAACCTAGCCAACGTACCTGCAATGTCAGTATTCCTTTCACTGGTTGGCTTGCTGATCATGGCAGCAAATGTAGAGGAAACTGCGCGTTTAGCTGTGACCATGGCAGGAATCTGGGGGATCGTCATTTACATTGGGGTTCAAGTACTGAGTCACTTGTTAGGCGGTGAACCTGAAATTGATGAACAGGGCAATGCTGTGGCACATGATGCCAGTGGTGCATCTACAGGTGTGATTAAAGCCGGTTTTGGTGGTTTTCTTTACCTTGAAGTACTTGATGCATCGTTCAGTTTTGATGGTGTCATCGGTGCATTTGCGATTACATCTGACGTTGTGATCATTATGCTGGGTCTTGCCATTGGTGCAATGTTCGTGCGTTCAATGACGATTTATCTGGTCGAAAAAGGCACATTAGATGCTTATATTTTCCTTGAGCATGGCGCGCACTACGCCATTGGTGCTTTGGCATTTATTATGCTGGCGAGCGGCACGGGTCTACACGTACCTGAAGTTGTGACCGGTTTGATTGGTGTGGCATTTATTGTCTGGGCAGTCATTGCATCCATTCAATATAGCAAGCGTCAAGAACGGATCGGTTAATTGTTTTTTAAGAAAAACGGTTACAATAGGGGCGCATGAAAATGTGCCCTTTTTTATGATGGCTGATCTTTGAATAAATCAACATCCATAACATGAATGTTGTAGGATAGCCCATCGAAATTAAACTCATAAAACCAAGCTTATTGATATGATGAATGCTTTAGAACGTCGTTCAACCTTTGCCTTAAGCAGTATTTTTGCCCTGCGTATGTTGGGCTTGTTCATGATTATTCCTGTATTTTCCGTGGCAGGGCAGTCATATCAGGGGGCAACGCCTGCGCTGATTGGTTTGGCGGTTGGTGTGTATGGTTTGACCCAGGCCATTTTACAAATTCCGTTTAGCTTGCTGGCTGACCGTTTCAGCCGTAAGCCTTTGGTGGTTTTAGGTTTAATCCTGTTTGCGCTAGGTGGTGCAATTGCTGCGATGTCTGAAACCATTTATGGCGTGATCATCGGTCGTGCGATTGCCGGTGGTGGTGCGGTTTCTGCAGTAGTGATGGCGCTATTGGCAGATGTCACTCGGGAAGAACAGCGCAGCAAAGCCATGGCCGTGATGGGGATGAGTATAGGTGTGTCCTTTATGGTCGCGTTTAGTCTCGGACCTTGGCTCACCAGTTTGGTCGGCATTTCCGGATTGTTCTGGGTGACTACCGTTATGGGCTTGGCGGCAATTTCGATGTTGCTGCTGGTTCCTAAAGTGACCCGTCATCATAAAAATTATCAGCAAGGTTATCTGGCACAACTGAAACAAGTGCTGAAAATGGGCGATTTAAACCGCTTGCATGTTTCAGTGTTTACGCTGCATTTATTGCTGACTGCGATGTTTATTTATATGCCATCGCAACTGATTCAGTTTGCAGATATTCCATTGGCCAGTCATGGTTTAGTGTATTTGCCATTATTGATCATTAGCCTGTTTTTTGCTTTTCCAAGCATTATTTTCGCGGAAAAGTATCGCAAAATGCGCGGCATTTTCCTGACCGCGATTGGCGGGATTATTCTGGGTTTACTGGTACTGATTTTTGGCTATGAATCAAAATATATCTTATTGGCAGGTTTAGGATTTTTCTTTATCGCCTTTAACGTGATGGAAGCCTTGTTACCTTCGTGGTTATCCAAGTCTGCACCGATTCAGTCTAAAGCCACAGCGATGGGTGTGAATGCCAGTAGTCAGTTTTTAGGGGCATTTTTTGGTGGCATGATTGGTGGTCAATTATTGTTACTAAATAATACTGCCATGGGTTGGAGCATCTTAACCGGGATCGCTATTGTCTGGTTATTGATCAGCTTTAGTCTGGCTCAGCCGCGTTATCTTTCGTCCTTGGTCTTGCGTTTACCCGAGACGAAACAAACGGATGAGTGGACTTCTCAACTTTTGGCAATTCGTGGTATTGAAGAGGTTGTGGTGATGTCTGATCAGCAATTTGCTTATGTTAAAATTGATAAGCAGCTTATAAATGAAGCTGCGCGACAAGATTTAACGCAGTTGTTAGGTAAAGATGTAGCCATTTAAGCATAACTCTTATAAAGTAAAATATAGAAATAGATAGGAAGTGTACGTCTGATGCGTGGTGTTAATAAAGTAATTTTAGTCGGAACTTTAGGTAAAGATCCTGAAACCAAAACTTTTCCGAATGGTGGTTCTCTTACTCAGTTTTCAATTGCAACCAGCGATTCGTGGACTGATAAAAATACCGGTGAGCGTAAAGAGCAAACTGAATGGCATCGTATTGTGTTGCATAACCGCTTAGGTGAAATTGCACAGCAATATCTACGCAAGGGTTCTAAAGTTTATATCGAAGGTTCATTGCGTACGCGTCAGTGGACAGACCAAAGCGGTCAGGAACGCTACACCACAGAAATTCGTGGTGAACAAATGCAAATGCTAGATAGCGGCAACCGTCAGCAAGGTGAGCAAGCTGCAGGTGGTGACAACGCGGGTTATAACCAACCACGTTTCAACAACAACCAAGGCGGCGGTTATAACAACAATAATAACAATAGCAATAACCAAGGCGGTTATGGCAATAATCAAGCTAGTGGTTTTAATAACAACCAGCAAGGCGGTTATGCAAACAATAATCCGTCTGCTTTCCAGCCGAAAGCACCGCAATCTGCACCAGCTGCGCCTGTCGCTGCACCTGCTGATTTAGATGATGATTTACCGTTTTAACTTGATCTAAAACGGCAACTCATCATCCAAAACCCTTTGTAACAGCAAAGGGTTTTTTATTGCCTAAAACAATTGCTTTTACAAACTCGATAGAAATATTTAATCTATTTTTTCGATTGTTTTTATAAAAAAGTACGGTTTTACCTATTTGAGAAACTTTCGTATTCTAGCTTCACAAGATAAGCAATCCCAGAAACGAGCTAGAGGAATATCTCATGAGTTTAATTAATACTGAAGTAAAACCATTCAACGCAACCGCTTATAAAAATGGTGAATTCATTGAAGTGTCTGAAAAAGACATGATTGGAAAATGGTCAGTGGTATTTTTCTATCCTGCAGACTTCACTTTTGTTTGTCCAACAGAACTTGGTGATTTGGCTGATAACTATGCTGAATTCCAAAGAATGGGCGTTGAGATTTATTCAGTATCGACTGATACCCATTTCACGCATAAAGCTTGGCATGACAGCTCAGATGAAATCAAAAAAATCCAATATGCAATGATTGGCGACCCAACGTGGACTTTGGCGAAAAATTTTGAAGTTCTAATTGAGTCTGAAGGCTTGGCAGACCGCGGTACTTTTGTGATTGATCCTGAAGGTAAAATCCAGATTATCGAAATCAATGCCGGGGGTATTGGTCGTGATGCGCAAGAGCTTCTTCGTAAAGTAAAAGCCGCGCAATATGTTTATGCACACCCAGGTGAAGTTTGCCCAGCAAAATGGAAAGAAGGTGATGCAACACTTGCTCCTTCAATCGACTTAATTGGTAAAATCTAATCTCAAATTGAGATCATCTCCCCAAAAAAATCCAGGACTTTGTTCCTGGATTTTTTATCTGCTTCATCTGTTAATTCAAAGTGCATAACCCAAATGATCTTGGGCTAAATCTCTTAAACCTTCGACCAGATAATCAATCAGTTTTTCCATCACCAGACGTTGCCCTTTACTCGAAGCATAGACCAATTGCACAGTGCCTAAATTTGAGCACCACTCAGGTAAGACATGAATCAGTTGGCCTTGTTTGATGTCTTCTTCAACCGTTATATAAGGCAAATCGGCAATGCCTAAACCATCACGCATGGCATAGTAGACCCCGGCAAGATCATTGCTTTTAATCCGTGGCTGTAAAGGAATATTAATCACTTCATCATGCTCACGATTTTTTAAATGCCAATAATATTGTGATTTTTGAATGCCCAGAATCACACTTGGAAATTCGTGCAATTCTGTAAAATGCCGGATTTCTCGTCCTTGTAGCAATTCTGGACTTGCGACCAAACAATGCGTAGTTTTAATCACATCACGGACAATCAGACTCGAATCTTCATTGGCTTGAAATTTGATTTGATGATATTGCTGGCTTCAATTGTTGCACTAAATCCGCCGTGTTTCACCACCAGGGAAATTAATCATCATCATCAAATGAATGAATAAATCATTCTCAAAACAGCGCAAAAAAGGCTTTATTCTAGCTGAAAAACATATAGTGAATGGCGTGGCAGAATAGCAAAATAAAAAGCGATCTAGAGATCGCTTCATGAAAAAGAGCATAAGCTTATTTTTGCGATGAATGTTGGTTGTAGCTGTTGATCAGGTTACGATAATCAGGAATGTGATTCGAGAACAATGCGCCCAAACCTTCCACATCATTACGCCAGTCGCGATGTAATTCACAGGCTGCACCGAACCAGGTCATCAATTGTGCACCGGCATTGGACATACGATTCCATGCCGAATCACGGGTTAAAGGGTTAAATGTACCGGAAGCATCGGTGATCACGAACACCTCAAAGTCTTCTTCAAGCGCTGAAAGTGCAGGAAATGCCACACAGACTTCGGTCACAACTCCGGCAATAATAAGTTGTTTTTTACCTGTGGCTTTGACTGCTTTGACGAAGTCTTCATTGTCCCAGGCATTAATTTGGCCTGGACGCGCAATATAAGGTGCATCTGGGAACATTTCTTTCAGTTCAGGAACCAAAGGACCATTCGGACCTTCTTCAAAACTGGTGGTTAAAATGGTCGGAAGATTAAAATATTGAGCTAATGCAGCTAGTCCTAAAACAATGTTTTTAAATTTATCGGGATCAATATCACGAACCAATGAAAGTAATCCAGTTTGATGATCGACCAATAAAACTGCTGCATTATCTTTATCTAAACGAATGTAGGGTTTACCCATTTTTGTATTCCTCTTTTTTTAATCATCATAGAGGCTGATGGGGTGAGCATAAAACGCTGACCTCAGCTTCTGCGTATTTTCGTTATGACCTCCAGTGAAAAACTTGAAGCGCGTTAAGAACGGAAACCTCATCATAGGATGAGTAGCCTCAGAATATTGATAGAAATGATCTATTTTTTGTATTCTTTTTGAGCGTAAAAAATTGAATTATCCTATTGTCAGGACGCTGTATATTGCTCATGCGCTAGGCTGGCTACTTTAAAAGTTTTAAGATAAATCCATATTATTTCCTAGTGATAGGAGCTTTGAAATGAAAAAAATTATTGGCATTTACCGTAACCAGAACATGCATTGGGTGGGTGATGGCTTTCCAGTTAAAAACCTGTTTTCCTACGATCGTTTAGGGCAGGCAATTAGTCCATTTTTACTCTTGGACTATGCAGCACCGTACCATTTTAGCCCAACCACGCAGCAGCATGGCGTCGGTTCTCATCCACATCGTGGTTTTGAAACGGTGACGCTGGCTTATCAAGGTGGGGTGACTCACAAAGATTCAGCAGGGGGCGGCGGCCAGATTAAAACGGGTGATGTGCAGTGGATGACTGCGGGTGCAGGTTTAGTGCATGAAGAGTTTCACTCTGAAGAATTCGCCAAGAATGGTGGCTTGTTTGAAATGGTGCAGCTTTGGGTCAACTTGCCTGCAGCAGACAAAATGACTGCACCTAAATATCAGGCCATTGAAGCACAAGAGATTCCTGTGATTGAGCTTGAAAAGGGTGCAGGACATCTCCGCGTGATTGCCGGTCGCTATATAGAGGATCAAGCAGAACATAGCGGTCCTGCTTCTACTTATAGTCCTGTGAACGTATGGGATGGTGAGTTGAAAGCAGAACATGTGCATCACATTCATGTACCTGTCGATCACAATGTACTGGTTGTGGTGCTATCCGGTGAAATGCAGTTGAATGGAACGCAGCATGTTCAAGACAGTTCCATTGTCCTGTTTGCTCAAGATGGTGAAGCCGATATTCAACTGCAAGCGATGAAAGATAGTAAATTCTTGGTGCTCAGCGGACAGCCTTTGAATGAGCCAATTCAGGGCTATGGTCCCTTTGTGATGAATACCAAAGATGAAATCGTTCAAGCCTTTAATGACTTTAATAACGGCAAGTTTGGTGAGATCCCGGTTGCCAGTTAATTTTAGCCATTCATTGGTCATTCAAGAAATAAAGAAGCCCCTAAATTTTTAGGGGCTTTTTGCGAAATAAATTTTGTTGTTTTTACAGCATTTGCATAGTTATGGGGTATTAAAAGTGAATCTGGTGGTCAAGTTATTATGTGATGCATCATAGTGGTATTTTATACTTTTGTAAAACGATCGTTATAATATTGGTTAATATATATATGCTTTTTTAAAGGACTTTTATGGTTTATTAGGAAAAATTTCAATATTTTCTTATATTTATTTTAGATTTTTTCTATGTAAATAAATGTAAAAATCTTTCTGGTATCCTTGATGATGACTTTTGTTAAAAGAACATATTCTGGAATATTTTAATACCGCCTTTTAATCTCGCTTGGTTCATAATTTCAAGAATCTTATATGTAACTGACGGATAATAATTTTGGATATTGCAGTTATTGGTAGTGGCATGGCTGGGCTAGCTACCGCCAGAATTCTTAAAGATGCAGGGCATAGCATAACTATTTTTGAAGCATTGCCTGGACGTGGTATGGATAGCCATAGCATTGAATTTGAAGGCGGCTTAATTGATGCACCCTTGCGTGTAATGAACCCTCATTTGTGGAAAAACACCCTCAGTTTGGCGACGTATTTAGGTATACCTACTTTCCCTGTCCGTACCTATATGGCATGCAGCTGGTTGTTTGAAGATCGCACGGAAACCTGGTTAACGACCACCCGTAGTCGTATTGGTAACTTTCCGATTATTAACAACCGTAAAGGGCTTCAACAATACGGCTGGCGCTTGGTAAAAGGCATGCTGCAACTGAAAGCTGCCATCGCCAGATTCTTCAGATCAAAGAATCAAGATATTACTCTGGCTGAATTTATCAATAATAATGATATTGAAGAAGTATTCTGGCATGGCGCAGTGATGCCGGTGCTTTATACCATTTGTACCTGTAACCCAAAAACCATTGGCGAATGGCCTGCAAAACCTTTATTGACGTTCTTGCGTCAATTGACAGATGGCGATGCTTTATTACGTATTCAAGGTGGCACGCCGGCATTGGTAGACAAGCTGATTGAAGGCATTGAAATTCATAATAGCTCTGCCATTACCCAGGTTAAAGAACACGAAAATGGTGTTTTAGTTGAGAATGCATTGGGTGAGCAACGCATTTTTGATCGTGTCATTGTGGCAACACCGACCAATAAAATTGAAACCTTTTTAAATAATGAACAATTTGCAGATGATATTGCGCTGTTAAAGAAATTCAGATTTGAAAAGGGTCAATTGGTGATTCACACCGATCAAACTGTGATGCCACCCAAGCGTAAAGATTGGGCAGTACTCAGTTATATGATGGATCGTAAATTTACCCGTCAACAGTTCACCGTGTGGTTGAATTCGGTTGAGCCAAGTCTGGTCGGTAAAACGCCAGTGTTCCAAACCTGGCAACCGGTGACTGACATTGATCCTAAAAAAGTCATTTCCAGCGTTACATTAACTCGTGCTGTGGTGGACTCACAAACAGTAGCTTTAAATAAAGAGCTGCAACAACGTCATAAAGATCTAAACCGTAAAGTGTTCTATTGTGGTTCTTGGTCTTGTGATGGTTTGCCACTTTTAGAATCGGCAGTGACTTCAGCAATGAATATTGCAGAAATTTTGGGTGCCCCATTGCCGTTTGTGGGATTAAAACCTAAAGTTGAGGTTGCCCCACAACTCGGCTACTAATACATGAAATGGCTTCAAGCAATCCAACAGCAATTTTCACAACATAAGTATGCAATTAATGCAAAACAGTTAGGGGATGATGCTGAACTCGCTTGGAGTAATTTGGGTTATTGGGATGATGCAACGTCATCCTATCCCGACGCTTGTCGTCAATTGGCAGATCGGTTGGCGCAAGCAGTCCATTTAACTTCAAATGACAGCTTGCTCGATTTAGGCTGTGGGCAGGGCGCAAGTCTGGTTCATTGGCAGCAGCATTATCATGTTCAACACATTGAAGCTGTGGAATTACAAGCCAGTTGTGTGATTCAAATTCAAAAACATCTTCCTCAACTTGCTGCGATTCACCAACACTCTTTTTTAAATTTAAAACAGATTCAGTTCAAATCTGACTTTGATGTGGTGTTATGTATCGATGCGGCCTATCACTCAAATTTGAATTCATTTCTCGATTCAGTGGGGAGTGTTTTAAATTCAAAGGGCAGACTGGGTTTTCATTATCTAATGTTGTCTGAACAATGGCTAAATTTAAATTCATTCCAAAAACAAAAGTATCAGTGGTTGTTAAAAGCAGCGGATGTGAATCTGGATAATTTAATGAGGGAATCAGTCCTGAAGCACACCTTGCAGACTTATGATTTTGCGGAGATTGAAATCCGTGATTTATCTGAAGCCGTTTTGCAGGGTTTTGCAAATTATTTTCATAAATTGCAGCAATTGCCACAACAAACTATAGGCTTGGATGCATTTAAAATTCGCATGACAGCAAAGTTATGTCACAAGCTTTACGTCGATGGTTTGGTCAAGTATGTGCAAATCAGCGCGAAAAAATAATAAGCACTAACATTTTAGATATTCTTTGAAAAGCGAAAGCCCAGAAACAACAAAGCCTCACTAAAAAGCGAGGCTAAGTATAAAATGGTGCCGGCACACGGATTCGAACTGTGGACCTACTGATTACAAGTCAGTTGCTCTACCAACTGAGCTATGCCGGCAACGTGGGATGAATAATAGCGAATTTTGTTAAAAACGCAAGCCAAAAAATGAGCGATTGAATTGCATTCATATTTAGCAGTATTATTTCTTCCTTAAAATTTGATCTAAATCTTCAGCACATTCTTCTAATGTTAAAGCCATGTCGATTTGCATTTGTGGCTTGAGTTCATCTGCGAGCTTTCTCCATTGTTCAATTAAACGTATGGCTTTCTGAACTTTATGTTTATTAATATCTTTGGCAATGGTTGGGGTATAACCGCCACGTTTCGCATTCTTGATCTGTTTTACATAATTAAGGCTGGTATTCATGCTTACTCCCGAATAGCAGTTTTTTATATGTTGAATGTAATTTTATGATTCGATTAAAGGTGCTGTAATACGATTATTATCAGCAGAATATTGCAGCTTTATGATAATTTTTTAAATTGTTATTTTTATTGTCAGTTGATTCGAAATTCTAAATAAGAAGATTAAAAAATTATTTATAGTTATGCATAAAAATTTTGAAAATAAATGAATCAAGTAGGGTTTTAAGCGATTTTATAAGCAATAAAAAAAGACCTAAATCGTTCGATTTAGGTCTTTTTCAAATTCTGGCGGTGAGAGAGGGATTCGAACCCTCGATACGCGCAAACGTATACACACTTTCCAGGCGTGCTCCTTAAGCCACTCGGACACCTCACCATTGCGCCGCGATGATAACCAAAAAAAGCAACTCTGCCAAGTTGAAACAATTGATTTAAAGCAAAAGTTTTATCTCGGTGATATGATGGCGAAAAAATTGTGTCTACAAACGAAGACAAAATATGCAAAGTACTGCAAAGAAAGCCGCCTTGCCTGTGATTACCCTCGCAGCGCTTGGGGTTGTATTCGGAGACATTGGTACCAGTCCATTGTATGCCCTTCGACAATGTTTCCTCACCGCCCATCTCGCTATTACTGAAGCATCAGTGCTTGGAATTTTATCACTGATTTTTTGGTGCATGATGCTGACGATTAGTTTCAAATACGTCACCATCATTATGCGTGCGGACAATAATGGTGAAGGCGGGATTATGTCGTTATTGGCATTGAACCTGCGGACCTCACGTATTGCCGAGAACAAAAAGATTTATCTGATTGCTTTAGGCTTTATTGGTGCATCGCTGTTCTTTGGCGATGGCATCATTACCCCGGCAATTTCTGTCTTGTCAGCCATTGAAGGCTTGAGTATCGCCACGCCCATGTTTAACCAATGGTTAATGCCTTTAGCGATTGGTATTTTGGCCGGATTATTTCTAGTACAACGGCATGGTACGGCGACCATGGGGAAATATTTTGGTCCCTTAACCATGGTTTGGTTTTTATCCATTGGTGCACTGGGTGTGTGGAGTATTATCCAAACGCCATTTGTATTAACCATGGTGAGTCCGCATTGGGCTTTTAACTTCATTGTCCATCAACCCTATGTGGCTTTCCTGACCATGGGTGCAGTCATTCTGACTATGACCGGTGGCGAAGCCTTATATGCCGATATGGGGCATTTTGGTCGCTTACCGATACGCCTCGCCTGGTTCATTATTGTTTTACCTTCTCTACTGTTTAACTATGCAGGACAGGGGGCACTGTTGCTCCGTAACCCAGATGCAATTGCCAATCCATTCTATATGCTGGTTCCCGACTGGGCTTTATTCCCCATGATTGGTTTAGCAACTGCTGCGGCAGTCATTGCATCACAAGCGGTCATTACGGGCGTGTTCTCAATGACCAATCAGGCGATTCAACTGCGCTATTTGCCGCGCTTAACCGTGCATCACACCTCGGATGTTGAACAAGGTCAAATCTATTTGCCGTTCATCAATTGGGTGTTATTCATTTCGGTGGTTATCCTGATTTTATTGTTTGAAAATAGTGCCAACCTCGCCAGTGCATATGGGGTTGCCGTTACCATGACCATGCTGTGCGGGACGATTTTAATTTCGTTCCTAGCCTATGGTTTCTGGCGTTGGCCAGTGTGGAAAGTGTTGTTATTTGCCGTACCCTTTTTGCTGATTGATTTTGTTTTTGTGGCATCAACTTCATTAAAAATTATTTCCGGTGGTTGGGTACCAATTTTGATTGGTGCAGTGGTTTATACCATTTTGATGACCTGGAAAGCAGGCCGAGAAATTGTACTTGCACGTTTGGAAAGAGATGCATTACCGATTGATCTGTTCATCAAAAGTATTAGCATGAGCGCGGAAACACACTTTGTTCCGGGTGCTGCAGTATTCCTGACAGGTACGCCAAATATTGTGCCGCATGCCATGTTGCATAACATTAAGCATAACAAGGTACTGCATGAGTTGAATATTATGGTGACGGTCATCACCCGTGATATTCCTTATGTGGCCGAAGAAGAGCGGACTAAAGTCGAGAAACTGGATGATCGTTTCTATCGTATTTCAGTGTATTACGGTTTTAAAGATCAGCCCAATATTCCAGAGGCACTGGAACAGGCCTATCAACAGTTAGGTTTTGACTTCGACATGATGCAAATGAGCTTCTTTATTTCACGTGATCGACTGATTCATACAGTCGGAGATGGCTTGTCTCCGTGGCGTGAAAAACTGTTTATTTCCATGCAACGCAATACCAGTCCAGTCAGCGATTTTTATCAGATTCCACCCAATCGTGTGGTGGAGCTGGGCAGTCAAATCGAAATTTAACGGCCAGAAATTACAGACAATAAAAAACCAAGGTGGAAAATCCTTGGTTTTTTATTTGGAGGATGAAAGCCCTGAAAACGAGAGGGTGATTAGTTCTCTGTTTGTTCTGCAGCCGGAGCTTCTGGAGAGGCATTCACTGGCGCATCTGTAACATCAGCTTCTGGTGCTGCTTGTACAGCATCATTTGGCTGCATAGCTTCAGGTGTAGCAGCAAATGCTTCATTTGTTTCAGCAGTATTCACCGGTGCTGCAGCGGCAGCTTCATTAGTTCCATCTATTTGCGACATATCCGCAGCATTCACGGGTGCATCAGCAGAAGATGAAGTCATTGAGGCAGCAGCTACATTTTCATCAGCATCATTCACTGGCGCTTGTGCAGCCGCAGCTTGTTGATCCATCACTTGTTCAGCTTGTTGCGCAGCTAATTCAGCATTGGGTTGCATTGGGTCCGCACTTTCAGGTGCAGCTTGAGCTGTTTGCTCAATAGCAGGATTATTTGCTTGCTCTGGTGATGCTTCAACAGTTTGTGCTGTTGTATTCATATCCGCAGCTTGTGGGGCGGCTTGTGATGCATCTGCAGCTGAATTGGTTTGTACTTGTTGGGCCTCAAATCCAGCTTGAGTCGGTTCAGCAGCGATTTGGCTTGCATCGACAATACGGATTTGACCACTTGTCACTAAATCTTGAATTGAACCTGCTTGACCATTCACGGTAGTAGTCACTTTAACTTTAGATAAACTTTCTAAAGAATCGCCAGGTTGAATTGCGGGTTCTGCGAATGCAGTTGCACTCATTAGTCCTGTCACGAGACTTAAACCTAAAAGCTTCGAATGCATAAAATACTCCGTAGAAATAATAATTCCGAATCTTGCGTATTTTTACCTTGTCATAATTAGGATCGGTTTTTCAATCAAACATACGTAAAGCCATTAAGAGTCTTTATAAAAGCTTTAGAAAATGAGACATACTGTTACAACAACTGTGCTTTTGTTAACCATGTTTTGCCTAAATGTTAAACAAACAACTTTCGCTACATATACTTCATTTTCACTGCTTGTTAAGCTCGTGGAAAATGAGTGTTTATCTAGAAATGGCAATTAAGAAACGTAAAACCAGTAAATCTTGGGTTCAACTTTTAAATCAAAATAGTTTAAAAATTATTTTAGGTTTGGTCGCGACCAGTAGTTTTGCGATTGCGTTTGGACAAGAAAAAATCCAGCAATTTGTTTCATTGCCATCTTCATCAAATTCGGCTTGTTTAGATCAATTTTATCGTGATGTTCCACCTTATTTAACAAAAGAAAGTCTCAATAAAAATACTTATCCGCTGTGTTTTAATGGTTTCAATGTAATGTATTCAGGGGTGTCTAAAACGCCTTTGTGGGTTGCAGAAGCCTTGACTCCACAACGTCTCAGTCAAAAAATTCCGCGTGAAGACAGTTTTCATGAAGAAACCAAAGTTAAAGTGGAACATCAGGCGACATTAGCGGATTATAAAGCATCAGGTTATGACCGCGGACATATGGCGCCGAATGCAGACATGCCTAATAAAGCTGCGCAGTATGACAGTTTCTCTCTAGCCAATATGGTGCCGCAAGCGCCTAAAAATAATCAGCAGGTCTGGCGTGAGCTGGAAGAAGCCACACGTGCGATTGTGACCAGGCAGAAACAGGATGTATATATTGTAACGGGGCCGGTGTACTCAGCTAAAAAACTCAAAACGATTGGTAAAGGTGTAATTGTTCCAACAGCGACCTACAAAGCCATATATATGCCAAAAACAGGGGCTGCAGGTGTGTACTATGCTGACAATACCCTGAAAGCTACTGCACCAAAAGTTCATGTGATCAGTATATGTGCGTTGGAAGACCTCACTGGGATTAATATTTTTCCTCAGTTAACAGAAGATCAAAAGCGCAATACTTACAATTTGCCATTAAAGGCAAGTGCGGTCAAAGCGACGCAGAAAATTGCCTATTCACATTGGGATGCAGAAAGCCAGTGTGCTGAAGAAGTCAGTGCAGATGCGCTTAGCGCTTTGCAGAAACAGTTCAAATCATCCTCGGTAAAATCGTCTTCAACCGCTACGCCTACACAATCGGGTGAGAACAAGAGTGCGGCACCAACGATCGATCCAAATACCCAAGATGCAATTGTTAAACAATTGATTGAAGGACTTTTACAGTACATTTTACAGTTGTTGAAATAAGCCTTTTTTAGGTAGGATGATAAAAATCATCCTACTTTTTAAATAACAACAAAGATCAGTGAGAATACAATGTTCAAGCCTTTTGTAAATGGTACCGAATCGCATGCTATCCACGACCTCACTTTAGAAAACCAAGAAGATTGTGTCAGTATTTATGGCAATTTACAGCTAACTAAAGATCAGGCTGGCTTGCAAGCTGCCAAGGCTTTACAGGCCTTTTTGAATGATGTGGTCAGTGCCCTAGAAAATGAACCCAATTTGCCTGAAAAGATTGATCGTCAAGATGAACAGGAAATTGAAAATCCATTTTTATAAATAGCTATAAAAACAAAATGTTCCACATGGAACATAAAAAGCTCACCTGATGTGAGCTTTTTTTATGGATGATATTTTAGTCTTTTTCGGATGCAACCACTTTATAAATTAGCGCGCCAAGAATGGCACCAAAAATCGGAGCTACCCAGAATAGCCAAAGCTGGCTTAATGCAGCTGTTTGCGCAAAGAAGGCAACACCGGTACTCCGTGCTGGATTAACCGAGGTATTGGTCACTGGAATACTGATTAAATGGATCAGGGTTAAAGCCAGACCAATCGCAATAGGAGCAAAACCTGCAGGTGCGCGTTTGTCAGTCGCGCCCATAATCACAATCAGGAAAATAGCGCTGAGTACCACTTCAATGATTAAAGCCGAGGTCATTGAATATTTACCCGGAGATAATTCACCAAATCCATTGCTGGCAAAACCGCCTGTACCGACAAAACCAGCTTGACCTTGTACAATCACATATAAAACCAGTGCCGCTAAAGTCGCGCCAACGACTTGGGAAATAATATATGGGATCAGATCTTTGGCATCGAAACGGCCGCCAAACCACAAGCCTATACTGACCGCAGGATTAAAGTGTCCGCCAGAAATATGACCCAATGCATAGGCACCTGTCAGCACGGTCAAACCAAAAGCCAACGCCACGCCGGCAAAGCCAATGCCCAAATCAGGAAAGGCTGCTGCAATTACTGCGCTACCACAACCACCAAACACTAGCCAGAATGTACCAATCAATTCAGCGAGATATTTATTCATTTTATTCTCCAGATTTTTTATAAATTTTTTAATAATCTCAGGTGACATTTTATATTTATCGAGAAATTGAACATTTCTCAATTCCAACATGGTGAATAGACATGACACTTGTATGACTGGAATTCGATTTTAGCAATATTGTTGTTGTCGCCATTGTTGTGGTGTAGAGCCAGTCCATTGTTTAAAAGCACGTTGGAAGGCACTTTGTTCAGAATAACTCAGCAATAAAGCAATGTCTTGCAGGCTTAAATGTGGATCTTTTAAATATTGTTCTGCCAGCAGATGTCGAACTTCTTGCATGCGCTGTTGATAGCTTGTGCCTTGTTGTTGTAAATGGCGTTGCAGCTGACGTACTGACATGTTTAATTGTTGGGCAATGGGTTCGATTTGATACAGGTTTTTTTGTAAGCCGGTTAAAATTGCCTGTTGTAGACGTTGATCCAGTTGGGTGGAATTGGGAAGCTTGTCCAGCAGCGCTTGAGCTTGCTGCATAAGCAGATGTTGCAGGGTTTGATCACCTTGCTGAAAAGGTTTGGCAAGCTCGTAAACAGGGACAATAATTTGCGCAACTGGTTGTGAAAAGCGAACTTTACAACGGAAATATTGCTCATAGAGCGCGATATTTTTCGGTGCCGGATGAACGAAATGAACTTCATGCACGTGAATATCATCAAATTCCATGAAGTGTTTCAGAAACTGAAATAGCAAGGCGATAGAAATTTCATGGGTGAGTTGGGTGGTTATATGAAAGGGAATATCTCCCCAACCAATCGTTAAATAGTTACCCTGCATATTGACATGTAAAGCACTGCCATCGTAAATCAAGCGGTGAAAATCATAATAACGTTGTAACACTTCCCCCAAGGTATTACAGGACAGCGCAATATAAGCAATGATACCGAGATGTTTGGGTTGTACAAATTCGGCAATATCAAGTCCTAATGCAGGAATTTGCCGATGTTGTTGCATATCCGTCAGTAAGTCACGCCAAAGACTGAAGTCAAAGCGTTCCAGATTTTGAACTTGTTCCAGTTTTTTAGAAATAGTTATGCCTTTAGCCTGGCTATAGGCATAGAGTAAATGTCCAAGTCCCCCATAAACGGAGCCGGTATAATCTTTAAATTGTTGCATATTGATCTTTTTATTGTCGTAATTTGTCAATGAAGTTTTATGTTATGGTCAATATTTAGCACAGTTCATTGCCTATATTCAATACAATTGATGGAGAAGCGATATGTGGAAAGGTTTTCTGGTTGGATTAGTGGTGGCCAATGGTTTTGAATGGATTGCACATAAATATATTTTGCACGGTACACATCGAAGTGGAAAGCCGCGTTATAGCCCTGTGCCAGAGAGTATGAAATCGCATTGGGAGCATCATCGTGAAGTACGAAAAACTGCATTTCATGACCATGGCTATGTCGAAGGCATTTCAAACTGGCGCACTAAAAATGAAATCATTTCTCTGGCAGTGGTGGCGACGAGCACCAGTTTAATGTTTTATCCTGTCTCGAAAGGTATGGCTTTTGCCGCAGTCTATAGTGCCTGTAATTATTACTATATTCACCGCCGTGCGCATTTGGAGCCGGACTGGGCAATGAAAAAAATTCCCTGGCATTATGATCATCATATGAATTCTAATCAGGATGCCAACTGGTGTGTGACCAAACCTTGGTTTGACTATGTGCTCGGAACCAGGGTGATTTCGTCGAAAGATTTGCAAGAACAGAATCCGCTGGGCATCGCATTGCCACAACCTATTTCAAAGTTATTAAATTTTGTTGCAGCTACTTATCTTCCTGCAAAATGGGTAGAAAAAGTGCCTCAATGATCGGTCGAGAAATAAAGGATCGAGCGTTTATGGTTTTTAATTTTAGCGAGTTTGAACTAATCTTTTGATTTTAAATGGACTCTCGATACTGACTTTTTAAGTCATGTCGTAAATTGTCAATATTTTTGGCATTGATGGTCAATATTATACTGCTTTTTTATTCTATATTTGCCGCATCACTAAGTTGTAACATAATTTGACCGAGTGAATGTATATATCTTTATGTTGTACGTTACAAGAAACCACGCGCTGTAGTTTTCTTGGTTTATAGGGAGTCTCTAAGACTCCTTTTTTTTATCTGAAATTTTTATCATGGCCTCATTAAAATAAAAAAGAGTGTTTTAACAACACTCTTTTGTACATGACAAAGCATTAAAATTTTAGAGACGCATTTCAATGCCTTGTGCGGCTAGATATTGTTTTGCTTCAGGAATGGTATGTTGACCAAAGTGGAAAATTGATGCTGCTAGAACTGCATCTGCTCCGCCGAGTAAAATACCATCCGCTAAATGTTGTAAACAGCCGACACCACCCGAAGCAATGGTAGGAATGTTCACGCGATCATTGATTTGACGCATTAATTTGAGGTCATAACCCGATTTGGTGCCATCAGCATCCATCGAGGTAATCAGCAGTTCACCTGCGCCATATTCAGCCATTTTCACTGCCCATTCAATGGCATCAATACCGGTCGGTTTACGACCACCGTGAGTGAAAATTTCCCATTTATTGTCACCGGTTTTTTTCGCATCAATGGCGACCACAATACATTGTGCACCAAAGCGTTGCGATGCTTCTTGTACAAATTCCGGATTAAATACTGCAGCGGAGTTAATGCTGACTTTATCTGCACCCGCATTGAGTAATGATCGAATATCTTCAACTTTACGCACACCGCCACCCACGGTTAAGGGAACGAATACACTTTCTGCCATACGTTCCACAGTACGGTAAGTGGTGTCACGGCCGCTCGAGGTTGCAGTAATGTCTAAGAAGGTAATTTCATCGGCACCTTGTTCATTATAGCGACGCGCAACTTCAACCGGGTCGCCTGCATCACGAATATCAAGGAATTGCACACCTTTCACCACTCGACCATTATCTACGTCAAGGCAAGGAATAATACGTTTAGCAAGCATAATTTTTTCCAAAAATAACAGCCGATTATGAAACTTCGCCACGAAGGTGCTACACCTTGGTAGTTGGAGAAGGTATTCTATCAAAATTATGTAAGTTTTTTTGCAGGTTTTCTATGTCGGTTTATACCACTTTGACTTTACAGGAAGTTCAGGCTTTTGCAGCACCTTATGGATTAGAGGTGATTGACCTGATTCCCATTCAAGGAGGTATTCAGAATACAAACTATTTTTTAGTTTGTGAAAATGCTACGCAGTATGTACTCACTATATTTGAAGAGATGGATGAGCAAGGCGCAGGGGAATTGGTTCCAGTACTCGAGCATTTAGGCAAATATGGTTTAGCAGTACCAGTGCCGTTAAACTATGCGGGTAAAGCTATTCATACTCTAAAAAATAAGCCTGCTCAAATTGCACCACGCATGATGGGTCAACACCCGATGCCATCGACTGTGGAACAAGCACAAGCAATTGCCATTGCCCAGGCGAAAATGCATATCGCATTACAAGATTTTCCTTTAGAACGGGCAGAATATCGTAATCATGATTATTGGTTACAAGTCGCTAAAGAATTAAAACCGACTTTAAATCCTGCGGATGCTATTTTATTGAGTGAAGTGCTCGGTCTCTATGATGCTTTAACTGCGGTCTATCCCAACCGTCCTAAAGGTTTTATTCATTCAGACTTGTTCCGTGACAATACCTTGTTTGAAGGGAATGAATTAAAAGGTATTCTTGATTTTTACGAACTGAATAAAGATGAATTTCTGTTTGATATCGCCATTACTTTAAATGACTTCTGTACCGAATATCCAGACGTGCATTTAAATGAAGTTAAGGCACAAGCGTTTCTGGAGGCGTATGAAACCATACGTCCATTAACGACTGATGAAAAATCCTGCTTAGAGATATATTTGGCTATGGCAGCAGCTCGATTTTGGCTGATGCGTTTACAAGTTGCACAAAAAAATGCTCAACAGGGACGTACTGGAGATGATATTTTGCAGAAAAATCCACAAGAGATGCGTAATATGCTCGTAGAGAGACTAAAATTTGTGACTGCTTAAAAATAGGAAATAAAAATGCGCGATCAGGGGCGATTAGTCGAATGGTTTGATGACAAAGGCTATGGTTTTATTCAACCGAATGATGCCTCAAAAGATCGCGTGTTTTTACACATTAAGGACTTTGCTCGTCAAGGCCCACGTCCAATTGTCGGTTGTGCACTGGAATACACAGTATTACTGGATGGGGAAGGACGTTTCCGTGCGCAACAGGTGATGTATCTCAAAGCATCGCAAACACAAAAAATATTGCCCAAACCGAAAAATGTAAATGTACAACAACAAAAATTAAAACCCATGCAAATCGCCTGTGTGGCTTATATTCTGGCTTTGGCCGTTTTCACCCTATTGGGGTTATTGAGTGGAATGGTGTTGTTATTTATCAGTATCATTAATGCCCTGACTTATTGGTTGTATGCCCAAGATAAAGAGGCAGCTCTGCTGGGCAATCGCCGTGTACCTGAACAAACCTTACATATTTTATCCTTTCTTGGGGGCTGGCCTACAGCATGGCTGGCACAGGAAAAAATGCGCCATAAAACACAAAAACAACCGTTTAGAAAGATTTATTTTTGTACCATAGCCTTAAACATTCTTTTGATTTTATGGCTGATTTCTCCTTTAAATGTCATTAAATTTTAAAGGAGAACGATTACTTTAAAAGGTATAACAATGAATTATTCTATAGATAAAGACTCTAATCGTACCCTGACTTTAATTCTTTATGTCCTTTATATTATTGCCATTTTTTCAGGTGGTTTACTGGCGGTCATTGCATTAATCATTAACTATGTCAAACGCAGCGATGTACGTGGTTCTATTTTTGAAAGCCATTTTACCTGGCAAATTCGTACCTTCTGGTGGTATTTATTCTGGAATATTATTGCTTTTATTCCGTTCTTTTTCTTATTTTTTACCGGTGAAAATACCGATCTTTTTGCAGGTGTGGCACTTATTGCAACCACATTCTGTCTCACAGTTATTGGTATTTCCTGGATCTGGATTGTCTATCGTGCCATCAAAGGCATTATCCGCTTGAATGATAATGAGCCAATGTATCAATAACTCGCTTTATTCCCAATATTGAAGGTGGCTTTATGCCGCCTTTTTTAGGCCTGGTGAATTGTGAGCCTTATAATTTTTTGCACTGCAATGAACCACTTTATTTAATGTCTGCTCAAATTTAGCCACTTTGTAAAAATGTACATTACCTATTTAATTTATAAAGTATACATTTTTAATAAATTAAACTTATCTTTTTAATATATTAAATTTACGTTTTTAATAAATTAAACTTACTTTTATGTACATTTAAATATATAAATTTATCATTGAAAATGAATCGAAATAAATGCTGATTGATTCATTAAGAATAGAAGCGTCCACGACGGCGACGTAGCCCTAAAACATGAATGGCACGCACCAAAACAGCATAAGAAACAGGGTAACCAAATTTCTGTTCAAAGAGCGGAATTAAATCACTGATATTTTGAAATTTTGTATTTTTTACAAATACTTGAAATTCATTCCAGTCTTTAATATGGCTAGGAGCACCACGGTTTTTTGCTGGTTTTTGGAGTAAATCTCCTGTTTCTTCTTCCAGCTTAATCCATGCATCAAGCGTCACGCGAGAGATGTTGAATTCCTTGCAAACTGCCACCTTGTAATCGGTTTTTTTATACATTTGAATAGCTGCCTTTCGAATTTCTAAACTGTACTTTGGCATTTACTTTCGCCTGAGTTAAATATTTATATTTTTATTATATGGCATAGTCATTGCAAATGAACAAATAACTCAAATAAATAATGTTCAGGTGACATGCATGGAAAAAACGCAAGTTTCTTTCAAAAAAATGTCTTTATGGCAAGTGGTCATTATTGGTATCGCATATATGACCCCGATGGTGGTCTTCGATACTTTTGGTATTGTTTCAGGGATCACGGATGGACGTGTACCAATGGCCTATATTTTAGCCTTGGCTGCCATGTTGCTGACCGCATTCAGTTATGCACGTTTTAGTCGTATTAGTGATAAATCAGGTTCAGCCTACACTTACACCGCAGAATCTTGTGGCGCAAAGGCAGGATTTTTTGTCGGTTGGTGTTCATTACTGGATTATATTTTACTGCCTTTAGTGAATGCGTTATTGGCAGGAATTTATCTGGAAGCGGTGATTCCAAGTGTGCCGTATTGGGTTTGGGTCAGTTTGTTTGCCGGACTTGTCACGCTGATCAATTGTTTCCGCATTAATATCTTAGCCAATCTCAGTTTGATCTTTGTCTTGGCGCCGCTGTTGTTGATGGGACTGTTTGTTTATCTGGTGATTCAAGGTGTGGGATCGGCACAAGGTTATGAGCATGTGCTCACGGTTGCTCCTTTATTTAATGGCGATACCTCGATTCTGCCACTGATTGCTGGTGCATCGATTCTGTGTTTTTCATTCTTGGGTTTTGATGCCGTGACCACTATGTCACATGAAACCAAAGATCCGAAACGCACCATTCCGCGTGCGGTCATCTTGACCACTTTAATGGGTGGAGCAATTTTCATTACGGCTTCGTGGTTTATCCAGCTGTATTTCCCGAGTAACGTGCGTTTTAACAATCCAGATGAAGCATTACCAGAAATCGTGCTGTATGTCGGTGGGGCATTATTCCAAGCGGTATTCCTGTGTGCACAAATCATGAATACCTTTGCTTCAGGGCTGGCAACCCATGCCAGTGCATCTCGTCTCATTCATATCATGGGGAAAGATGGCATTTTCCATAAAGGCACTTTTGGTCAACTGCACAGTAAATTAGGCACCCCACTGTATGCGGTGCTCACCATCGGCTTTATTTCCTTAATGGCAATTGCCCTCGATTTGGCTACTGTAGTAAGCATGATTAGTTTTGGCGCATTGATTGCCTTTACCGCGGTGAACTTCTCGGTTTTTATGAAGTTCTATGTGCTAGAGAAGCAACGTGCAGGCGTTAAAAATAAATTTATGAATCTGATTTTACCACTGATCTCTGTAGCAGTGATTATGTGTTTATGGTTCAACCTGGAACGATCAGCCCTTCTTTTTGGCTGCGCATGGCTGTCTATCGGTGTGCTGATCTTCCTGTATAAAAAACTGAAAAAGCAAAATATTGTGATTGGCAATGCCTACTAAATCAAAGTTTAAACATAAATTGAAAATAGAGAGTGAACAAAATGAATATCAATAAGCCAGTATTTGTCGAAGATGTTGAATTTAAACTAAGCCGTAATCAGCAAAGTGGTAAAGAGTGGAACTGGGTCAATCCTAAACGTGGTGAGTTTGATTTCCCCGCGAACTACTATGAAAGTTCACTAGAACAGTGGCATCAGTTTGATGCATTAAGTGCCGACATTGAATGTGATGTCGTGGTGATTGGTGGTGGTTTGTTAGGTGCTTCCACAGCCTTACATTTATCCGAGCAGGGGATAGACACTGTACTGGTGGAAAAAAACAGGATTGGCAGCGCAGCTTCAGGTCGTAATGGCGGACAACTGACTCCCGGCTTGGCCCGTTGGGAAGCTTCCGAGATGATTGAGCATTTCAGTTATGAAGATGCCAAAAAACTCTGGCATTTCACCTCAACCGAAGCAATGTCTTTAATCGATTCCATCGCGGATCAATACGGGTTAGAGATGCAACGTAAGCGTGGACATATTACTGCTGCGGTACATGAAGGACACTTGGTTGGTTTAACCCAAGGTTCAGATGCGCGAAAATTCTTAGGTGAGGCACATACCCAAGTCATAGGTAAACATGAGTTGATGGGGCATATTAATTCTGACAACTACTGCGGCGGCTTGTTCGATTCATTGGGTGGACATATTCATCCACTGGCTTTAAACCGTGGCCTGGTTTATGGTTTCTGTAAAAATGGCGGAAAAATCTATGAGCAAACAGAAGTGCTTTCTGTTGAAGAACGGGAAGATGGCATCTATGTAACCACTTCAGGTGGTGTGATTAAAGCACGTAAAAGTGTGGTCATGGGCGTGCATCATGCATCGTTTAAACTCTTAAAAGAACATAACCAAACTACGATTCCGTTCTATACCTATGTTTGTACTACAGCACCTTTGGAAGTCGATTTAAAAGATTTACTACCCACCGATGCACCTGTGTATGACACACAATTCCAGATTGATTACTACCGTGGTGTATCTAAAAACCGTTTACTGTTTGGCGGAGAGGGCACAGGTTCTTGTTGGAGTCCTGAAAAAACCCATCAATATTTATTGGGTCGGATTAAACATGTGTTCCCACAATTACAAAATGTAGAACTTGATTTTGTCTGGAGTGGAACAACAGATTTAACCATGAATGGTGCAGCAGATAGCCGTAAATTTGGCAATAAATTCCCCATTTATGCGGTACAGGGGTGGAGTGGTCATGGTGTGGCACAAACGGTGCGTATTGGTAAAGCCATCGCGGATGATTTTTGTGGCAAAGCCGATGATTTCAATATGCTGACCAGCATTCAACACAAAGATATTTTGTTTGGTCGTGCATTGGCACCTGTGGTGATCCCCATGGCGAAAAGTGCTTATGGGCTAGGGGCAATGATTAATCCAGGGAAAATGGTGTCGTTTTAAGCGATTTTGTTCCCTCTCCCTGCGGGAGAGGGCTAGGGAGAGGAAAATTAAACTCTTAAGGATTCACCTTTTCATTCTTCTTTAAAAAATTCGGTTTCCATTCACTGACAATCACACCCAGCACTACCAATACACCACCTAAAATGGCAACTAGAGGTAAGCGTTCACCGGCTATTCGTCCAATTAACGCTGCCCAAACCGGCTCACCTGAATAGATAATTGCGGCTTGAGACGGATCAACTTCACGCTGTGCCCAGTTCATGACCAGTTGAATGGCTGCACTGGCTAAGCCCAGTCCGCAGAGAATAGTCATAAGTGGCCAAGAAAAAGATGGATTCCACGATTCATCAGCTATAGGCATCATGCAAAAAGCAAAAAGAGAGGCAAAACCCAGCTGAATGACGGTCACACGGCGGACATTGACTTTACCGGCAAAGAAACCAATCAGAATAATTTCAAGGGCAATGGCGATTGAACCGAGAATGGTAATGCTTTGACCAAAGTTCAGCTGGATTTGACCAAAGCTATTGCCAGTCAAAAACACTAAACCGAGAAATGCCAGTGCCGCACCACACCAAGTCATGATTTGTGGAGTCTTACGGAATAACAACCACAATAAAATCGGCACTAAAGGCACATACAGCGCCGTTAAAAAAGCTGATTCACTGCTGCTGATACTTTGTAGCCCAATGGTCTGAGTACCATAGCCAATCGCGATCACCAAGCCAATCAACGCACCTGCAGCAATTTCTTTCAGATTGATTCTGCTTAAATCTTTCCAGGAAAAAAGACAGACAAACAGCATGGCTGCAGCAAAACGACAGCCAACAAAAAACATCGGACTGGCAAAATTTAAACCGTATTGCACAGTGAGGAATGAGCCACCCCAAATCATGGTAATCAGAATTAAAGCAAGCTGCGGGGCTTTGGTTTTAAACCAGGAAGAAACGTTTGACATGTCTGTACAGAGGAAAAATTCATTGAAATAAAAAAGAGGTCCGAAGACCTCTTAAGGATGGATCAGCATATTAAATGGATTGATCATCCCAAAGTGATTGCGCTTCACGAAGATTCAGTGTGCCTTCATAGATTGCACGACCGGTAATCGCGCCTAAAATGCCCGGTTGGCCTTTTAAGTTGCGAACATCGTCAAGGTTGGTTACACCACCAGACGCGATCACAGGCAAACCTGAATAGGTTGCAAGATTGACCGTCTGTTCGATGTTGACACCTTGCATCATGCCATCACGCGCGATGTCAGTATAAACAATGCTCGATACACCTGCATCGGCAAAGCGTTTTGCCAGGTCAGTCGCTTTTATATCAGTGATATTTGCCCAGCCATCTGTTGCCACCATGCCATTCATGGCATCGATACCGACAATGATGTGACCCGCAAATTTCTTGCATGCTTCTTCAACAAACTCAGGATTTTGAACTGCTTTAGTCCCTATAATCACAAAAGATACGCCTGCATCCAAGTAATGTTCGATGGTTTCAAACGAGCGAATACCGCCACCAATTTGAATTGGCAGCTCAGGTTGAGCTTTAGCAATCGCTTCAACCACAGGTTTATGGATTGGCGTACCGGCAAAAGCACCGTTTAAATCAACCAAATGTAAGCGGCGCGCGCCTTCATTTACCCAATGCTGTGCAGTTGCAACTGGATCGTCAGAAAATACGGTATCGTCTTCCATACGGCCTTGTTTTAAACGTACACATTTGCCATCTTTCAGGTCAATTGCAGGGATGATCAGCATGCTTTCGCTCCTTGCCTAATCTCGTTAAATTCATTGTGTGCCATCTTAGCAAAGTATTGCTAAATCTCTAAGCATCAGTTTCAGCTTTTATTTTGTTCGGGCGAATGCGTAATTTTAATGAAGTGTTTGGGATATGTTTAGGCAGTAAGCCTAAACGAAGTAATTCTTCAAAGACCAGTACAGGTGCATAAGCATCAGCAGCTGCGTATTGAATTTGGGGTGGAGTCAGTATTTTGCGTGCCCAGTTGGAAGTACTGATTTTTTTACTTTTAGGAAAATTCAGCTGAAATAAAAGTGCCATGGCATTTTTCAGCCCCATAGGATTGGGGAAACCAAAGGTAGAGAAGCATTTAGACAGTTCAATCACGCTATTCAGCTCAATGCCTTTTTTACGAAACAGATGTGCATCATTCTTTAAACCAAAGCCCACTTTAACTTGATCACGATTTTCAAAAACAGGCTTTAGAAATTCTAATATTTCAGGGTTAATTTGAAATAAATAGGCTTTATTTTGACTGGCCAATTGAATCAGATGTGGTCCGGTTGACACTTCACCTTTGGCAAAGGTCGGTTTGGATTCGGTATCAAAACCAAGTAATGCACAGCTTTTCAGCTCTTGTTCAAGAACAAGACATTGTTCAATGCTGTTAATGAGATGAATGTGTTGCATTGGAAGATTCTGAAATACAGGCAATTCCTAAATTTGTTCTTTACTCGGTAAGGTTTGAAGCAGAAGCTCTTCCATGATGAATCGATACAGTCATTTATTTTAAATTCAGCTTAATCGCTTTTCCGAGTTTAGGCAAAAATAAAGCCCATTGATTATGAGCTTTATCCAGAATTTAAAAGGATTAATCCACGTGATGGATACTCTTTTCCATCTCCGCCTGTTGAGCGCGAGTCACGTAATCTTGATAAGCTGGAAGTGCAATCGCAGATAAAATGCCAATTGGGAAAATCAGCACGTAAATCCATCCTAAAATCTTTTCCCAGCCTTTGGTTATACGTCGAGGGCCATATTGGTTGCTTCTGTCATCGCCTTTGGCAAAGATCAGGTAAAGGACAAAAAGGATATTTATTCCAGGCACCAAGATTAAAAGGGATAACCAACCGATGTGATTGCGGTCATGCAGACGGCGAATGGTAAAAACAAAACTAAAATATAATAGGGCAATGTAGGCGATCCCGATGAGAATAGCCGCAACCATTGACGATCCTGTTAGGGCAGAAGGATTAGTAAATAAGTCAGGTGAAAAAGTAGCAATAATCCCAATGATGATCAGAATAGAAAAGCTCATCAGCATGTTCCAGCCTAAATAAGACAGGCGACCAAAACGTCCACTTGGGCTTAAGGCTGATTCACTTGTTTGATATTTTTGATTCATTCTTTTATTCCCCATAAGTTTAATTATTGTTTAAATATAATGATTTGCTTGATCATCATAGCAATTGGAATCAATAAAAAACAGTCAAATTTATATAAGCCAAGCAATTTGCGGCAATAAAAAAGCCCAACCAGAGTTGAGCTTTTTAAATATCTAAAAATGGATGCTTAGATTTTCCATTCCACAAAGTTTTTCAGCAATTGCAAACCAGCAGTATGGCTTTTTTCAGGATGGAACTGCGTAGCAAACAAGTTTTCTTTATGCAGCGCCGTACAGAACTCTAAACCGTAATCACAAGTCGCAGCGACCAGAGCAGCATCTTTCGGTTCTACATAGAAGCTATGTACGAAATAGAAACGCGCATCCTGTTCAATGTCTTTCCACATCGGATGGCTTGGGTCTGCCTGATGTACTTGGTTCCAGCCCATATGCGGAACTTTTAAACCCGCCATCTCTGGAAAATGCTTCACTTCACCTTCAAAAATACCCAGCGCATCTGTACCGCCATTTTCTTCAGAGTGCTGCATTAACGCTTGCATGCCGACACAAATTGCAAGAACAGGCTTGTTGAATACGGCATTGCGTACCACTTCATCAATACCTGCTTCATGCATGCCTTGCATACAGTCACGCATTGCGCCTACACCGGGAAATACGATTTTATCGGCTTGGGCAATCAGCTTGGGATCATTGGTCACATCTACAGTTGCGCCAACATGCTCCAGGGCTTTGGCTGCAGAGTGTAAATTTCCCATGCCATAGTCAAGAAGGGCAATACGGGTCATTACAAAGTACCTTTGGTTGAAGCAACAGTATTTTCTGCACGTGGATCGATTTCACATGCCATACGCAAAGCGCGTGCAAATGCTTTAAACACGCTTTCGATTTGGTGATGGCTGTTTTTACCTTTCAGGTTGTCAATGTGCAGCGTCATTAAGGCGTGATTTACAAAACCTTGGAAAAATTCAGAGAATAAATCCACATCAAAACGACCAATCATCGAACGTGTAAATGGAATATCCATAAACAAACCCGGACGACCTGATAAATCGACCACTACACGACTTAAAGACTCATCCAGTGGTGCATAAAAATGACCATAGCGTTTTAAGCCTTTTTTGTCGCCAAGTGCTTGCGCAAATGCTTGTCCGAGTGTGATCCCGCAGTCTTCTACGGTATGATGATCATCGATATCCAGATCACCATCACAGTGAATATCGATATCGAATAAGCCATGTCGCTTGATTTGATCAATCATATGATCTAAAAATGGAACACCTGTGTTGAGGGTGCCTTGACCCGTACCATCAAGATTCACCCGAACTCGAATTTTGGTTTCGTTAGTGTTTCTTACCACTTCACTGATACGTTGCGTCATAGACACGTTCCTCAAAAAACGTCAAAAATGATGATGTAAAAATTTTTCGCGATGACGAAATCATCGCATATTAGATTGCTCAGGAGGGTTAATCAATGCCTATTACCGTACATGCTTATACTTCACTAGAAAATGACGAAGTGCGCAGCCAGCTTGAGCGACTGTATGACACTAGCCCGGAATTTGGAGATGGGCAGGATGCCATTGAACAACTAGAGCAAAACTTGGCTCAGTATACCTTAGTTTACACAGCAGAATTTAATACTAAGTTGATTGGGGCGATTTGGTGCACTGGACAAGGGGAAAGTAGAGTTTTGGAAAATGTTGTGGTTCATCCTGCGAACCGAGGACGCGGTGTTGCGGAAAGGCTGGTGAGTGAAGTCTGCCGCATGGAAGAAGAAAAAGGCGTGAAGACGTTTGAACCGGGATGTGGGGCAATTCATCGTTGCCTGGCGCATTTAGAAAAAATTTAAGCTTGAATAGATTATAAAAAAGCAGCCATTGCGCTGTTTTTTTATGCCTAGAAATAGTACTGGTTAAATAATGAATTGAGTTTTAAATAAAAAATAAGCAAATAACATGATATTTGCTGTAAAAATAAACGTTTGTTTCAAAAAGCATAAAACCTGCTTGACTGAAAAACACTTAAATTGTTTAATACGCGACATCGGCGTGATAGCTCAGTAGGTAGAGCAACGGATTGAAAATCCGTGTGTCCCCAGTTCGATCCTGGGTCTCGCCACCATATTTAAAATCTATTTCAAGATTTCAATCCCTGATCCCATCAGGGATTTTTTTTGGGTAAAAAATATTCGATCAAATAAAAATGTGATGAATTATATTGACTATTGATGACAGATACGGCTTAATACACCGCATCGGCGTGATAGCTCAGTAGGTAGAGCAACGGATTGAAAATCCGTGTGTCCCCAGTTCGATCCTGGGTCTCGCCACCATATTCGAAAAAACCTCAAATATTGTTTGAGGTTTTTTTTTGTCAGCATTTTTTTCGGCTGAACTTTTTTCGTATAAAATAACCGCAATAACAATTCGAGAATAAAAAATGAAAAGAATCGGATGTTCAATATTCACTTTATTATCTGTCCTGCTGACTGGCTGTGGTGGTAGTGGAACTGGAGATAACTTCAACTCTTCTTTTGAAAAAACATTTACCTTCGGTTCGCAAACCTATGTTTGTCGCAGTGAAAAAGCAGCCAATGCCTGTGGTGGTACGAGTCAGGATTGTTCCGCATGTGAATTACAGTCATCATCTTCACCTGTGATAACTCAGGTATGTGCTCAGCCCGTAGCGAATACACATAGAGTAACAACGGATGGCTGCGTGTTAAGACTCACCAATGATACCCAGACAGGAATTTGTACTTCAGAAGGGTTGAGATTGCTTTCAGGCATTAACTGGACTAAACAACAAGTGAGTGCAGGTACATTATTTTCGCGTGGAAGTTTAAGTATCACGGTCGGAAACCTGACTGAAACCATCACCTGTAATTAATAGTTATTAAAAGCTATGAAATTTTTTATGGTGCTTCTGGTTGGCATCCTCTGCTTTGGATTGGGTTATTTTGTGGCCCCATCCAAGCCTGAATCTATGCCGCCTGTTCCTGAACCACGTCAGGATATTGCTGTGGAAAATTTTATTCAGCGTATCCAGCAAAAAGCGCAGGCTCAACCTGAAGATGGTCTTGCATTACAACAGCAGCTAAAAAAACAGAAAGTACAGGTTAATTCAGTTATAGATAGCGCGACTACTGAACAGATCAACAAATATCTGGAACAGTCTTTTCCGGGGTATGACTTATCCAGTATTCAAAATAAGCATACATTTGCCAAACGTCTGGTCAATGAATTTGTCGATGCAAAAAATGATCCGAATGAAGTCTTGGCAGGTAAAGTCACGGTGACGACCCAGCAACAATATTCGGCAGGTGGTGTATTGCCGAGGCAGATTTATGCCGGACAACAGTTATTTGCCCATTTTGATACTTTGGGGAAAGTACCTAATAATGAGCAGGTCTTTGTACGCTGGAGTAACCAGTCTACAGGTGAGGTACTATTTTTTATGCCACAGCGAGTCAGCGTTAATCGGGAGCAAAACTGGGTCAGCTTTAATCCAGTTAATGGATGGAAAGCCGGTACTTACGATGTTAAATATTATCAGTTGAATGATCAGCTCAATCCCATTGCCCAAACCAGTTTTAGAGTTGATCAGATAATTGATTAAATTAAGGAATATTTTGAGAATAATTAAATGAAAGACCTCTTTTCTAATCATAGTCTGCGCTATAAAAAAGCCCGTCCAAATTATTCCATCCAGATTGTGAAAGAAATTTTAAAGCATGTTCCGGAACGAGCGTTTGCATGGGACTGTGGAGCAGGGTCTGGACAATTCACCCAATTATTAGCCCCGTATTTCGATCATGTAGTCGCAACAGATATCAGTGAAGCACAGTTGCAGCAAGCGCCTTATTTTGAAAATGTCAGCTATCAGGTGCAAGCAGCCGAGCAGACCAGTATTCCTGCACAATCCATTGATCTGGTTACGGTGGCTCAAGCCATTCACTGGTTTGACTTCAATGCATTTTATAAAGAAGTCAAACGGGTGCTTAAACCGCAAGGTGTGTTTGCTGCCATTGGTTATGGCCTTATTGAGGTGCAGGATGCTGCGATTAACAGTTTGGTTCAACAGCTGTACTTTGAAACTCTAAACGACTATTGGGACAGTGAGCGCCGTTATATTGATGAGTTGTATCAAAGCATTCCGTTTCCTTTTAATGAACAGGCTGTACCAGAGATGCATTTGCAATATCAATGGTCACCACAGCAACTATTGAGCTATTTAAAAACATGGTCAGCGCTCAAGCATTATCAAGAAAAACACCATCATGACCCGCTTCAACTCATTTCAAACGCTTTACAAGCTGTGTCTGAAAACTTAGATGTAACATTTCCTGTACTTTTACGCGTTGGAATGCGAGAAAAATAACGATTGTGGCAGAAGTTTTATATCGGTAGGGCAGCATAAGCAGGAGGAGATAAAAATCTGATTTATAGCAACATGATCTAGCATACAGCTTTTTTATAGCAGCAGATTTCATGTTTTTTAAGATATGAAATGAGATGGTTTTTTAACGAAAGTTAGAATGTCCCGCAAGACCACTGGTCTGGGGCAACTGGCTGAAAGGCGCATACGCTATACAATTACAGGTATCGACGGTTGTTTGTTTACTTCAATTCATTGTTGAGTAGAACTGCCATGAAGCTCCTAAAAAATTTGTCCTGCGCAATCGTAGCGATTGCCGGAAGTTTTTCCATTTCCTCTACTTTTGCCGATATAGCTGATGCCCCTGGATTAAGTCCCTTAACAGAATCCGAGTTAAGAGCTGAAACCACAAGCGTAATTCAATATAAAGAAGATCCTCAACAAGTGAGAGCTTTGCAGCATCGAATTATGCAGATCCAGATGGATACTCAAAATTTTGTTGTTGATCCCACTATTGTGGCGACGATAGATCTTGTGCCTGATGGACCAATGCCAGATATAAACAGTTTGCCATTAGCATTGCAGCAATATGTTTTGGCCATTGCACAAGGTTTGCAATCAGCTGATCCAAGAGAAGGCTTGTATATTATACTCGCGAATTTTGGTATAGACCGTAACGCAACCACTGTGCAAATCGCTCGAGAGCAACTTTCATTGGGTGTTTTGGAAAATACCGCGCTAAATGAAGCAATCAGAGAGTTGCAACAACAGCGTAGAACTACCCCTAATAATGGTATTCGCTAGTTAGGCAGTATTCAAATAAGAATATTTTTCTTTATCACTAAAAAGGATGCTCATCAATGGCATCCTTTTTTACGGCTAAAATGCGTTAAAGCAGATTAAGCAGCAGATTTTTTAAACCAAGAGAAGAATGATTTTTTCTCAGCTTTTACTTCAGCTTTAGCAGCATCTGCTTTTTCAACAGTTGCTTCTTTTACGTCAGCAGTTTTTTCAACAGTCGCGTCTTTTGCTTCAGTCACTTGAGCAACAGTTGCATCTTTCACTTCTGCAGTTTTTTCTACAACTGCATCTTTCACGTCAGCAGTTTTTGCTACAACAGCGTTTTTAGCAGCTACAGTTTTAGCAACAGTCGCATCTTTCACGTCAGTAGTTTTTGCTACAACAGCATTTTTAGCAGCTACAGTTTTTTGAGCAGCAGTTTTAGAAACAGCAGCAGTTTTTTCTTTAGTCGCAACAGCTGTGTTTTTAACAGCAGTCGCAGTTTTAGCTGCATCTGCTTTTACTTGTGCTTTTGCAGCAGTAACTTTAGCAGCTGGAGTTGCTTCTACAGTTGTAGTCGCCATAGCAGAAGTGGTTGCAGCAACTAAAGCAATAGCCATAGCAGTATTAATAGTATTCATAGTCATCACTCTATAAAAAAATGTTTTGAAAATAATGCGTTGTGAATACTATGCTTTCTGTGGATTCGTTTGGTTACAGGTTGCTTGGTAAGTGTTTTGGTTGAGTGATTATTCAACCAAAATTACAAAGTAATAACATGATGTTGCGGATGGATTACATATGTTTTTTAAGCTGTAAGAAAGTTAATAAGAGTGAATATTGTACTAATTTTTAATAGTATAATGATTTAATTGGTTTTTTTATGAATTTGGGGCATTTGTGGATATTACAGAAAGTTTGAAAGAAATAATAAAATCTAGTCCTACCGCACCTTTTTTGTTTGTTGGTTCTGGCTTTTCTAGACGTTATCTAGGTCTAGAAGATTGGAAAGGGTTATTAAATCGATTTGGTTCAAAATTACCATCAGGTTTTATTCGATATGTGAGTGAAAGTAATAACGATCTAGCTTTAGCGGCAGAAAAAATGACGGAAGCTTATTCTGAATATTGGTGGTCACAATCAAATTCAGAAATGATAGCTAGTCAACCTCAATGGTATCCCCATATATCTTCACCACTTCGACATGATATTTGTGAATATTTACAATCATTTGATATGAAAGAAAAGAAATTGCAGGAAGAGTTGGATGTTCTTACCTCTACAAAGACAGTAATTGATGGAATTATTACAACAAACTGGGACTTGTTATTAGAAAATCTTTTTACTGAGGATAATTACAAAGTTTATGTGGGGCAGAGTAACTTACTGTTTTCCAATCCTCAGAAAATAGCAGAAATATATAAAATTCATGGATGTTGTACAGATACGAAGTCTTTAGTTTTAACTAAATCTGACTATGATGATTTTCATAAGAAAAATCCATATTTAGCGGCCAAACTTCTATCAATTTTTTTAGAGCATCCGGTTATATTTATTGGTTACTCATTACATGATGATAATATAAAATCAATTTTATGCTCAATATCAGAAATGATGTCAAATGATGAGCATAAGCAAAAGTTGGCTGACAATTTAATTTTTTTAAACCGTGCAAATGGTGCTCGGGATTCAATTTCTAATACTCATTTTACATTTGGTGAAAGTAAGAGTATTCCTATAACTCAGATTAAAACGGATGATTTTTCTAAAGTATATTTAGCTTTACAGGGTAAAGAACGAAAGATTCCCGCTCATATTTTACGTATTTTTAGAGAACAATTTTATGAAATTGTTCAAGGTGAATCACCAGAGAAAAAATTATACTGCTCTACAGATATAGAGGAAATTATTAAGTCTGGTAATGATATTGAGTTTGTTGCCGGTTTTGGTGTTGCACAAAAAGGATATAGTGATATAGGCCTAAAGGCAGTAGATGTTAAAATAATTTTATCTGATGCCCTATACGATGATATTCCATTTGATAGAATATCTGTTCTTGAAAATTCATTGGATGAAGTATGTAAAAAATCAATTTATACACCAATAAATAGATATATTAATGCTGATCCCAATTTTAAACCTAGTAAAAGTTCCTCTAAAAATTTTAAAGAATTATTTACTATGGAAGCTAAAGATTTTTCAAAACGCGTATCAAACGGCTATAAAAAGTCTTATAGAATAAAAGAACTAAGTAAGAAAGATATAAGTTCTATTCTAGAAGATTCTTCATATTCAGAGTCAGTCAAAATGGATTACTTAGCGTTATATATAGTTGATTCTCCTAAACGTCAAAATTTACTGATATTAGAATCGTATTTAAAAGAAAATTTTGAGGATTATTGGAAAACTACAAATTATAAAAGGTTACTTTGTGTATATGATCGATTAATATAAAAAAACCCCGCAATAAGCGGGGTTCTTTTTATCTAAGTATCTAAAAATTAAACACGTTCGATAATGGTTGCGATACCTTGACCTAAACCGATACACATCGTTGCAAGACCAATTTGTGTATCTTGTTGCTCCATGACGTTAAGCAATGTCGTCGTGATACGCGCACCAGAACAACCCAATGGGTGACCTAGGGCAATTGCACCACCGTTCAAGTTCACACGGTCTTGTTGGTCATAAATGCCTAAGCCTTTAAGAACCGACAAACCTTGTGCAGCAAACGCTTCGTTCAATTCAAAAGTTTGAATATCAGAAATTGACAAGCCCGCACGTTTCAACGCTTTTTGCGTTGCAGGAACAGGACCGTAACCCATGATCGCTGCATCACAACCTGCAACCGCCATAGAGCGGATTACAGCACGTGGCTTAAGACCAAGCGCTTGAGCACGTTCAGCAGACATAAGCAACATTGCAGAAGCACCATCAGACAACGCTGAAGATGTCGCAGCAGTTACCGTACCGCCTTTCGGATCAAATGCTGGACGTAAAGCCTGGAACGCTTCAAGGTTAGCATCTGGACGAATCACTTCGTCGATGTCGCACAGGATTTTGAAACCGTTTTGGTCGTGACCTTCAACACCAATAATTTCGTTTTTGAAACGACCTTCTTGCGTTGCAGCCCAAGCGCGGCGGTGAGATTCCACACCAAACGCATCCTGTTCTTCACGGCTAATGCCGTTCATACGACCCAACATTTCAGCAGTTAAGCCCATCATGTTAGACGCTTTCGCATAGTGCTTAGACGCTTCAGGGTTCAGGTCGATGCCGTGCATCATGCCTACGTGACCCATATGCTCTACACCACCAATGATGAAGATATCACCTTGGTTGGTTGCAATTTGCGCCGCAGCAGTATGAATAGACTGCATAGATGAACCACAAAGACGGTTAACAGTTTGACCTGCAACAGTTTTTGGTAAGTCAGCAAGCAATGCTATGTTACGCGCAATGTTCATGCCTTGTTCTAGAGTCTGGTTTACACAACCCCAGATTACGTCTTCAACTTCGTTTACATCAAACTGGTTACGAGCAACCAATGCGCGAACTAATTCAGCAGATAAGCTGTCAGCACGTACATTGCGGAACATACCGTTTTTGGTTTTACCCATTGCTGAACGTACGCCATCAACGATGACAACGTCACGTGGATTTAAAGTAGCCATTCACGTTGCTCCTTAACCGTAGAATTTTTTGTTGTTAGCAGCCATGTCACGCAACATTTGTGGCGCTTCATAGGCTTTACCTAAGTGTGCATATTTGTCGCAAAGCGCAACGTATTCAGCAACACCAGTTTGGTCGATGTAACGTGCTGGACCGCCACGGAATGGAGGGAAACCTACACCCATGATCATCGCCATGTCTGCTTCTGATGCAGTCGCTACGATGTTGTCTTCCAGGCAACGAACAGTTTCGTTACAGAAAGCCAGCATCATACGGTCAATGATTTCTTGCGCATCAAATTCACGTTTTTCGCCAGTCACTACAGATGCAATCAATTCATACGCTGTAGGATCAACTTTTTTCGCTTTCTTACCTTTACGGTCTAACTCGTATTTGTAGAAACCAACGTCATTCTTTTGACCCAAACGTTTTGCTTCATACATAGTTTGAATCGAACCTTTGAAGTCCGGTTTCATACGGTCAGGGAAGCCTTCAGCCATTACTTCTGCACCGTGAACGCCCGTGTCGATACCGACAACGTCCATCAAGTAAGCAGGGCCCATAGGCCAGCCGAATTTTTCCATCACTTTGTCGATTTGCTGGAAATCAGCACCATCTTTAAGCAATAGGTCAAACGCGCCGAAGTAAGGGAACAATACGCGGTTCACAAGGAAGCCCGGGCAGTCATTTACAACGATTGGTGTTTTACCCATTTTCTGAGCAAGAACAACAGTGGTCGCGATTGCTTCAGGTGAAGTTTTCTCACCACGGATCACTTCAACCAAAGGCATCATGTGAACTGGGTTAAAGAAGTGCATACCCACGAAGTTTTCAGGACGTTGTAAGCTTTCAGCTAAACGCGTGATTGAAATCGTAGAAGTATTTGATGCAATGATGGTGTTTTCACGAACTGATTTTTCAGTGTCCGCAAGAACCGCAGCTTTGATCTTAGGATTTTCAGTTACCGCTTCAATCACGATATCCACTTCTTTAAACTCTTCCAAGCTTAAAGTCGGGCGGATGCGAGCAAGGGTTTCACCCATTTTCGCAGGAGTCATTTTTTTGCGTTCAACTTGTTTGGTCAACAATTTGTTCGCTTCAGACATCCCTAACGCCAATTGTGGGTTACCAATGTCTTTCATGATGATTGGTGTGCCTTTGCTTGCCGCCTGGTAAGCAATACCGCCACCCATGATACCCGCGCCTAGAACAGCCGCCTGGTTTACAGGATGCGCACCTTTCTCATGTTTCTTAGAAGTTTTTTTCACCAGCTGGTCATTGAGGAATAAACCAATCAATGCACCCGCTTGTGGTGTTACCGCAGCTTTAGCAAAACCTTCAGCTTCAACTTTCAATGCTTCATTACGTGGAAGGCTTGCACCTGCTTGTAATGAATCAAGAAGAAGTTTAGGCGCAGGGTATTGAGCAGGGTTTGCTTTAGCCAGAACCACGCCTTTAGATGAGTTAAACGCCATCATCTGTTCGATTGGGCTAAGTTTAACTGGATCCAGTTTTTCCTGACGTTTTGCTTTCCAGTCAAGGCGACCAGCAATCGCTTGTTTTACCAAGTCAATTGCAGCTGCTTGAAGTTTGTCAGCAGCTACCACCGCATCAACAGCACCGTCTTTCAGGGCAGCATCAGGGCGTTTAGGATTAGCCATCGCCATCCATTCAACCGCATTGTCGATACCAATCACACGGCTTAAACGAACCGTACCACCGAAACCCGGGAAAATTCCCAGTTTGATTTCAGGCAGGCCCACTTGAGCTGCTTCTGACATGACACGGTAGTCACATACAAGACACATCTCAAAACCACCGCCCAATGCCATACCATTGATTGCAGCAACTTTGGGAATTTCTAAATCTTCAAAGCTGTTGAAGATTTCGTGAACAGGCATTGCCCAATCCACAATTGCTTTTTCGCCTTGAGCAAAGTTATCACCAAATTCAGTGATGTCTGCACCTACGATAAATGTTGATTTACCAGAGGTAACGATTAAACCTTTAACGTCGCTATTTGCTTTAACAGCGTCAATTGCCGCTTTAAAGTCTTCAATCGTTGCACGGTTAAATTTGTTGACCGACTCACCTTGTAAGTCAAAGCGGAATTCTGCAATTCCGTCCGAAAGCATTTGGACGGTAATGGCATTGCCAGCGTGGATCATGCCTGATCTCCTTTATTTTGGAGGACTTATTAAGTTGATGTTTTGAAGCATGTACGCATTTCCCGCGTACATCGAGCTTCGCTAATCTTACGATAACTATATCCAAAAAGAACATAACAAGTTGTATCAAGCCGTGACGCAAGGGTCATCAATTTTTTTTCAACAAACCCTTGTGATGGACAGCTTTACTTTTACTGTATCTTGTAAAAATGTAATGAACTTTTTGTTTAAATTAAGATTTTTTAATCATTTCGTGGCTATTTATATCGGGGGTAAGTGGTGAATTTCAAGTTTTTTATGGGCTTGTTTTGGTCAAAAAGGTCAATTGAGCTAATTTTTCACTCAATGAAGTTATCGTTGTTGCAAAGTTTTAAGCAAAAGATTGCAAATCGGCAGCTTGAATGAGTATTTCATTTGAATAAAAGTAAACACAGGATGCAGTTAAATATTTTGTCAAATGTTTGACTGCAACGATGATTATTTAGAGGGTTAGTCCGGCTGAATCATTAATTGTCCATCCTCAAAATTCACAGTGAGCTGAGCTTTTTCCGGATAATTTAAAAAATAAATCGCCAGAATCGGTTCCAGTTCTGTGCGTATTTTTCTAGCCAAATGACGTGCGCCAAAACGAATATCATGACCTTTGTAGAAGTGTGCTTTTGCAGCATCGGTTAAAACCACAGCACGCTTTTGATGCTGTAATCGTTGATTCAGCTTTTCCAGTTCAATCTCGACCAATTTCGGTAAAGCATCATCCTGAACCGCTTGATAATGCAAAGTACGATCAATCCGGTTTAAAAATTCAGGGTCAAATTTTTTAAACATGACTTTTTCAATAATGGTTTTGGTTGGTATTTTTTTAAGGCAAATATTCTGCATTTTTTTCGGCAAGAAATTCAGTTTATCCAGATATTGCTGCGCAGCTTGTGCACCGACATTACTGGTCATAAAGATCATGCAGTTACGAAAATCAATGGTCTTGGTTCCTGAGGTTAAAGTCAGTTTTCCGGTATCCAGTACATTCATTAAACCGCGAATCACTTCGGTGGAGGCTTTCTCCAGCTCATCAAACAGCACAATCCCCGGACGGGTATGTGAACCGGCAATGGCAGCTTCATCAAACAGGCTATGACCTTCTTTAGAACCGACATAACCGGGAGGTGCACCGGTAATCGCAGCGGCATAATGTTCTTGCGCCAAAGTGTTCATATCAATACGGCAAAAAGCATCGGGGCGAGCATAAATGGCCTCGCTAATTAAACGCACGGTTTCAGTTTTACCGACACCAGTTGGACCGAGCATGAGCGTTACTGAGAGAGGGCGTTCAGGACTGGAAAAATCGGCTTTGACCACATGCAGCATTTTTTCTATTTCTTGCAGTGCGGCATCCTGTCCAATAATTCGGGCATGCAGGAGTTGCATCACATCTTTAGGTTCAAAATGAAAACGAGGCTTGCCAATCAGTTTATCTTTTTCAGATGTGCTATGCGTTGCAGTCACAGGTTTAACGATATGCATGGCATGATTGTGGGTCGTCATTCAGTTTGATCCAAATTCTTCAGATGGCTTGAGCATAGCAAAATAAGCCAGATTTACTTATAGCTTTTAGCAATCAAGTGATTGTTAGAACTTTGCATGATTACGGGGAAAATACCGAATTGGCTTGAAAATGGCGTGAAAACCATCACATCATGTAGCAAAGCAGACATCATTGTGAATAAGGCTGAATGTGAACGAAAACGCACGTGAAAATATAGAAAAGATTTTAGCCAATATGACGACTTTGCCCGGTGTTTACCGGATGTTGGGTAAGGACGGCGAATTACTGTATGTCGGCAAAGCCAAGAATCTGAAAAACCGCGTGTCGAGCTACTTTGTCAAAACCATCGAGCATCCCAAAACACAGGCTTTGGTGGCACGAATTTATGACATTGAAACGCTGATTGTCCGTTCCGAAACCGAAGCCTTATTGCTTGAACAAAACCTGATTAAGCTGCATCGTCCACCCTACAACATCATGTTGCGCGATGATAAATCTTACGTCTATATCTTCGTTTCCAGCGACAAGCCTTATCCACGTATTGCTTCAGGGCGAGGGAAAGGAAAACATCAGGTCGGCAAGTTTTTTGGACCCTATCCGAGTGCCTATAATGCCCGTGATACTTTGGTGGTGTTACAAAAACTGTTTAACGTGCGCCAGTGTGAAAACAGCTATTTCTCCCAACGTAAACGTCCCTGTTTACAGTACCAAATTAAGCGCTGTACTGCACCGTGTGTCGGTTTGATTTCGCCTGAAGATTATCAGGAAGATGTCAAAAACTCGATTCGCTTTTTACAGGGCGATACCAAAGAGCTGAATCAGGAACTGATTGCCAAAATGGAAGCTGCGGCAGAAGCTTTGGAATTTGAAAAAGCAGTATTCTACCGTGACCGGATGGCTTTGCTACGTGATGTGCAATCACAACAGGCGATTTATAAACTCAAAGGCGAAGCCGATATTCTGGCGATTGCCTATCATGCAGGCGTGACCTGTGTGCAGATTATGCATGTACGCAATGGCAAAATGCTCGGCGGTAAAAGCTATTTCCCCGATATGTTGGGCGATGATCTGGGGCAAATGCTGTCAGACTTTATGGCGAACTTTTATTTCCAGGTCGCAGATGAAGTTCCTGCCGAGCTGATTATTAATATCGAATTACCCGATCACAAAGAATTGGAACAGGCGCTGCAACAGGAATTTGGCAAGAAAGTGCAGATTAAGCACAATGTGCGGGAAACCCGTGCCGAATGGCTGGAACTGGCCAATATGAATGTACAGCATGCTATTAAAGGGCAGTTGGCCAATCATTTTGAACTGAATGAACGCTTTCATCAGCTTGAACAGGTGGTGGGTCGCCCGATTGACCGGATTGAATGTTTTGACATCTCGCATACCATGGGTGAAGCGACCATTGCTTCGTGTGTAGTGTTTGATTCGGGCGGTGCGCGGAAACGTGATTATCGCCAGTTTTCCATTGAAGATATTACTGGCGGTGATGACTATGCTGCCATGCGTCAAGCGCTGACCCGACGTTATAAAAAGGCCATGTTGCCCGATTTACTGCTGATTGATGGCGGTAAAGGTCAATTGCATATGGCGATGCAAGTGATGCAGGATCTGGGACTGGATGCGTTTATGGTCGGGGTATCCAAAGGTGAGGGGCGTAAACCCGGTCTGGAAACTTTGCATTTTACCGATGGCACTAAAATCCAACTCCCTGAAGACCATAAAGCGCTGCATTTGATTCAGCAGGTACGTGATGAAGCGCATCGTTTTGCCATTACCAAACATCGAGCTAAACGCGATAAACGCCGTGGTGGATCAGTACTGGAAGTAATTTCGGGCCTTGGTCCGAAACGCCGCCGTGATTTGCTGACTCATTTTGGCGGCATTCAAGGGGTGCTGAAAGCCTCGGAAAATGACTTGAAATTGGTTCCCGGTTTGGGCGATGTCATGGCAAGAACCATTTATAAAGTTTTGCATGAATAAATGGCAGGATAGTGACAAAAAAGTTCAATAAATCATGGAAAAGTGGTTATTTACAATTTTTAAAAATGAGTGAAAGATAGAGCAAATTAAAAATTACAGAGGACTAAGGATGTCACTGCGCCAATTATTCACCGAAATTGAACAAGATGAATGGGTGAATATTCCCCAAGGTTGGCTACAAGGACGCACCATTTATGGTGGTCTGGTCGCAGGGATGATGATGCAAAAGGCATTGGCGACGATTGCGGATCCCTCAAAACGCTTGTTAAGCACCAGTGTGACTTTTGTCGGTCCGGTACAAGAAAGTCAAGTCAGACTGACGGCTGAAATTTTACGCCAAGGCAAGTCGGTAACGACCATTGAAGTCCGACTATGGCAAGATAATGCAGTACAAAGTATCTTGATTGCCAGTTTTGGTACCCATCGTGAGTCTGGTATTTCAGTACAACAACAACGAATTGCACCTGAATTTCCGGCGGTTGAAAATCTAACCATTGTTCCTCCACCACCTTTGGCACCTCAGTGTTTTCAGCAAATGGATCTGGTTTGGATTGATGGTCAATATCCATGTACCGCTAGTGAAAAGCCTGATTTTAGTGGCTGGATGCGTTTTAATCCTGAGCGGCATGACAACCGGGAAATGACAGTGGCTGATTTGATGGTGGCATTTGATATGTGGCCACCGGGTGTATTGCCGATGTTTAAAACCTTCGCACCGGCCAGTTCACTGACTTGGCACGTGACTTATGTTCACTCTTTGAATAATCATGTGCAAGATTGGTTTAAATATAAAGTATTTACCGATTATGCAGCAGAAGGGTATTCCACTGAATATGCACATCTTTGGGATGCCGAGAATCGACTGATTGCGATTTCCAGACAGACAGTTACCGTGTTTGCCTAGTGACACTTTAGAGCAATTCGTATAAAGTGAGTCTGAATTAATGATGAATCAATTCTCGAAATATGTGTGGTTTTTCATCGTGCATAAAGGGGAAAATTGGCGGTGTCTATGACTACAGGTCGCATCCTGAATATTCCAAATATCTTGACTTTGGCGCGTATAGCTTTAATACCTGTCTTTTTGTTGGTGGCTTATTGGCCGCCTGCAGTTGGTGTTGCTGAGCAAGACAGTAACATGACTCGTCACATTATTTTAACGGCTATTTTTGTGGTTGCTGCGGTAACTGATTGGTTCGATGGTTATTTGGCACGTTCGCTTAACCAAACTTCGGCATTTGGTCGTTTTCTTGACCCTGTAGCCGATAAGCTGATGGTCGCAGCTGCATTGATTGTTTTGGTGCAATGGCAACCGAGCATGTCCATGGCATTTGCAGCGATTGTGATTATTTCACGTGAAATTACCGTATCTGCTTTGCGTGAATGGATGGCTGAATTAGGCGCGCGTACCAATGTTGCAGTATCCACCGTCGGTAAATATAAGACGGCGTTTCAAATGATTGCTATTTCAGTATTTTTACTGAACTGGCAACCACTTGACACTTTAGCTTATCTTTTACTCTATACCGCGGTGATTCTGACGTTGTGGTCCATGTTTATTTATTTGAAAGCCGCATGGCCGTATTTAAAACAGCCCTAAATTAGATTTAAAAATTAACTAAAAGCACCCGTTTCAGGGTGTTTTTTTGATCTTACTTTAAGAGATTTCAAAATCTGACCATAAAAAAAATCCTAGATTTTGGGGGAAACCTAGGATTGAAATCGGGTATTTCTTATATCTTTTATAAGATGTTTAACCATCTTCTTGAAACTGATTATAGGAGAATGAATTCTATGAATCATGTAGGTTATTGTATTGTAATGTAGAGTTTTATTGAGAAATGTAGTTTTAGTTTACAGTTATTTCTAGATGTAAAAAACGTATTTCAAAAACCCCTAATAAGGGGGATTCTTTTCTTATCGGTTAAAGCCTACACACCTTCGGTGTTTGTCTTGAGTAAAAAAGAAAGCAGTGTCCTAGTTTTCAGTCGAAGCATCGCTTCTCATCTTCTTGCAGAATATATTCCTCAGGATGGAGCAGTGCTCATTAAAAAAGGGCTTCTTATTGAAACCCTTTTTTAAATTAAAGCCTACGCGCGCTTTCAGCGCTTGTCTTGCAGAAAAATAAGGCAGCGCCTTATTTTTCTTCAGGCTTTAGACCTTCAGCTTTTTCTAGTGACTCATCGTTACTAAAGAATTTTTCACGTTGCTCTTCTAGAAATTTTTTCGCATCCGGCTCAAACACGTTTAAACGCTTTTCATTGATCAGCGTGGTTTGGTGTTTAAGCCATTCTTGCCAAGCTTGTTTAGATACGTTGTCAAACAATTCTTGACCTTTTGCACCTGGGAATGGTGCAAAATCTAAACCTTCCATTTCGGCTTGATACTTACGGCAAAATACTTGTCGAGACATATCATTATTCCTTAAGCGTAAAGTTTTTCTAAGCGTGTATAGGCACGAGCAATTGCAGCTTCAACTTGAGCTGGTGCAGTACCACCAATGTGGTTACGTGCATTCACTGATGCTTCAAGCGTTAATGCTTTTTCAAATACGTCCGCTTGGATCAAATCAGAGAACTGTTGAAGTTGTTCAAGTGTCAGTTCAGACAAATCTTTCGATTCTTGAACACCCAATGCAACCGCTTTACCGACAATTTCATGTGCATCACGGAAAGCGACGCCATTTTTAACCAGGTAATCTGCAAGATCGGTTGCAGTTGAGAAACCACGAAGCGCTGCTTCACGCATGATTTCGATATTTGGAACCAATGCAGGAATCATGTCGGCAAATGCCATCAATGAACCACGAACGGTATCAATCGCATCAAATAATGGTTCTTTGTCTTCTTGGTTGTCTTTGTTATACGCCAAAGGTTGACCTTTCATGAGTGTTAAAAGACTCATTAAGTCACCATAAACGCGGCCAGTTTTACCACGAATCAATTCTGGAACATCCGGGTTTTTCTTCTGCGGCATAATTGAAGAGCCTGTGCAGAAACGGTCTGGAATGTTCACAAACTTGAACTGCGCAGAAGTCCAAAGAATCATTTCTTCAGACATACGTGATAAATGCATCATGATGAGTGACGCAGCAGCATTGAATTCAATACCGAAATCACGGTCAGAAACCGCATCCAATGAGTTTTCACAAACCGCTTCAAAACCTAAAAGCTGTGCTGTGTATTCACGTTCGATTGGGTAAGTTGTACCCGCGAGTGCAGCAGAACCAAGGGGTAAGCGATTCACACGTTTACGGCAGTCGATTAAACGCTCAGAGTCACGAACCAACATTTCAAACCAAGCCATTAAATGATGACCGAAAGTCACCGGCTGTGCAGTTTGTAAGTGAGTGAAACCAGGCATAATGGTTTGGGTGTTTTTAGCGGCTAAGCCCAAAATACCTTTTTGTAATTTTTCCAGTAATTTTAAAATCGCATCAATTTCGTCACGTACATATAAACGAATATCGGTTGCGACTTGGTCGTTACGGCTACGACCGGTATGTAATTTTTTACCTGTGATGCCAATACGCTGAGTCAGGCGAGACTCAATGTTCATGTGTACGTCTTCTAGGTCAATGCGCCATTCAAAGTTACCTGCTTCAATGTCAGCTTGAATAGCAGTTAAGCCAGTGATGATATCGTCACGTTCTTGCTCGGTAAGTACGCCAACTTTTGCAAGCATGGTTGCATGTGCAATGGAACCTGCAATATCTTGTTTATAAAAGCGTTGGTCAAATTGTACAGATGCTGTAAATTCAGCAACAAAAGCGTCAGTAGCTTCAGAGAAACGACCGCCCCACATACCCGAAGTTTGGGTTTGTGACGGATTTGAGGAATTAGAAGATGTGGTCATGTCGGCTCAATAGGATAAAAAGCATTAGAACTAAAAAGAGTATAACAAATTCAGGTTCACTTGCCGAAGGACAAGACGACCAAACTTTTGCTCATACGCAGGGAAATAAAACATACGCTTATTTTTTTACGAAAATAGGGCGTTGGCAACATTTAATCGAATTATTTATTTCCAGTAATATTTTGGCGATGATTTTAGCTTTAGCGGAAGCGCAATCATGGGCGGCTTTAAGTGTAGAGCGTTTATTGCAGTATATGTTATTCATTAACTGGGTTTTACTGGCTTTTGTCGCATTGGTTGAGCTGTTTCAGAAAAAAATTCAGCCTTTAAGTTTTGGGCAAGCCTTAGCTGTGGGCTTCATTCTATTGCAAATTATTGTTTTATTGACCACCATCGTGCTGAATGGTCTGATTTATTTTGGACAAAATTTTCAAATCCACAATTTAAGCAGCGATGTTTTATTGGATGGCGTGGTGCTGCATCTCAGTTATGGCGTGCTGATCGGGACATTCTGTTTTCGTTATCTGTATTTGCGGGAGCAATGGGCACGTCAGCAAAACAGTGAATTACATGCACGTATTCAAGCCATGCAGGCACGAATTCATCCACATTTTCTGTTTAACAGTTTAAATACGGTAATCAGCTTAATTAGCATTGATCCAGATAAAGCCGAGCAAATGTTACTGAATTTATCACGGCTATTTCGTGCGAGTTTTAAAGAACTTAGACTGGTTCGATTAAAAGATGAAATTGAACTGTGTCAGCATTATTTGGCCATTGAGCAGATTCGTTTGGGTGATCGTTTACGCGTAGAATGGAAATATGACGATGAAGTTCTCTTTTCTCAGGTACAAATTCCGTTATTAACTTTACAACCTTTAGTGGAAAATAGTATTTTTCATGGTGTTGAAAAATTTCTAACAAAGAGTACGATAAGCATATTGGTTGAAGTATTGCAAAATCAAGTAAATATAGTTATTACTAACCCTTATACACAGGATAAAATAAATTTAAGACAAGGAAATGGTATTGCAGTTGAGAATGTGAAACAGCGTCTAGAGGCTTATTATGGACGGACTGTGATCTTTCAGACATACGCGGGAAAGGGAATATTTACCACAGTTGTGCAATATCGATATAAATAAAAAATCATAGTTAACCTATAAAAAAAATGATGTTGACTGTGAAAGGAGGAAAAATGGACATCCTGATTTGTGATGATGAATCTCTCGCAGTAGAGCGATTATCACGTTTAGTCACCCAACTGGGACATCAAGTGGTTGCAACTGCAACTCATGGTCAGCAGGCGATTGATATGGTTCAGTTTTATGAGCCAGATGTCGTGCTTTTAGATATTCAAATGCCTGAAATGGATGGTTTAAGCTGTGCACAATATTTGCGCCAGCTAGAGCCTATGCCAGCGATTATTTTTTGTACTGCTTATGATGAGCATGCTTTGGATGCATTTAAGTCGCATGCAGAAGGCTATCTATTAAAACCGGTGATGCAGCAAGAATTACAACAGGTTTTAGATCATTTAACCAAACTGACTCAAGCACAAATGAGCACTTTAAAACAAAAAGAAGATATGAACGAACTCAATATAAAACGCCACCAAATTGTGGCAAAAACCTACCGTGGGGTAGAACTGGTTCCTGTAGAAAATATTTATTATTTTTTAGCAGATCAAAAATATGTCACGGTGCGCCATAAAAATGGCAGCGTACTGATTGATGAAACTTTGAAAGACCTGGAAAATGAATTTGGCGATCAATTTGTTCGAATTCATCGTAATGCCTTGGTTTCAGTGCATTTCCTGGATGGACTGGAAGTGATTAGCTCGGGGCAGTACCAGGTGCGTTGTCGTGAATTGGAGGAGCGCCTGGCGGTCAGCCGACGTCATTTACCCAATTTAAGAGAACGAATACAAAAAATGTAAATCTCTTTTCATTATTTTGGTGACAACAACTGTGCAAATTCACTTGCATTTTCAAGTGAGCGCGTTAAGTTTAGAATAACGTACTTACATTGACTGTTTCTAAAATTTATGAAGATTTTGAAGATTGCAACTCGACAAAGCCCGCTTGCATTATGGCAGGCTGAACATATTCGTGCCCGTTTAGAGGCATTGCATGCTGATCTTAAAGTTGAGTTGGTGACCTTCGTGACTCAGGGTGACAAAATCCTGGATACGCCTTTGGCAAAAATTGGCGGTAAAGGTTTATTTGTTAAAGAACTAGAAGCAGCGTTGCTGGATGGTCGTGCGGACTTGGCTGTTCATTCGATGAAAGATGTACCTATGGCTTTGCCTGAAGGTTTGAGCTTGCCGGTGATTTGTGAACGTGAAGATCCTTTGGATGCTTTTGTCTCCAATACATATCACAGTTTTGATGAATTACCACAGGGTGCAAAGGTCGGGACTTCAAGCCTGCGCCGTAAAACCCAGATTTTAAAACAGCGTCCTGATTTAAATATTATTGATTTGCGCGGAAATGTTGGAACACGTTTATCGAAACTGGATTCAGGTTTATATGATGCCATTATTTTGGCGAGTGCGGGTTTAAAACGCTTGGGTTTGGCCGACCGTATCCGTCATACACTTCAACCTGAAATTAGTTTGCCTGCAGTTGGACAAGGCGCACTCGGCTTAGAATGTCGTGCGACAGACCAAGCTGTACTTGATCTGATTTTACCGCTTTTACATGCTGAAACTGATATTTGTGTTCGTGCAGAACGTGCTTTCAATGCCTATTTGGAAGGCGGTTGCCAAGTGCCAATCGCAGGATATGCCATTTTAAATCAAGGGCAACTCCATATAGAAGGCCGTGTGGGGAGTGTAGATGGTTTAACGCTATTGAAAGTTGAACTGAGTGGCACTCCAGAACAAGCTGAACAGTTAGGGGTCAGTCTCGCACAGAAATTGCTGGAACAAGGCGCGGGTGATTTGCTTAAAGCGCTCTATTAATATGCTGTTTATTAATACCCGTCCTCAAGATCGTGCAGAAAAACTGAGTCATACCTTGCGTATGGCTCAAGTTCCTGTTTTGGATTTGCCTTTACTGGAATTGGTGGCTAGACCTTGGTCAGAGGCATTATCTGAGTTATATCAGCAATTGCTTGCTGCACAGGTGATCGTGGTGGTCAGTCCAACTGCTGTTCAAATAGGGATGGATTATTTAAAACAAGCATCAATCGCTCTTGATAAACTTCTGCATATCCAATGGATTGCGGTAGGTGAAACAACGGCGCAAGCTTTAGCATCCTATGGAATTGTTGCTGAAGTTCCTTTGGTTGAAACATCGGAAGGAATGTTGCAACTTCCAATGCTTAAAAGCATGAATGCCGGAACGTGCATCGCTTTTTGGCGTGGTGAGGGGGGGCGTCCATTTATGATGGATCAGTTAAAACAGCAAGGCATGCATATTTTAAATTTTATTTTATATGAGCGCCGCTGTCCTTTACTTACTCAGCAGAATCTTCCAGATGCACTGTCTTTATTAGAACAAGAGCAACAGTATGCTATGGTGGTGAGCAGTGAAGCGAGTTGGCTAAACTGGATTAAGCTGATGCAAGGTCAAGATGCGATTATTGCAAAAGGACATTACTTTGTTTTAGGTGAGCGCTTGTATCAAGTTGTTTCGGATTATAAAAAAAATCAACCAGCATGTTTTAATATCACGCGATTACCTGATTTAAAAACAGATTCAATTTTGCAGCAGATTGTTGTTGTGCAAGGGAACACATGAAGAAAATACTCATTTTATTACTCATTTTAAGTTTGCTCTGGATTATAAAATTAAGTTATGACGTATTTAATATCTCTGCACAACAAACAGAATTAAGCAGCAGTTTGCATCGTATTGAACAAAGTAATGCAAATTTAAATGACCAGCTTGTGGCTTTACAGCGTCATGTGAATGCTGAAGGTGGGGCAGTAGCACAAGGTGCTCAAGCAGAGCATGATTTAAAAACCATCGAAGCATCAAGTATTGATCCAATTGTGGTGATTAAACAGCAGCTGGATTTGATTGAATTTATGCTGAAACAGCAAAAATTCAATGAAGCCTTAGATAAGTTAATGTATTTAGATCAAAACCTGGAACAATATGCTTTGGCACCATCACTGAAGCAAAGTTTGCATCAGGTCATTGCGAAAGATCAGCAGGTGATTCAGCAGTTTGCAAGTGCCCGAGTTGCGCAGCAGGCAAAAGTGGATGATTTAATACACGAGTTAGATCAAGCATTAACCCAAGAAATAAATACGCCACAATTAAGTTCAAGCCAACCCCAAAGTAAATATTTTTGGCAGCGCTGGTTGGTGATTGAACCTGCAAAACAACCTGCTGTAGCTTTAATGCAACGTCCATTAATTTTAAAAGAGGCGCAATTGAGATTATTATTGGCTCATCAGGCTCTACAGCAAGGTCAATATTTAGAATACCAAGAATCGCTGACTGAAATTGTCCAATTGTTAAATCAAATACCGGATGAGAGATCACGCCAACTGATTCAGAATATCCAAAAAATAAAAGGATTTACTGTTATTCCGACGCCAAGTTTAAATACGCGTGCATTATTGGGGTGATGGATCAATGAAACAGATTTTACTTGCTTATGCTTTTATCAGCTTGATTATCATCGCCGGGCTGAGTGTTTTAAGTTATGGTTATGGCGCAGGTTATGTTTATTTATATTGGCGTGAATGGCAAATTCAAACCAATATCTGGATCATTTTTATTTTTCTGGCCGGCCTGAGTTTAATCATTCAATTGCTATGGTTGGCGATCAAGCGCTATTTAAAAAGAGAGCAAAGAAAGCTAGAAACTGTTTTTAATTTTAAAAATTTACATCCCTATGAACAGTTGGCCGTGATTTGGTTATTAGAAGCAGCTCAAGACCAGCATGAATTTATTCAAGGGGTATTTTCGCAATCGGGTTTATTAAAAGGCATTATTGGTTCGCGATTGTATTGGATGCAGCAGCAATATCCACAAGCGCTTGCAATATTAAATCAAAGCAATGCCATGGCATTTGAATTGGCTGAAATACAACGGATTGAAATTTATCTGGCTCAAAATGATGGAGAACAAGCCTTAACCCATCTTGAGTTTTTAAATCAGCATGAACTTTCGCCGTGGCTAAACGATGTCAAAAGTGCCTATGATTTACGCTTAACAGCATTATGGGGGAAGTTTGCCCTTCAATTTCCATGGATGTATTTGCGTTCGACTAAATATGGCCATTTGGGAACCGAAACCAAACAGGAATGGTTGCAACAGTTATTACTCGATTTTGATCAAGCCGATGTTGAGGATTTGCAAAATTTACAACAACGTTATTTAGACTTGCAAGATCAAATTTATAGTCGCAATTATGAGATAAAAACTTTATGGTTAAAGCTGTTATCTCGTATGCCGGMATTGAGTYAGCAACATGAAGACCTGGCATTACATTTGTTAGATGAGCAATTTAATCAAGACGTTTTTTATTTATGGTTTCAACAGCAATTATTGAAACAAAACCCTGATTATTTAAGGGTTGAGCAACGAATTGACTATTGGGAAAATAAATATCCTTTTTTGCCTGTGTTTAGCTTTGCTAAATGGCATATATACGATGCAACCGCACGTTATGCTGAAGCTGATAAGTTGCTTGAATTATATCCAGATAATGTGATGATGAATTATTTAAGAATTAAATCTACTTTAAAAGGTCAGGATGATTTAATTAAACAGTTAAATTTAATATTTGAAAATAATGCAAATTTTGTTGAAATAAAAATATGAGGCTAAATAAATGTTAACCCTGTCAGATTATCCTGTTATTTATGAGCAGTCAGTCGCTTGGGGAGATATGGATGCCTTTGGGCATGTCAATAACGTCATGTATTATCGTTATATTGAAAGTGCCCGCATTCGTTATATGGATGAACTTAATATTTTTCAACAAGATGTTTATACGGTGGTTGCATCCAATCAGTGCAAATATATTCGTCCAGTATTTTATCCAGACCAGCTTAAAATTGGTGTGCGTGTTGAGGAAATGCGTAACAGTGCGCTGCGTATGAGTTATTTATTATGGAGTGAGACACAACAAACGGTAGTTGCATTGAGTGAAGCAGTCATCGTTTGTGTAAATAAAGAAAATATGAATAAAACTGAAATACCTGCTGTGATTCGAGAAAAAGTGACTGAAATTGAATTGATCGTAAATCATCAAATTTAAAAATATTAAAAAGCTTTCATAAATAAATATAGAGATATATAGATGTGTGAAATCTTTTTAAATATTGTTGTTTATTTAAACTTTTGTATTGAATGTTTTAGATAATAAAAATATTATGATCGAGTTTGAATAAATAAAATATAAATCTATTCTTGGGAGTTAATATGATGCCAGACATTAGTAATTTATCTGTTGAAGAGTTAAAGCGTTTACAAATTGAAGCTGAAGCATTAATTGCTTCTAAAAAAGATCAAGCTGTTGAAGATGCTTATCAGCAAATTTTAGAGATTGCAGATAAAGTAGGTTTGACGATTGAACAAATCTTAGAGTTTGGTGCAACTAAACGCAAAAAAAGCACACGTAAATCTGTAGAGCCACGTTACCGTAGTAAAAAGAATCCATCTGAGACTTGGACGGGTCGCGGTAAACAACCACGTTGGTTGGTTGCTGAACTCGAAAGCGGTGCAAAACTGGAAGACTTCCTCATCTAATTTTAGAATTCATGAGATTGTCATCCAGTTGGATTAGGCTAAAAAAACCAAGCATATATGCTTGGTTTTTTTATATCTTTGAATTGGCGTTGTGGAAAAAGTGTGCATAATGTGTATAGAAAGATAATATCGTGGCTCAGGGAAGAATAATAGATATGTTGGTCGTGGTGGGATGATAAAGAAACCCAAATACATCACCTGGTGGATCTTTGCCATCATCGTTTTTTTTCTGTTTGTATTACTCCAAATTCCAGCGGCTTGGCTCATTTCAAAATTTTATAAAAACAACCAGGTCTTGCAAAATGTAAGCGGTAATATTTGGCAGGGGCAAGCAGATTGGCATAAAGGAAATCTAAGAGGGTCGTTAAGTTGGAAAACACGGCCATTGGATCTGTTTTTGCTGCGTTTAGGGGCACATGTCGAAGTCCATAGTGGGCATACCGAGCTTGATGGGGTTGTGGGTTATGGCTTGGGCAAGAAAGTCATGGTTCAAGATTTGAATGGCCAAATTTCACCTGAGACATTAAAAAATATGGTGGATTGGCAGTGGCCTACAAATGCCATTCAATTGCAGGATATCGATTTTAACTATAAAAAACAGCAGGGCTTTTCACAGGCAGACGGTCAATTGCAGTGGGCGGGTGGTGAGTTGATTTATACCTATGCCCAGCGACAGGATCGAATGAATATGCCGTCATTGAAAGGAAAACTGTCAGATGAAAATAACAAGCTGATGTTTGATCTTCGTGACCAGCGTGACCAAAAACTGATTGCTTTGGAACTGGATCCAGGCTTGATGCTTGATGTGCAATTGACCCAACGTTTATTGATCAATATTGCCTCCTATGAAGGTAAAGCGGGTTTAGATACCTATGTCATTAGTTCGCGCCAACCTTTGTTTAAAGGTGCCTTCTAATGAATCAATGGATCGAAAAAATTCAACAGTTAAATTGGAAACAGGCAGATCGTGCTGCGCCGATATTACTGGCACTGCTGATTTTATATTTATGCTGGAAGTTGGCGAGTATTTTTTGGTTGTTGATGGCTCCACCTCAAGTTATACAGTTAGAGCGGGTGGAATTAGGCTCACAACAACCACAAGTCCCTAATATATCTTCATTTGCATTGTTTCAAGAAACTGGAAAGAGCGCTGCTGCGGACGAGAACATAAACCTTGTATTACAAGGTGTGGTGGTGGGTTTCCCAAGTCAATTTTCTTCTGCCGTGATTAAAGTAAATGATGTGGCAGATCGCTATCGTGTAGGGGAAAGTATCGATACGACCTCTTACCAGTTGGCTGAAGTTTATTGGGATCGAGTGGTATTGCGCCAAAACAATGGTTCGACCCGAGAGTTACCATTTAAAAGGATGGAAAATGGTTTGGATCAACCCATCGTTCAGCCTGTAGTAAATGCTCCAAGCTCAAATCATCAATCGATTCAAGCGGTACCGAGTCAGGAAAGTAGTGCTCTGGGACAAGCAGTACAAAAAATACAGGAAGACCGTGAACAATATTTAAAAGATATGGGGGTTAATGCGGCAAGTGGGGGCTATGAAGTCACTTCAAGAACTCCGGCAGCATTACGCAGCAAGCTGGGCTTGCAACCGGGTGACCGGATTATGTCTTTAAACGGACAGGCTGTGGGGCAGGGGCAAAGCGATGCCCAGTTGCTTGAACAGGCGAGACGCGAAGGTCAAGTTAAATTGGAAATAAAGCGTGGTGATCAAGTGATGACCATACAACAGAATTTTTAAGTGATGCATTGTCACATTATAGGGTTAGGAAGCACGGAATTTTATGGCTTTATTTAATCATCATCGTTCAGTTTGGACCTTATTTGCAGCTGCACCACTTATTGCTATGGTGAGCACTGCAAGCCATGCACAAACATGGAAAATCAATTTACGTGACGCTGACTTAACTGCATTTATTAATGAAGTTGCAGATATTACAGGGAAAAATTTTGCTGTAGATCCACGTGTACGTGGCAATGTGACCGTAATTTCGAATAAACCCTTAAATAAAGCTGAAGTTTACGAGTTATTTCTTGGTGTATTGAATGTCAATGGCGTGGTGGCGATTCCTTCGGGTAATACCATTAAATTGGTGCCGGATAGCAATGTTAAAAGCTCCGGTATTCCTTATGATGGCAAGCAACGTGCCACGGGTGACCAAATCGTGACTCGGGTCATCTGGCTTGAAAATACCAATCCGAATGACTTAATTCCTGCAATTCGTCCTTTAATGCCGCAGTTCGCACATTTATCCGCAGTCGCGGGAACCAATGCACTGATTGTTTCAGACCGTGCTAATAATATTTATCAGCTTGAAACCATTATCCGTAATTTGGATGGGACCGGGCAAAACGATATCGAGACTGTGGCACTGCAGTCGAGTCAAGCTGAAGAAATGATTGGTTTACTTGAATCGATGAGTTCGACTGGAGCAGCCAGAGATCTAAAAGGCTCGCGTATCCGCATCATTGCCGATACACGAACCAATCGGATTGTGCTGAAAGGCGATACTGCGACGCGTAAGCGTATCCGTCAAATGATTGAAATGCTGGATGTGCCTGCTGCAGATCGTTTGGGTGGATTAAAAGTCTTCCGTTTAAAATATGCCAGTGCGAAAAATCTGGCTGAAATTTTACAAGGACTAGTTACTGGTCAGGCTGTATCCAGTTCATCAAATTCGAACAGTTCATCGTCGAACAGTAATAGTGCGATGAATAATCTGGGTAATAGCAACTCGAATAACTCAACTAACAGCTCATCTAATATTTCAACCCCAAGTATTAACTTGGGTGGTGGATCAAACAGTAATAATCAAAATAGCATCACCAGTTTTAATGGTAATGGTGTCAGTATTATTGCCGATGACAGCCAGAATGCCTTGGTTGTAAAAGCTGATCCACAATTAATGCGTGAAATTGAATCGGCTATTCAGCAGCTTGATATCCGTCGTCAACAGGTGTTAATTGAAGCTGCCATCATTGAGGTTGAGGGAAGTGATGCCGATCAACTCGGTGTGCAATGGGCCTTGGGTGACTTAAGCAGCGGCATTGGTTTAATCAACTTTAGCAATGCGGGTGCAAGTATTGCAGAACTTGCTGCAGGATATGTGGCAGGTGGCGCAGCAGGGGCTGCTGCAAAGCTGGGGACAGGCACTTCCTTGATTCTGGGGGATTATAAAGAAGGTGATAATGGTTCGCGTAAACTTTATGGTGCACTGATTCAAGCACTCAACAGTAGAACCAAGTCTAATTTACTCTCCACGCCATCCATTGTGACCATGGACAATGAAGAAGCTTATATTGTGGTGGGACAGAACGTACCTTTTGTCACAGGTTCCGTTGCGACTACCACAGCCGGCATTAATCCCTATACCACGGTTGAACGTAAAGATGTCGGTGTGACTTTAAAAGTAGTGCCACATATTGGTGAAGGGGGTTCAGTCCGTTTAGAAGTGGAACAGGAAGTTTCTGCTGTAGCCCGTGATCGTGGTCAGGCTCAGGATTTAGTCACCAGTAAGCGTGCCATTAAAACCTCGATTTTGGCTGAGCATGGTCAAACCATCGTTTTAGGCGGTTTGATTTCAGATAATTCTCTACAGAGTCGTCAGTCTGTACCGGGTTTGGGCGCTATTCCTGGTATAGGGCGTTTATTTAGATCTGATGTTAAGTCGAATGAAAAGCGCAATTTATTGGTCTTTATCCATCCCACCATTGTCGGTGATGCTAAAGATGTGAAGCGCTTGTCTCAGCAACGCTACAGTCAGTTGTATAGCTTGCAGTTGGCGATGGATCAGGATGGCACTTTCTCGAAGCTACCCGAAAATGTGGACGATATTTATCAGCAACGTCTTCCGGTAACGCCTTCAGCTGCAAAAGTACCGGGTTATCAAACGGTACCCTCAGGTGGGCAAAATCAGTCCAATGCTGCTGTTACTACGCCTGTGGCGATTGAGCCAGTGGTACAAAGACAGGTCGTCGCAGCACCCAAATCTGAAGTTAAAAGAACTAAAAACACCGTAACCACGACCACGATTCGATCAGGTTCTTAACAGAGTATGTAAAGAATTGCAGATTCGCCGTGATATGATGAGAAAAAATCGCAAAGAGAAGTGCATTTCATGACTTGGAAAATACAAGCAATTACCGGTGAATTGACGGGACAAGAAATTAGCATCGACCGTGATATGTTGGTCGGTCGTCATCAGAGCGCAGATATTGTATTGCAAGCCGGGGAAATCTCACGTAAGCATGCAGCTTTCTTGCTAAAAGATCAGGGCTTGTGGCTGCAGGATTTAAATTCATCTAATGGCACATTTGTAAATGATTTACAGATTGAACATGAAACCTTATTGAGACAAGGCGATATCATCCAGTTTGCCAGTCTGAAGTTTTCTGTATTGGAGCCTGTAAAAGACATTGCACGTGTCGTAATTGAATCAGCTGCAGTTGCGCTTGAGCCTGTAGTCACTGAAACAGAAGTGGTTCCTGCCAGCGAACAGCCTTCAGAAGCAGTTGCTGTTTCTGAAACGGCAGCAGCACAAGCTGAAGAAGTATCTAAAACAGTCGCTCAACAAATGAATGATCAGGGCATGCCTGAGCTTAAAGAGCGTGACAGTAATGTTCAGTTAAGCCGTGATGGTATGCCAACAAATGTGGGTGTTCCAAAGCCGGCTCCGATTCCAGAAGGAATTGATATCAAAGCACAGCGTGAACCGCAGCCTGTGGCAATTGAAAAGCCTGTATCTCGTGTAGAGCTAGAAAAAACCGAGCAAAAAAATGCATCGGTTGGCTTAATAACCATTATTGCATTGATCATCCTTGCAATCATCGCATGGTTATTATTTAAATAAGTGTGTGCTCGACATACCATTAAGGCATGCGAACGCATGCCTTAATTATTTGGCTGGATGTGGTTGGGGGAGATAAATCATGAGAGGAAGAAGATGTCTGTAGCAAACTTGGCAAGTCGTGAGCTTATTTTATTTGACTTGGATGGCACATTGGTGGATTCCGCATCTGATTTATATCGCGCCATGAACATGAGCCTGAATGTTTTGCAATTACCGGAAGTGACTGAAGAACAGGTTCGGACGTGGGTGGGTAAAGGCACATCACTTTTTTGTCATAGCACTTTGCAGTATTTAACCGGACAGGTTGATCCGGCTCAACATCAGCAACTATTAGAAACTTTTTTAAAGATTTATAATGCCGAACCATGTGTGGACACTCAACCTTTTACTGGGGTGGTGGATTTCTTGGACTGGGGTTTAAATCATAATAAACAAATGATCTGCGTGACCAATAAACCAGAACAACCTGCGCGCATGATTGTGGAATCTTTGGGCTTAAGCAAATATTTTGTCGATGTCATTGGTGGCGATCGTTTTGAAGAACGCAAACCGCATCCACGTCAGTTACTTTATTGTGTTGATGAATATGATGTCACTGCGGCAGAAACTTTAATGATTGGTGATTCCAGCAATGATGTAGAAGCAGCGCGACGTGCAGGAGTGGATTGTATTGTGGTTAGCTATGGCTATAATCATGGTGAAGATATTCAGGATTGCCAGCCACAGCAAGTGGTCGATGATTTAACGGAATTACTCGCGAAATAATTTAAAAAGTAAGGATATTGGAATGAGAAATTGTATGGTTTTTCGATGGCGACACTAAGTCAGATAATACCAAAACGAACTTAAACCCGCCCATATCGAAAACATAGAGCATACTCATGACCACTCAAACTCAATTCGACAGCTTAAAATCTGACGGTTACAACCTTATTCCTGTTTATCGTCAGCGCTTGGCCGATACCGAAACACCACTTTCAGTGTTTGCGCGTCTTAAAGATCATCAACAAGCATATTTATTTGAATCGGTTGAAGGTGGTGAAAACTGGGCGCGTTATTCCATTATTGGCTTGGGTGAATCCACGGTTTTTTCATGTAATGAAAGTATTTTAACCATCCAGCAAGCCGATGGTTCAATTGAAACCCAAGCCTGTAGTGATCCATTCCAATATATCCGCGATTTTCAAGCCCAGTTCCATGTGCCAACGCAAAAGGACTTGCCCGCCTTGCCTAGCTTTACCGGTGGCTTGGTAGGTTACTTTGGCTATGATGCAGTGCGTTATATCGAGCCGCGTTTAACCAATGTGCCAGCAGCTGATCCAGTTGGTTTGCCCGATATCTGGATGATGCTGTCTAAAACCGTGATTGTATTTGATAACTTGAAAGACACTTTGTTTTTGATTGTGCATGCAGATGTCAATGATCCGGATGCCTATGCCAAGGCACAACAACAATTAGATGATTTGGAAGCGGTGCTGGCTCAGCCGATTAGCCTGCAAGCGAAAAAACACACGGCACCGCATTTTGAATCGCTCACCGGCAAAAAAAAGTACCTTGAGTCGATTGAAACAGTAAAAGAATACATCCGCGCAGGGGATGTGATGCAAGTGGTACCGGGGCATCGTATGGTCTCTGATTTCGATGGTGAACCTTTACAGGTTTATCGTGCGCTTCGTCATCTCAATCCATCGCCGTATTTATTTTTAGTCCAAGGTCAAACTTTAGATAATAAAAAACCCTTCTATATTGTTGGATCTTCTCCTGAAATTCTGTCCCGTCTGGAAAATGGCATTGCCACCGTACGCCCACTGGCAGGTACACGCCCGCGTGGCAAGACCAAAGAAGAAGATTTGGCTTTAGAAAAAGATTTGCTGTCTGATGAAAAAGAGATTGCAGAACATCTCATGCTGATTGACTTGGGTCGAAATGATGTCGGACGCGTGTCAAAAATTGGCAAAGTGAAAGTCACGGATCAGATGGTGATCGAACGTTATTCACATGTGATGCATATTGTCTCGAATGTACAGGGTGAAGTTCGCGATGATGTCGATGCACTCGATGTTTTTAAAGCTACTTTTCCAGCAGGCACTCTTTCTGGCGCACCAAAAATTCGTGCCATGGAAATTATTGATGAAGTTGAGCCAGTAAAACGTGGTGTTTTTGGTGGTGCTGTGGGTTATTTAGGCTGGCATGGTGAAATGGACATGTCGATTGCCATTCGTACCTGTGTGATTCGTGAAAATAAGGTTTATGTGCAGGCAGGAGCAGGGCTTGTTGTAGACTCAAATCCTGAATCTGAGTGGAATGAAACCCAAATAAAAGCTCGTGCAGTGATCAAAGCGGTTGAATTATCATCAAACGGACTGATTTTATGAGTTTTTGATATTTTTTTTGAAAAAAACACTTGCAAGGTTTCTGGGTTTTGCTAAACTGCACACCGTTCCGATACGAAACGTTCGAAACACTAAGAAACGCCGGCATAGCTCAGTTGGTAGAGCAACTGACTTGTAATCAGTAGGTCCACAGTTCGAATCCGTGTGCCGGCACCATCTTAGAAGTTGAAGTGGTTGAGTAAAAGAATAGCACTGAAATAAGTGTATGTGGTGAGGTTCCCGAGCGGTCAAAGGGGGCGGACTGTAACTCCGCTACGAAAGTTTCGAAGGTTCGAATCCTTCCCTCACCACCAATTTAAGAAATTCGATACAGTGTGGTTGTACCAATAATGCGGGAGTAGCTCAGTTGGTAGAGCGGCAGCCTTCCAAGCTGCATGTCGCGAGTTCGACCCTCGTCTCCCGCTCCATCGAAGATTTTATTGCTCTTATAGCTCAGTGGTAGAGCACTCCCTTGGTAAGGGAGAGGTCTCCAGTTCAAATCTGGATAAGAGCTCCAGATATTCAGTTTAGCAATTTTGATTGCACAAGATTCCAAAAGCAGGCTATTTAGTCTGCTTTTCAAGTATCTGAAGTTTGGTTTTTTAACGACATGTCGGAGCTGGGTTTTACTCAGGATTGTGTTCGACGTAAACGAGGAGTATTAACATGGCTAAAGCTAAGTTTGAACGTAATAAGCCACACGTTAACGTGGGCACAATTGGTCACGTCGACCATGGTAAAACAACTTTAACTGCTGCAATTGCAACAATTTGTGCAAAAAATTACGGCGGTGAAGCTAAAGATTACGCAGCAATTGACTCTGCACCAGAAGAAAAAGNCACGHGGTATTACCATTAATACTTCACACGTAGAATACGATTCTCCGATTCGTCACTACGCGCACGTAGACTGTCCAGGTCACGCCGATTATGTTAAAAACATGATCACTGGTGCTGCTCAAATGGACGGCGCGATCCTTGTATGTG
>NZ_NEGF01000007.1:0-170908 GCF_002135195.1 Acinetobacter terrae
CCATCAATCAATGAAAATAATTTCGATCGATCAACCGGTAAAAATCCACACAAGTTGTTCTTCATAATCTCTTAATGATCTTCTTGCTACTTCGTCAGCAGCAAGCTAGGTCGGCTATATTACTCTCTATTGAAAGAAAGTCAACAGGTTTTATTGATTAATTTTCAACTTCCTCAAGACTTTCAGATTCAAACCTTTTAGGCTAAATCCTTGTTTCTCAACAAGTTTTAATCAACATCACCGCCGATGGATGTGCATTCTACAGCATTTTAGATGGCTTGCAAGCATGTTTTTAAAAGTTTTTATTTAGCTGTTGGTTTTATATTCCAACAAAAATATAAGTTATTGTTTTATATAATTAATTAATTTTAAATTATTTTTATATTTTTGATTTCTCATTTAAAACCTGCAGTCAAAACAAAACAACGCACTGATTTTATTAAGATTATAAAATAAAATCTCAAATTGATGCTTATTTAGAGAACGATTCTTGCTGCTTTCTTCGACATTTCTGTTATTTAATAAGCAAAATGGTGTGATCAAGCAAAATAAACCCATTAAAAAAGATCTAACCGATTGCCTATTTATCTAGAAAAAAAAGCCATCACTGAGACAGTAATGGCTTTTGTTAAAGAAATTCAGTTTGAATTAGAATTTCATACTGATACGTGCCCAGTAGTTACGACCAATATTATTAAATTGCTCATCAGCTGCAAAACCAAAGCCAGCACTCCCCGCTTTATTTAAGTGTTCGCTATAGGTTTTATCCAACACGTTATCAATACCCACAGAAAGGTCTACCCCATCGTAAACATGATAGGTGCCATTCAGTGATAATGTTCCAAAACCACTGCTTTCACCCAAGTCATAACCCACAATATTGCCTTGATCTTTACTGATACGATTTTGACTATCTACCACACGCCACAATGCACCCAAGGTATATTGATCTTGCACATAACGCAGATTGATACGTGCCTCCAAAGGTGAGATTTGCGGTAAAGGCTTATCGTCTGTGGTGTTTTTACCCCAAGCATACATCGCGCTGACATCGGCTTGCAGATGATCTGTAAATTGATAGCCTACACCTGCTTCTGCACCGGCAATGGTCGCATCCACATTTTTAGCACCTGCCGTTTTGCCATGACTCATCATTCCAGGCATGGCATGAACGTGATAGCTCATTAAAACATAATCATTAATTAAGCCTGTATAAGCCGATACCCAAGAACTGAGTGCGCCATGTTCATGTTGATAACCCAAATCAAGCTGTAGGGTTTTCTCCGTATCTATCCCATTAAAAGCATTGACCGAACCTGCATTACCATGCGCGGTACTAAACAGTTCCCAATAATCAGGCATACGTTCGACATAACCTACGCCGATATAAGTTTTGGCATCATGTTCTGGATGCTGATTTTCAAGACGGAGAAATGCGCTCGGCAATGTTTTGTCTAGTTTGCGATTATATCTTTTCTCTAAAGATTCCGAACGCAAATCCTTTACATTGACCTGATCGACACGGACACCACCCACCCATTTATTTTGATCACTCAACTGATAACTGAGTTCGCTAAAAGCACCATAAGAGCGGAATTTCATATCTTTATTACGCGCTTGATCTTGATACGGTGCCATTAAACTGCCGCTGCGCTTAGAATGTTCATTGTTTTGACTATCTAAACCGCTAATAAATTGTAGCTTGTTCCATTCATGTGTCACAGCCAGACGTGCATTCAAGGTTTCTCGTGCGACATTTGATGCCATGGGCATTGTCATCATCCCGCTAGGGTTAAATTCACGTAAGCTAAAGTTATCCATAACATGATCATTAAAGCTGTAGTTCACCTGCGCTTCAATTTTCTTGATGACGTCGGTGACATTTTTCTTTTCTACACGAAGTCCCAAACTTTCACGAGCAAATTGCGAGCCATCCATTTCACGTCCCGCATAGACTGCTTCACCATCTGCTTTCCCACCGGTAAGTTCGACCCACGTGTTTTCATCCGGTGTCCAACCTAACGCTACATCAGCATTCCAGCGCTCCCAATCCGAAGGAACAGCATTGCCATCACCATCTTTATAACTATCTGAAACTGAGCGATTGGCATTCAAACGAATATATTTCTGTTCATCTCCTACTGCGGCTTCAACATTATGATCAAGGCGACCATATGAACCCATCAAGACACTGGCTTGACCTCGGTAGTTTTTATCAGCATCAAATTGTTCAGGGTTACGTTCAAAAATGACCGTCGCAGCCGAACCGGTATTGGCATATTGAACCGTTTGCGGACCTTTAATCACAGAAATACGGTCATAGCTTTCCGGTGAAATATAAGAAGTTGGCGCATCCATCCGGTTTGGGCAGGCGCCCAGATTTTCTGTGCCATCCGCTAAAATTTTAATACGCGAACCAAACATACCGCGGAATGTTACATCACCATTGGTGCCGCCATTTTTAATCGAGCTGAATCCCATAATACTTTGCAAATAATCAGCGCCATCACTGGCTGGAATCGGTTGAATCGGCTGTTTAGGATCTGCATGCACAATCAAACCATTAGCATCATTGCCTTGATGTGCGGTTGCCACAATTGGGGCTAAAGTCTGGATGATTGCTGTTTGCTCTTGAGCAAATACTGAAGCTGAATAACAAGCAACACAAATCGCAGCCGCAAGTGGCTGTAAAAAGAATTTTGGCTGAGCCATTTTTCAATCTCACTAATACATAAATACGAGCTGCGGTTGAAGCAGCGCAAGGGCTAGAGTCAGTCAAGACCCGAAAATACCTTTTGATTTATGCAAATAGTGGTGGCGCTCGCCCTTGGGGCAGAAGAAAGAGTCGTTGTAAAACAAACCAGACATGACTAAAAGTCTTTTGGAATGCCAATAAACGAATTTGAATACGATCTAAAACTTCTTTGACTTCTAATTCAGGTGGCAAAACCAAATTGCCGTAAACGGTACAGTACTGACACTTATGACTGGCATCATGGTCATGCCCTGCATGCTGCTCATGCAGTTGTGTGTCTTGCTTTACTGAATGATGGGAATGTTCAGAAGAAGTTTGATGAATGGAAGTAGAACTGAGTAATAATGCACGCGTAATGGTTTCACAGACCGGAGCAATCTGATATTGCTTCGGCAGCAAGGGCTGTAAAAAAACAGCAATCTGTAAAAATACGGCTATACAAGATAGCAGTAACCCACTACGTAAAAGCACAGGTAAACCCTAAAATTTGTCGCGTCCAAGTATAACAAAGCCCAATCAAAATTGGGCTTTGTTAATTTTCATTTTATCTGAATATTGGTGCTTATCGTTTTACCTCAACTTTCTCTTTTTGGCGTTGACGAACAACTTTTTCGACTTTTTCACGTGCACGTTGACGCTTTAACGGCGATAAATAATCAACAAATAACTTGCCATTTAAGTGATCCATTTCATGTTGAATACAAACAGCGAGAAGTTCGTCTGCTTCCATCTCAAATGATTGACCTTCAAGGTTAATTGCCTCGATTTTTACACGTGACGGGCGCTCAACTTTATCGTATATTTGAGGTACTGACAGACACCCTTCTTCATAGGGCTGAGTTTCTTCAGTTAATGGGGTAACTTTGGGGTTAATAAATACCATGGGTTGATCTTTATTTTCAGATAAATCCATAACAATCAGCTGAATATGGTAGTCCACTTGTGTTGCAGCCAAACCAATGCCGGGTGCTTCATACATAGTTTCAAACATATCTGCTGCAAGCTGACGAATTTCATCAGTGACTTCTTCGACTGGTTTAGCAATGGTACGAAGACGGGGATCCGGGAAACTTAAAATAGGTAATAAGGCCATACGGTGTCCTCACTTATGCCATTGATCAAAAAACAAAATGAAGGAATGCTTCATCAAAAAAATGTGTGTAATATCGTTATTATAACGCAACTACATACATAATTTTAGGAATTATGATAATGAAAAAGGTTTTGAAGGGCATGCCAACTTTTAGTGCCTTGGGGTTTAAAAAACAATTATTGGCACTTGCCGTTTGCGTAAGTGTTGGGGTCGGCGTTGTCAGTGTAGCTGAAGCGGCACCTGCTCGAAATATCAATCCACCTGCATTAAAAGCCGGTGCGCCGCAAGTCTATGTGGTGAAAAAAGGTGATACTTTATGGGATATTTCCAAAAGATTTCTAAAAAATCCAGTGCGGTGGCCTGAAATTTGGGCAAGCAATAAACACGTGAAAAATCCACATTGGATTTTCCCGGGCGATCGCCTGCTCATGTGTACCTATAATGGCAAACCGCTTATTGGTAAAGATGAGGGTGATGGCTGTGAAGGGATTATCCGTCGTTATACTGGTGGCAGCACCAAGCTCCAACCTCAAGTTCGGGTTGAATCTTTAAATAATGCCATTCCCGTGATTCCACTGGAATATATCAAACACTGGTTAGAACGTAGCACCATTGTGGCTCCTGAATCTATTACAGGTACGCCATACATTTTAGGTACTGCGGATCAACGTGTTCTTGCTGCTAAAGGTCAAACGGTTTATGCACGCGGAAATGGTCTGGAAATCGGTCAACGCTATGCAGTTTACCGTGAAGGCGAACCGTATATGTTTACGGATGCCAAGGGTAAAAAATACAATGCCGGTCTTGAGTTAATTCAAGTTGCATCAGGCATTGCTGTTCGCGGTGAAAATGACATTACTACCCTTGAACTGACAGATACTTATAATGCTGAAGTTCGTCGTGGTGATCGGGTTCTTCCTGAATATGATCCAATGTTGCCAACCTTGTTCTATCCAACCAATGCAGAAGATGTGGTTGCAGGGGGGCAAGTTGTTCGCGTGATGGGTTCCATCGGGACAGCGGCAAAACACAGCGTAGTGACCATTGACCGTGGTAGCTTGCAAGGTGTTCAAGTTGGACACGTGCTGACTGTCAACCAAAAAGGTGAAGTCGTCACCGATCCGAAAACAAAAGAACGGGTTCAATTACCTGGGCAACGTATCGGTAACATCATGGTATTCAAAAGCTTTGAAAACTTAAGCTATGCTTATGTACTTGATAGTGAATTACCGATTAAAGTCGGTGCTGGAATTCAGCCACCACTTATGGATGAATAATCCTTAAATCGAAATCTAGAAATGAGGCTGAGATTCAGCCTCATTTTATTTTTTAAACAATAAAAAGAAGACATATTTAAAGGTCTCGTTATGCTCAATTCATTAAGCTCCTTGCAGCTGGATTACATTCGTTTATGGTTTCTGCTACAACACTCGATAACCAGCTTTTATAAAATTAATAAATACTATCCCCATCTAGCTGAGGCAACACAGCCTGATCAAATTGAAACGTGGCAAAAGCTTGGTATTCACAAAAATCATATTCAGCGCCTGCGAGATTTTCATCTTCCTGAATCTCAGCTGCAATTTCAGCATTGTGTTGCCCTGATTCAAAAACATAGCGACTTTATTCTCACTCTCGAACATCCAGATTACCCGACTCAACTGCTGCCCTATGCAGATAAACCGCCTATTCTGTTTGGTCAAGGTGATGCTCAAGCACTGTTACAACCTCAAATTGCGATTGTCGGCAGTCGAAAACCCAGTGCCCACGGGCGACAAGTGGCTTATGATTTTGCCTATTATTTAAGTGATCAAGGTTTTTACATTATTAGTGGTTTGGCGGAAGGGATTGATGAAGCGGCACATCAAGGAGCTTTACGTCACAGTCGAACCATTGCCGTCATGGGCACAGGCTTGGACCAAACCTATCCGACACAGCATCAGCAACTGCGACAACAGATTATTGCCCAGTCAGGTGCAGTGGTGACTGAATTTTTACCCGGAACACCGCCTTTACAACAGCATTTTCCACGGCGCAACCGTCTGGTGAGTGGCTTAAGTCTTGGTGTGATTGTTGCAGAAGCGGCACTGAAAAGTGGTTCTTTAATTACGGCGAAATGGGCAGCCGAACAAGGTAAATTGATTTTTGCTATTCCAGGTCATATTTATAGTGAACATCATCAAGGCTGTCATCAACTGATTCGTGAAGGTGCCATTTTAGTCGACCATCCAGAGCAAGTGATTGAAGACTTGGCACTGCCCACCCAATGGCAGAATCAACAGCAGATTGAACAATCCAAAAATTCAAATAGCCTCCAAGTACCAACCGAAGCACCCACAGCATTACCAATTCACTTAACGCCACTCTATAACCAGCTGGATTGGGTGGGGCAAAACATAGATGACATTATTGCTAAACAGCAATCAGATATCGGCACATTGACTAGTCAACTGATGGAATTAGAGTTACTTGGCTTATGTATGCAACAGGCAGGTTTATATCTACGTTGTCGCCCAAGCAAATAAGGTTCACAATATCCCGCTTAAATGTATTTAAAGGGATAAGATCCAATGATTACCACCTCTGTTGCCGAAGCTGCTCAATGTTTAAAACAAGGACAGGTTTTAGCATACCCTACAGAGGCAGTTTGGGGCTTAGGCTGTGATCCTTTTAATGAACAGGCTTTCCTGGAAATTTTACGCTTAAAGCAACGCCCGATTGAAAAAGGGGTGATTTTATTGGCGGCACAAATTGCGCAAGTTGAACATCTCTTAGAACCCCTCACTGCAGAAATGCGTGAAAAAGTGATCGATTCCTGGGGTCATCGCTCACCGACTGAACGAGCGACCACCTGGTTACTTCCTGCAGGTGAGCATATTCCAAAATGGATTAAAGGTAACCATCCTAAAGTGGCGGTTCGTGTCACCACCCACCCTTTATGCGTGGCGCTATGCAATGCGTTTAATGGTTTTATTGTATCGACCAGTGCCAATCCTGCCGGCGGCAACCCTGCACACTCACTTCAAGAAGCCAATCAATATTTCTCAACTCAAATTAATTATTTGAATGGTGATTTGGGTCTCAGCCAAGAACCAAGCCGAATTATTGATGCTGAAACAGGTGAAGTGATCCGCGCTTAAAGCGGATCATTTTGATGACTAGATTGACAAATACCAATTTTTGGACAAAAAAAAGCTCAACCATATAGGGACGGCTGAGCATAAAAAGGATGTGCATAAATCACATCCAGAGGGTCTGTAAATCTGGTTGCAAAAGTTTAAATATTATTAAGAAATACTTAAACATTCACGATATAAATATTATCTAATAAATTGTGCTTCTATACAAATATATTATTTATCTTATAAAACACTTAAAAACTATGAAACATTCATCATATTTTCTTAACAATTTAAATTATCTCACTATTTTTTAATCATCTTTTTTATAAATAATCGTTTCAAGCTATGATTAAAACGATTATTCATCTCCCAATTCAATTAAAAATGAGTGAAAAAAATTAATTCATTTGTTGTTTTTTTAATCTATTTTTTTAATTTAAGCATTCAATTTTACTGTTTCTACTGTCGCCACTTTCTTTTGCGCCAATAAAATTCCCAGCAAAATGACCACGCCACCCATACTGTGATAAATCGTCCAAGCTTCAGCTAACCACAGATTGGCAATAATCGCAGTACAGACCGGCATCAAGTTCATAAAAATACTGGTTCGATTCGGTCCAATCATTTGTACTGCCATCATCCACACCAAGGGTGCAATCAAGGAAGGGAAAATACCGGCATAGACAACACTGCCGACATTGTGTTGATCAATCGCATCCAATCCTAACCACAAAACAAAGGGCAAATGGTAAAGCAAAGCAAAAACAATCTGCACATATAAACTAATCATTAATGGAATTTGTAGCTGCCACTTTTTCAGGAACACGCCATAAAAAGCATAGAAAAATACTGCCAGTACCATCATGACATCGCCAAGATGGCCACCTGACTGCACCAGATTCAGCGGATTTCCCTGTGCCATCACATAGAGCAAACCGGCAAAAGATAAAATACTGCCCACCACTGCAAAACGGTTAGGAATCTCCTTGAGCATGAGCATGGAAACAAAGATGGTAAACACTGGAATAAAGGCATTAATAATGCCCATATTGGTCGCCGTCGTATAATGCGCTGCGGTATAACCCAAGCCTTGGTACAGTACCATGCCAAAAGCCCCCAATACTGCGAGCTGTTTCCAGTGCTGCATAACCAACTGACGTTCACGCCAGACTTTAGCCAACATAAAGGGTGTTAAAACCAGGAAAGCGATTAGCCAACGATAAAAACTTATACTGACAGGAGAAATATAATCTGCCACATAGCGTGTCACCGTGATATTCATTGACCAGATTAAAACCGCCAGTAATGGCAAACCGAGTGCCCACCAGACGGTTTTATTTTGCTGTGCCATGTCCTTTCCTGTACTTGAATATCCAGTATTCATTTTTACTGAAGTCTGAAATAATTAGAATATCGGATTTCAGACATTCATATCGAGCTACAGACACCTATAGATCGCTTCACTGCTGTGTAAGTAAAATTCATGATCTTTATAAAATTGATGCAGTGACATATAAAAACCAGAAACAAGGACATTCACATGCTGGAACATATTGAACAATATATAGAAGTGGATGATTTCTTTTATCAAAAGGATGAAATTGTTGCGCCACACAGTTCCTTATGGGGCGATTTCAATTTTAGTTTGAACGGTATTCTGGAATATGAAATTGAAGGACAAATTTATCTGTCACCACCGAATTACGGCCTCTGGTTGCCGCCTCAAACAGCACATGCTTCTATCGCACTGGATGAACAAATCACCCATTATGTCTGTATTCGAATCCATCCGTCACTCTCTGAACATTTTGCATCTTGCAGCAAAACTTTAAGTATTCGCCCCTTTCTTCGGCATTTGATACATGAAATTTTAGAACAAAAACAGCAAGGCATAACAACCACACATTATCGGCATTTATTACAAGTGCTGATGGATCAACTGAAAACTGCACCGGCTTATGAGCATTATTTACCGCAAACCAGTCATGTCTTGCTTAAGCCGCTCTTACAGCAATTAGCCAATCCGCAGCTATTTCACAAAAGTTTGCAGCAACTGCTCCGCAACTCATCCATAAGCGAACGGCATTTACTACGTTTAAGCCAGCAAGAATTACAATTGAGCTTATCTGAATGGCGTAATCGGGCGAAAATTTTATATGCGATCACTCAGATTCGCCAAGGCAAGACCGTGAAAAAACTGGCCTATGAACTGGGTTATCAGCACAGTTCCAGCTTTATTGAATTCTTTAAACGCTATACCGAACAAACCCCTGCACAGCTGCGTGATGTCTAATATTTACATGACTTTAAATTACCTTTTTTGCAATTTTCGGTAGATAACCCAACAAAAAAACCATAGTCAGCAGCCAGAGAAGTATGCGATTTTGATAACCATACTCAACGACAACCATACTCAACTTAGTATGTGCCGTATTTTTAAATTTGAATAAATAGAATCAGGTTTGATGATTGAATTAAACTTGTGAGGATGCGTTATGAAAAAACGATTACTGGCTTCACTGTGTTTTGCGGCTATGGCATTAACGGCGTGTGATAAAAAACCAAATGAAGCACCTGCATCGTCATCGACTAGCCCAGCGGCAACTCCCCCTGCTAGCACTCAACCCGCAACCGCTGCCTTAAGCTCAAACAATGCCGCAGATATTAAAAATGATTTAAAGCAAATTGAAACGCTCTCCAACAGTCGAGCCAAAGAAGCATCAGCCTTGCAAAATAAAGCCAATGAAGCTGCACAAAAAAGTGATAAAGCTTCTTTAAATGCGATTGTTGCGGACATGAAAACCTACATTGCACGCTTTAATCAAGACCTCGATGCTTTAAAGCTGAAAAGTTCAGAGCTTGATGCTGTCCGCGACAAAATCAAAGAATCCAATAATATTGGTATAGAACTTTCTGAAGCGAGTATTGCCAATACACCCGATAGCAAAAAAATCACTGAACTGCAAAATCGGGCCACTAAATTGCAAAAAGAATTGGTTACTGAAATGCAAGCTTTGCAAACCAAAGCGAAAACAGCCCCATAATCTTGGGTTAATATCTAAAAAACAGGTCTATCGGCCTGTTTTTTAATTCATTTATCAATAATAAGATTTTCTCACAAATACTAAATTATCAACAAGCCCTAATAAATGCTTGTCGATAGGCGCAATAACCGTTAAAACAAAACAGTGATAATCTCAAGCATTTAAGGACAACAGAATGAGCCAATCCGTTTATGACATTCCTGTCAAAACCATTCAAGGCAATGACACCACACTGAACCAATATCAAGGTAAAGTTCTGCTCATTGTAAATACCGCATCTAAGTGTGGTCTTACACCGCAATATGAAGGCTTGGAAAAACTGTATAAAGAAAAGAAAGAGCAAGGACTTGAGATTTTAGGTTTTCCTGCCAACAACTTCTTGGCACAAGAACCGGGTTCTGATGAAGAAATTCAGGAATTCTGTTCACTCAATTACCAAGTCAATTTTCCACTGTTTTCTAAAATTTCGGTTGCCGGGGAAGACAAGCACCCGCTTTATCAAACTTTGACTCAAGCTATTCCAGAACGTATTGGCGAAGGTCCGTGGTGGAAAGATTTGGTTGATTATGGTTTAACCCCGAATCCTAAACCGGAAGTGCTGTGGAACTTTGAAAAATTCCTGATCAATAAAAATGGTGAAGTTATGGCGCGTTTCGCACCGGATATTACTGCAGATGATGCACGTATCGTTGATGCGGTTAATGCAGAACTTGCCAAGTAATTTGTAACAGTAATGTAAGTATCTATACCGGTTATAGATACTTACATTTTTTATTCAAAAACAAAAACTTAATCACATAAAAACTCACACTTTAATACTTCACACTTTATCCTTTATTTTAATTATTCAACAACACTCTCTTCACCATCTATCAATAACTTAGGCATAAGCTGAACCTATAAACAAACCGCCATGAACACAAGGTGAAGTATGAATACTCTAGTAAAAGCAATCGTTTTATCATTATCTACTGCTTTGGTTGCTGCACCTGTAATGGCTGCTCCACAAGATCATCATTCGCAACAACACAACCAGCAACATAGCCAACAGTCTGCTCAAAGTCACCATAAAGCACCTGTTCAGCAACACCATAATGCTGCACATAAAAAAGCGGTGAATCCGTCACATGACTGGAGAGTGGGGCAAAAAGTACCAAGTCAATACTATGCTCAAAGCTATAAAGTAGACCACAAAAAATTTAAAAAACTGAGTAAACCCGGTAGAAACCAGCAATGGATTAAAGTGAATGGCGATTATGTTTTAATCAATGTGATGAGCCATAGCATCATCAAAATTATTGGTGGTTAATTCCAGCAATCTCGGTGAAAAAAGAGTGCTTCGGCACTCTTTTTTAATGCCTGAAAATAAATTTGTTATCGCTTTGCAACAATCGGTTTTTTCTACACATTTCACCCTTATATTAAGCAGCATTAAAGTAATGATATGAATTGATTATGAAAAAATTCATCCAAAATGTGGTTTCTCCTTTTGTGATGTTTAGTGCGGGCATTTTGTTGATGGGTTGCGAGCAAGCCAACTCTCCTGATTCAACAGAAAACCAAACTTCACAATCAAGCGAAGTATCTGAACAGGTTTCTAAAGAATCAGCAGAAACATCTAAGGCTGAACTGAAAAGTGGCAATATGTTTTATATCGTGCGTGACGTTGCAGATATGCAGCTGAAAGCTGGCGATTATGTTGAGCAGCTCAAGCAAACTCAAACTGATTTAGAAACTGCAATCAACGACAAAGATCAACAGCAGCTACAAACTACTGCCAAAACCCTGCAACAACAACTGACGGGTTTTAATCAGGCACTCACTGGTTTGAACCTGAAAAGTCAGGAAATTGATTCGATTCGTCAAAATATCATGCAAGCCAATCAGCAAGTCCTTGCTACTCCATTTTTAAATGGAGAAGTGGATTTGAGTCAGGTCGATTTCAAGAAAATCGAAAAACAGATGGGCAGCATTCAAATGGAAATGATCAAATTGGCCGGGATGATGATTCCACAAGGACAGGATGAACCAGAACAGAACGAACAAGACTCAAATGAACAAAATCAGGAAAGCTAATACTTAAACCAATTTAGACCAATTCAGTTGAGCCGAATTGGTCTAATAAAATTGATCCTTAAAGTCTCATATCGATCACAATACGCCCGTCGATTTTCCCGTGCTCCATACGGTCAAAAATATCATTAATATTTTCTAGTGGTTCCACATGAATATGGGCCTTGACCTTGCCACGCGCAGCAATATCCAGTGCTTCTTTCAGGTCTAAACGTGTTCCGACAATCGAACCACGTACCGTAATCCCTTCCAGTACCATATTGAAAATGGACAAGTCGAATGTGCCGGGCGGCAAACCATTCAAAACCATGGTCCCACCACGACGGACGATGGCAACCGCTTGTTCAAATGCTTTAGGCGATACAGCGGTTACCAATACGCCATGACATCCCTCACCGCCTGTGGCTTTCAACACTTCTTCTTTCACATCGACTTTAAGTGCATTCAATCCAACATCTGCACCCAAACTTTTTGCCAAATCAAGCTTGGTGTCATCGACATCAATGGCGACTACATTAAAACCCATGGTTTTGGCATATTGCACCGCCACATGACCCAAACCGCCAATCCCGGAAATGGCAACCCAGTCCCCTGTTTTGGCTTCCGTCATTTTCAAGCCTTTATAGACTGTGACTCCTGCACACAAGATCGGAGCTATTTCAAGAAGATCGACACCTTCGGGAATGACACCGACATAATCACCATCTGCCAGGCAATATTCGGCAAAACTTCCGTTGACTGAATAACCTGAATTTTGTTGCTTTTTACACAGCGTTTCCCAGCCTGCATAGCAATGATCACAGTGACCACAAGCCGAATAAAGCCATGGGACACCGACAATATCGCCCACTTTTAAGTGGTCAATGCCCTCACCTATTTCGATAACTTCACCCACGCCTTCATGTCCCGGAATAAAGGGTAAACTCGGTTTCACCGGCCAATCACCATGCATGGCGTGTAAATCGGTATGACAAACACCTGTGGCAATGATTTTCACCAATACTTTGCCCGGACTGATTTTTGGTATTTCAACTTCTTGTATTTGTAGTGGTTGATTAAATGCAGTCACCACCGCTGCTTTCATGGTATTTGCCATGTTGATTCTCTCCATATAACCCATACTGAGATGGTTCTTTTTTAAAGACCATAGTTCACTATATCGGGCAATAAATAGCCAACAGTAGGGGTTTTGTAGAGGATTTGCTCGTTTTGAATTATTGTTGCAGCCCATCTATAGGGCATCTTTCAGCTAAGATTTAAATGAATAAAATAAATTGCTTATTCATCAATTCCCCATAAAAACTCGATTTCTAGGCATTTTAAAAATACTGAAGCGATTAGCCGCCGTCCACAACATTCAAAATGTATGTCTTTTAATGGAATTTTGCCACATTGGTGATTGCATGATTTAATGAAGATTCTCTTTCTAGTTCGCAGATTTTTCATGCAACTGATTATTTTTACCGGTGTTCAGGCTTCAGGTAAATCCTCTTTTTATTTACTGAATCTGCATCACAGTCATTTGCGAATTAATTTGGATATGCTAAAAACACGGCATCGTGAAAATCTAATTTTTGAAGCGTGTTTAGCGGGTAAAGCCAAATGTGTCATTGATAATACCAACCCAACAAAAGCAGATCGCGCACGTTATATTGAGCGTGCTAAAGCTGCCGGTTTTGAAGTGATTTCTTATTTCTTTGAAACGGATTTAAACAGTACTTTACAACGAAATAATCAACGTATTGGCAAAGCCAATATTCCTGAAGTCGGTGTTAAAGCGACTTATAAAAAATTAGAACAACCCAGTTTAGATGAAGGTTTTGATGAAATTTTTAAGGTGAAGATTGTGGGAAATGGAGAGTTTTCTATTTCAGCTATAAATAATTGATGTTTTTATAAAAAAACAGTAACCACTTCTCATTTTTCCTATAAAATGTGCAAATAGAAATATAGAAAAACATTTTATATAATGAAAAAAATTGTTCTTGGGGTGGTCTGTTTAGCAATCATGGTATATGGCGTGTTGCATTTCATCATGCCTGAAAAAACCACGCCACGCTTAAATCAGTTTTTTTCTAAACAAATAAAAGATGTTCAACTGATTCAAGACTGGCTCAAACACAATCAACAACAGCAATTGTTATTGGTTGATGTCCTTCAACCGGTCAATCCGAAGCAAAAAGGTGCTTATGTTGAATACATAAAACAACGAATTGAATTCAACCAGCAAAATATTCAGCGTCTTGAGCTCAGTCACTATCAAAGCAAGGCATTTAAAGAAATTCAACAACTTGAAATTCATGCTCTACAACAATGGAATAATATCCATCAAAGCAATATTGTTGATGCTTTTGAACAGCAACAACATTTTCTAGATCTGCCCATTGAAGAGTTTGAGCAACTTGATACTGGAGCACGTTATGCATTTCAACAACAAGAAATTAGCGTATTGCAACAATTACAACAGTTAGTACAGCAAGATAGCGATTTTGTTGCAGATATTGACCACAGCCTACTTGGCGACTGGCTTAACTATCATTTAATGCAACATGAGATTCATCCGATTGTTGCTGAATGGCAAAGTTCATCCTCAACTACAACACGTAATCGTTCAGAAGCGTCGCAAGATTTACAACTATATAAACATTTTCACCCAAATACGGATGAATACAAATACATTAAGGCTCTTTCAACTCAGCTTTGGCATGTTGAACATCCCGCTTCATCCAATTTGGTCGCAGCAAACCCTCGACCTGTTTCATATGCTGATCAATCTGAAAAAGACATTTTTATCCCTGAAGATGCACCAAAAGCTGAAAAATTAAAGCAAATGATTAAGATGCAAAATGACAGAGTGAATCATCTGTTGTTAGGTCAGCTCAGACAGGCTTTCTTCGAGGACAATAAAAACTAGACTTTTGATTTAGGAAAATAGCTCAAACAGTTTTGCTGAGGTTTTTAAGATGAAGGTTGTGGGGAATGGGGAGTTTACGACTCAAACTTTGTCTTAATCGCAAACTCAGTTTTTAAGGCTTAAGATTTTGGTAATTCAATAGAAGGTTTATAGCATGTACCTGCAACTGCCAAGCTATATTTTTCAATAGCTTGCTTTCCTTCAGCCTCATCGACTAACTTAACATTTGCCCCACCGATAAATACGCCTGGCTTAATGTACTGCTGAATATAGTAGTTTTTACCTGACTCAGCACTCACGCTTAAATGATTCGGTGAAAATTCTGATTGGGTTGATACCGTATGTGGTTTGCCCCCTTCAACTTCTTTATAGAAATACACACCTCGTGCAGTTTCACCTAAGCACTGTCCGTTAACCCAAATATCTTTTTTAAGTGCAGAGCCGATTACATTGTTTGAGCGATAAACAAAAATACCTGCATTACCTGCCTGAGGTGCTTGAATTGATTTTTGTAGTTGTACGGCTTGCTGATCTGCTTTAGGAACAGATGCACAACCTACAAATGCTAATGATAATAATAGTGGGATAATAACTTTATTAGACACCCGAAAATCCTCTTATTTTTATTACAAGAGCATAAAATATAACAAATATGTATTTTATTTACTAATATTATTTTAAAAAACATAGACATAAAAAAACCACCCTTTCGGGTGGCTTTTCAATCTCGAACCGTCTCTTATTGAGCGCGGTTTTTGATTTTGCGGATCGTTTCCAACTGTGCAACAGTTTCTGCCAAGGCAGCCAAAGCAGCAGCAGCGTCCAAATCGCTCTTTTGATTCGCTAGCAAAGTTTCAGCGTGTTTACGCGCTTCAATAATTGCCGCTTCATCTAAATCGTGTGCACGAACTGCAGTATCTGCAAGAATCGTAACCACGTGCGGTTGAACTTCTAGAATACCACCTGATACATAAATTAACTCTTCTGTACCATTTTCAAGCAAAACGCGAATTGCGCCTGGCTTGAGCAAAGTTACCAACGGAGCATGGCCAGGCATAATACCCAACTCACCGCCAGCACCTTTTGCAATTAGCATAGTTACAGCGCCAGAGTACAAAGACTCTTTTACACTTACAACATCACATTGCATAGTCGCCATGAGAATCTCCTAAATTAGAGTAGCTAATTAAAGTTTCTCGGCTTTAGCAATAACTTCGTCAATACCACCAACCATATAGAACGCTTGTTCTGGAATGTGATCGTATTCACCAGCTAGAAGACCTTTAAAGCCACGAATCGTTTCTTTAAGAGATACTAATTTACCAGGCGCGCCAGTAAATACTTCAGCTACGTGGAACGGTTGAGAGAAGAAACGTTGGATTTTACGCGCACGGTAAACAACCAATTTATCTTCTTCAGCAAGCTCGTCCATACCCAAGATCGCGATGATGTCTTTAAGCTCTTTATAACGTTGCAATACGTTCTGTACAGAACGTGCAATTTCATAATGCTCTTGACCAACAACTAACGGATCTAATTGGCGTGAAGTTGAGTCTAGTGGATCGATCGCTGGGTAAATACCAGAAGATGCGATGTCACGGCTCAATACAACAGTTGCGTCTAAGTGAGCAAACGTTGTAGCAGGCGATGGATCTGTTAAGTCATCGGCAGGTACGTATACCGCTTGGATTGACGTAATAGAACCAGACTTAGTCGATGTAATACGTTCTTGAAGAACACCCATCTCTTCTGCAAGAGTTGGTTGGTAACCTACTGCAGATGGCATACGACCTAGAAGTGCAGACACTTCGGTACCAGCCAATGTGTAACGGTAAATGTTGTCAACAAACAACAATACGTCACGGCCTTTACCGTTTTCGTCTTTCTCGTCACGGAAGTATTCAGCCATAGTCAAACCAGTTAACGCTACGCGTAAACGGTTTCCTGGTGGCTCATTCATCTGACCGTAGACCATTGCTACTTTGTCTAGAACGTTAGAATCTTTCATTTCGTGATAGAAGTCATTACCTTCACGAGTACGTTCACCAACACCAGCAAACACAGATAAACCTGAGTGAGCTTTCGCGATGTTGTTGATCAATTCCATCATGTTTACGGTTTTACCAACACCCGCACCACCGAACAGACCAACTTTACCACCTTTAGCAAACGGGCAAAGCAAGTCGATGACTTTAATACCAGTTTCTAAAAGGTCAGTAGAAGCAGCTTGTTCAGCATAAGAAGGTGCTTGACGGTGAATTGGCAAACGCGCTTCAGTAGCAACAGGACCAGCTTCATCGATCGGGCGACCAAGAACGTCCATGATACGGCCTAAACAAGCAGTACCTACAGGAACAGAAATCGGCGCACCAGTGTTAGTTACGTTCAGGCCACGTTTAAGACCTTCAGTAGAACCCATTGCAATAGTACGAACTACGCCATCACCAAGTTGTTGCTGAACTTCTAAAGTAGTTTCAGTACCATCAACATGGAGAGCGTCATAGATCTTAGGAACGCTGTTGCGTTCAAACTCGACGTCGATAACCGCGCCGATGATCTGAATGATACGACCGCTATTCATTGCTGTCTCCTCAATTCAAAATAATGTTAAACGGCAGCGGCACCACCAACGATCTCAGAAATTTCCTGAGTAATCGCGGCTTGACGCAGCTTGTTATAAATAAGTTGTAGGCTCTTGATGATGTCACCCGCATTGTCGGTAGCAGCTTTCATTGCCACCATACGTGCAGATTGCTCACATGCGATGTTTTCAATCACACCCTGATACACCACAGACTCGATATAGCGAACCAACAAACCATTTAATAGCTCTTCAGCTTCTGGTTCATAGATATAATCCCAACCGTATGAACGGTTCAGATTCTCGCCTTCTTCAGCAGCTGCCAAAGGAACGAGTTGCTCAATCTTTTGATTTTGAGTCATGGCATTCACAAAGCCGTTAGACACTAGATAAATACGATCTAACTCGCCTTTATCAAATGCATCTAACATCACCTGTACAGAACCAGATAACTGTTCAAGACTTGGAGCATCACCCACTTGGGTCGTTGCACCAAGAACTTTACCGCCGTAGTTTTTAAAAAACGAAACCGCTTTTTGACCAATTAAAGCAAATTGAACTTCAATTGACTGCTCTTGTTGCTGTTGGACGTGTTTTACCACTTTCTTGAACAAGTTAATGTTCAAACCACCAGCAAGGCCACGATCTGAAGAAACAATGATATAGCCAACGCGCTTAACAGGGCGTTCAACCATATAACGGTGTTTGTATTCAGGGTTCGCTTGGACCAAATGAGCAATTACACGGTGCATATTTTCGGCATACGGACGGCCTTGAGCCATGCGCTCTTGCGCACGACGCATTTTAGAAGCAGCCACCATTTGCATCGCTCGAGTAATCTTTTGCGTGCTCTTGATACTGGCTACTTTGGCGCGAATTTCTTTTAAATTTGCCATACGCTTAACCTAGTATTCGAAGGCTCTTTCAAGCCTCCGAAGGTTGATTCCGTGAACCAAACCGACTAGCTTTTAGCAATTGCTAAAATTAGTAAGTTTGAGTCGCTTTAAAGCTTTCAACACCTGCTTTGATAGCAGCTTCGATGTCTTTGTTGTAATCACCAGTTTCATCGATTTTTTGCATTAACGCAGCATGTTCTGAACGGAAGTAAGAGATCAACGCAGCATCAAAGTCTACGATTTTCTTCACTTCAACGTCAGCCATATAGCCTTCGTTAGATGCATAAATTGAAACAGCCTGGTCAGCAATTGAGTAAGGAGCATATTGTTTTTGCTTCATTAACTCAGTTACACGTTGACCATGTTCAAGTTGTTTACGAGTTGCTTCATCAAGGTCAGAAGCGAACTGAGCAAACGCTGCCAATTCACGGTATTGAGCCAAAGCGGTACGGATACCACCAGACAATTTTTTGATGATCTTAGTTTGCGCAGAACCACCAACACGAGATACAGAGATACCCGCGTTCACAGCAGGACGAATACCTGCGTTGAATAATGATGTTTCTAAGAAGATCTGACCATCTGTAATCGAAATTACGTTGGTCGGTACGAATGCAGATACGTCACCCGCTTGAGTTTCAATAATCGGTAATGCAGTTAATGAACCAGTTTGGCCTTTAACTTCACCGTTAGTGAATTTCTCAACGTAGTCAACAGATACACGAGAAGCACGTTCAAGTAGACGCGAGTGTAGATAGAACACGTCACCTGGATACGCTTCACGACCTGGTGGACGGCGTAAAAGCAATGAAATTTGACGATACGCAACAGCTTGTTTAGACAAGTCATCATAAATGATTAACGCGTCTTCACCGCGGTCACGGTAGTATTCGCCCATTGTACAGCCAGAGTACGGAGCCAAATACAGCATTGCTGCTGGATCAGATGCACCTGCTGCTACAACAGTGGTATACGCCATAGCGCCAGTTTCTTCTAGCTTGCGCACAACGTTAGCGATAGTCGATTGTTTTTGACCAATAGCTACGTATACACATTTAATGCCAGAATGTTTCTGAGCGATGATCGCGTCGATCGCCATTGCTGTTTTACCAGTTTGACGGTCACCAATGATCAACTCACGTTGACCACGGCCTACAGGGATCATTGTATCTACTGATTTATAACCAGTTTGTACAGGTTGATCCACTGATTGACGCCAAATTACGCCTGGTGCTACTTTTTCAACAGCATCAGTTAATTTTGCATCAATAGGGCCTTTACCATCAATTGGGTTACCCAAAGCATCTACTACACGGCCTAAAAGTTCTGGACCAACCGGAACTTCTAATACACGACCTGTGCAACGCGCTTTTTGACCTTCTTGAAGGCTTAAGTAGTTACCTAAAACAACGACGCCCACTGAATCCTGTTCTAGGTTCAGTGCCATACCAAATAAGCCGCCGTCGAATTCGATCATTTCACCGTACATTGCATCAGCAAGGCCGTGAATACGCACAATACCGTCGGAAACCATAACAATGGTCCCTTCGTTCTTAGCGGTCGCGCTGGTGTCCAGATCGCCGATACGCTGTTTAATGAGCGCACTGATCTCGGATGGATTCAGTTGTTGCATTGCGCTATACCTCAATCTTTTTAAAGTTCAGTCTTCTTATACGTCGCTATTTTCAGCTAATTACGCAAGAAGACGAGTCCGCATTTTTTCAAGCTTGTTAAGTGCAGAGTCATCTATCACTTGGTCGCCTGCACGAATAACAACACCCGCAATTAACGCTGGGTTAACTTCTACAGTAACATTTACAGCAGCGTTAAATTTTTTCTCTAACGCTTGAGCCAGTAATTGTTCTTGTACAGAAGTTACAGGGAATGCTGATTCAATCACAACATCCACAGTATTGTTATTCTGTGATTTGAGCAGTTCGTATTCTGCTTCAATTTCAGGTAACAACGCTAAACGATCGTTGTCTGCAAGAAGAGTCAAAAAGTTTGACACTTCTTGAGTTTGATTCTCACCTAAAACTTTTGCAAAAACACTTACCTGCTCAGCAGGAGTAAGCTCAGGGCGATTCAAATAAGCGGAAAATGCTTCGTCTTGCACCGCAGCACTGAGCACTTGTAACACATTCGACCAATTGTCAGTTGCACCTTGCTCAGAAGCGAAAGCAAATGCTGCTTTTGCGTACGGGCGTGCCAACGTCAAGAGTTCAGCCATAATCGCCTCGCTTAAAGTTTAGCAGCCAGCTGAGTAAGCATGGCATTGTGAGCTTCCGCATCAACTTGCTGGTTCAGAATTTTTTCTGCGCCAGTAACTGCCAAGGCAGCAACTTGTTGACGTAATTCTTCGCGTGCAGCATTGATTTCAGTATCAACAGTTTCTTTCGCCTGTTGACGGATACGCTCACCTTCAGCAGATGCTTGAGTACGCGCTTCTTCGATCAATTGTGCACCACGACGGTTCGCTTGTTCGATCAATTGAGCCGCTTGTGCTTTTGCCGCATCTAATTCAGCTTTCACTTGAGCTTGCGCATCGGCAAGGTCAGCTTTTGCTTTTTCAGCAGCATTTAGCCCATCAGCGATACGACGCTGACGTTCACTAATCGCATTGATTAGTGGTGGCCATACAAACTTCATGCAGAATGCGACAAACATCGCAAATGCAATTGCTTGGCCAATCAATGTGAGGTTGATATTCATAGCTATTCCTCAATAGTTTAATTTAGGAATTAAGCTGATTAACCTACAAATGGATTAGCGAAGATGAAGAACAAGCCAATACCAACACCGATCATAGGCACAGCATCAAGAAGACCTGCGATTAAGAACATACGAGTTTGAAGTTGTGGAGCCAATTCTGGTTGACGAGCAACAGCTTCAAGGAAACGGCCGCCTAAAAGACCAAAACCAATCGCAGTACCTAAAGCACCAAAAGCGATCAAGATAGCAGATGCAATTGCAACTAGACCTAAAGTGAGTTCCATGATAATTCCTCAGAGGTTAGGTTTTATACCAAATTAAGTTAGAAAACTGTACCCAACCATCTCGTGATAGTCAGGTAATACCATTAATGTTTTTCGCTAGCCATACTCAAGTATACGATAGTTAGCATCATGAAAATGAATGCTTGTAGCGTAATAACAAGAATGTGGAAGATCGCCCAAGGCACAGACAACGCCCACTGGATCCAGAACGGTAATAACGCGATAAGAATGAAGATTAATTCACCCGCATACATGTTACCGAACAGTCGTAGAGCCAATGAAACTGGACGTGCAAGGAAGGTTACCAATTCCAAAATTAAGTTCACTGGAATAAGCAACGCTTTTGCAACTGGGTTACTTGGATTGAACGGGTTAAGTGCCAATTCGCCAACGAAACCGCCAATACCCTTTTCACGGATACTGTAGAACAAGATAAGGACAAATACAGACAATGACATACCAAGGGTAATGTTAGGGTCAGTAGATGGAACAATCTTGAAGTAAACGTGGTGAGGATCCATACCAAATACGTTTGAGCCAATAATTCCTGCCAGATGCGGAATGAAATCTACTGGAAGTAAATCCATCGCATTCATCAGGAAAATCCACACAAAAATTGTGAGGGCTAAAGGCGCGATCAAACGTGATTTGCCATGAAAAGTATCGCGGACACTTGAGTCAACAAACTCGATAATCATTTCAATTGCAGACTGGAACTTGGTAGGAACACCAGAGTTTGCAGCTTTCGCTACACACCAGAACAACAAACAGAAAATCACACCAAGCGTGATAGACCAACCCATTGAATCCAAGTGAATAGCAGTGAACCCCATCTGTTGAGCTTCATCAGCAGTCTCAGCCAATTTCCAAGAACCATCCGGCATTTTGCCATAGGTTAAATTGGTCAAGTGATGCTTGATATACTCGGTCGAAGTAAGCGCATGTTCTTCAGCAGCCATAAATCACACCTGGTCAATGTCAAATACTAAATAGAGTGAACGAACATCGCGTGCTGCCTGATATCTCGTCCATCTCCTAAAAAACTTTTCAATTTTTTGTTGTGCTTAAACCCGTTTTTGTAGACGTGACGCCAAAAAAGGAGCGACCCACGACATGGTTTGAACGAGGATAAAACCACAAAACAACGCCACCGCTGACAACGGTTTAACGTTACTTAAAATTAAAATGAAACCAACGATCACAATTGCAAACTTGCCCATCAAGCCTCGATACATGTTCGAAAGAACCTGTTTTGAAGCTCGCGCACCTGCGGCTCGAAACGATTGCCAAGAAAAATAACAACTTGCAAGCCAACACACCAACGCACCAAGTGCGGCACTGTAGGCTGCAGTCGAGTCTTTCAGGACCCACGCTATCAAGGCTGAAACAGGGATCATGCATGCTTGTAAGATGACCAAAGCTTTCGCTAATCGTCGATCAATCATGCGACTAGTTCGGCTCATTATTTATTCACTCACAGCATTCATGCTTGACAAGTTTAGCTGATGATCGTTTTTAATCGCAGGCATTATAGAGTTACACCCCTGAACATGCAATCTTTTCCCGACCTAAGTCTGGTTTTTTTCAACGAAAAAGCTGCTTTGATACTAATCAATAGTTGTTTATTTTTTGTATTACTTTCGTGCATTTAGCACACAGTTATGGGTTTGCTCGGCAAGTTTTTTCCAAGCCACGACAAAATCCCCTGCCCCACCCATGCTTTCATCTACTGCCTGAAAGGTAATCGGATTCAATTTCTGGTATTGATTTTTACTGGCATGTCCTTCTGCCAACAGGCACATATTGCGACTTGGACGGCTATCATTTAGGTATTTAATTTGCGCCATAGTCGGTGCGACATGTGGATCATCGGTCAATGCACCGGCAAATTTCAAATTTAAGGCACGTTCCAAATATTGATAAGCATCGTGATATGCCCAGTAGGTCTTTGCAGATGAAGTTGCGTTATATTGTTGTGCAGTCAGCAACATCTCTTGGGCAAAGCGCTTGGCATTGGTCCAATAGGCATCTTTATGTTCTGGCATTTGCTGTGAACGCAGTGCAGCAATAAAGAAGCCAATCCGCACCGCATTATTCGGATCAAGCCAAACATGGGTATCTACGGTATTGTTTAAAGCCACACCACGGGTATTGCGCTGTGGCAATGTTTGCACGATACCAGAATCTAAAACAGAAATGGCTTTGGGATTATCAGACAACAACTTATCCAGCGGTGCTTCATGTGCTTTGCCCAACCAGATCACCAGTGAAGCATCCAGAATAGCTTTGCGATGTGCAGGCGTAAGTGTGACATCGTGTCCAGTTTGATCTGCCAATAACAGTACAGGCTTTTCAATCCCTTGCGTGATTTCTTCAGCAATAAGATAAATTGGATGCGTAGAGACCACTAAACTTTGTGACCAGCTTAAGGTACTGAATAAAGCAAGCGCACAAAATGCAAAGAAACGGGACATGAAAGAAGATCACCAAATTTTCAACAGGTGTTATAATATAACAAATAGACAAAAATACCTACGGCTAATCGAAACGGGTATCGCTTCATGTTAAGATTTAATGTCCATTTGTTTTTATAAATTTCGCACTTGAGGTTGGCTATGAGCTTATGTTCGCACGAACATCACAATGCATTACATGGCGTACATGACCATCATAATGTCGAAACACGACTGGCTGAAGCTGAAAGTCTCTGTGCGCTGACTGGCGCACGTTTAACCCCGTTACGCAAAGAAGTATTAGGACTGATTTTAAATGCCACAGGTCCAATGGGTGCATATGACTTATTGGCTAAAATCAAGAGCGATTCAGACCGCCCTGCTGCCCCCCCGACGGTTTATCGTACTTTAGACTTCTTATTAGAAAAAGGTTTAATCCACCGTTTAACTTCTATTAATGCCTACATTCCATGTTGTCATCCTCGTGAAGGACATCAGGCGGCATTTTTAATTTGTACCCATTGCAAAAATGTGACAGAAGCTTCTGCACAGGGTTTATTAACACAATTAGATGCGCTTTCAGCATCTGATCAATTTACTGCACATCACAGTATTATTGAAATTTCTGGGATATGTCAGCAGTGTCGCAACAAACAGTAACAGCTCACACACTGATTGCCTTAGACAAAATCAGTGTGCGCATCGATGAGCGTGACATTTTAAAGAATATCGATTTCGCCTTACATGAGCGAGAAATTGTCACGCTGATTGGTCCGAATGGCGCAGGGAAATCCACCCTGATTAAAGTCCTATTAGGGATTGTTAAAGCCAATTCAGGCAAAATTCATAGTCATAAAAAATTAAAATTTTCTTATGTGCCGCAAAAGTTTAATCCGTCGCATAGCTTGCCTTTGCGTGTACGAGACTTATTGGCTTTAGAAAAATGCGATGCGGATAGAAAAGCAGAAATTATTTGCGATACCGGTATTACCAAACTCCAAGATTCTAAAGTACAGCAACTATCTGGCGGTGAACGACAACGTGTTTTGTTGGCACGTGCTTTACTTCGTCAACCCGATGTTCTGGTTCTTGATGAACCGATGCAAGGTTTAGATATTCAGTCAGAAGCTGAACTGTACGAATATGTAAGAAGCTTGCCGATAAAATATGGTTGTGCCGTGTTAATGGTATCGCACGACCTACAATGGGTGATGCAAGGTACGCACCGCGTAGTGTGTTTGAATAAACACATCTGCTGCAGTGGCTTACCTGAAAATGTGCAGAAGCATCCAGAGTATCAAGCTATTTTTGGTACCAACCGTGCGTTCTATCAGCATCATCATGATCATTGCGCACATGGTGATAGTGCAACCTCGTGCCAGCATGATCCTCGCCCACATATTCACCCCGAACCGGAAGCTTAAGCCATGATGGAATGGTTACAAATATTGTTACCTGCATGGACCATGGGAACGCTACTGGTGTTTCTGACTGCTCCACTGGGTTGTTTAATGTTATGGCGACGGATGTCTTTTTTTGCGGATACCATGGCGCACGGTACTTTACTGGGTGTTGCGATTGCCGGTGCTTTAAGCCTGCCACTCTGGTTAGGCGTGACCTTTTTGGCATTCTTGTTGGTCGGGATTTTATGGGTACTGCATGACCCTCGCCTACCCAATGATGCTTTACTGGCCCTTTGTTCAGCCACCCTGCTCTGCTCAGGTTTATTGTTTATTCAGCATATTCCAAGCTTAAGACCGGAACTGCTCAGCTATCTATTTGGCGATCTACTACAAATTTCGTGGTCAGATCTACCGATGTTTGCTTTTGTCATTATTGCCGCTTTGGCTGTGCTGTATAAAAACTGGCAAGCACAAATTCAAATTGCAATTGACCCTGATATGGCAATCAGTGAAGGCGTGAATGCCAAATGGCAACGTCTGGTGTTTATGTTGTTATTGGCATTATTTACCGTGTTGGCTTTACGTGCCGTAGGTTCATTGTTGATGGGTGCTTTACTTGTTATTCCGGCATTAACTGCACGCTTACTCGCACACTCGCCAAAACAGATGGTGGTTTGGGCTTTTGTGATTGCACAAATCGGGATTAGTGTAGGTTTATGGTCAAGTGCAGGTTTAGATACATCGACTGGCTTAACGATTGTGCTCACCATGGCGATTTTATTTGCCGTGATTTTTGCAGTGCAGAAGTTTAAAAAGTTGGCTTAGTCTTTCCTTTATATATCTATCATTTTTACGATGCTTTTTATTTTCCAACAACCTCTCCTTAAAGGAGAGGAAAAACAATCTTTACTGATTACTGATGTACAAAACTAAGTAATCCAGCTGCACAGCTAAACAACACTGCAAAAGTTCGGTTCATATATTTCTGCTGTTTTGGTGATTTCAGTAACCGTAAAACTTTGGCTGCCAATCCGGTATAGCCGGCCATGACAATCAAATCAATCGTGACCATGGTCAACGCCATAATCAGATATTGAATCCACTGTGGTTTGGATAAATCTAAAAACTGCGGCAACACTGCAAGTAAAAACACAATAGCTTTGGGATTACTCATATTGACCAAGAAGCCATGCAAGACCAGTTTAGCAATCGATTTATTCGGTTGTTCGTGTTGAATCTCAATCGACTGAGTTGGTGCTTTCCATTGCAGATAAGCCAGATATAACAAATACAACACCCCAAACCATTTTACTACCAGAAAAGCCCATGGTGTAGTCGCAAAGAGTACCCCTACCCCGGCTGCGACAATTCCGATTTGCACTAATAATGCAAGTTGCAGACCTAAAGCATTCCAGTAGCCACGGCGAAAGCCATAATTTAAACCACTCGACATGGAAGCGATTGCACCTGCACCCGGCGAAATACTAATCACCCAACAAGCCAACATATACGCTAGCCAAATTTGGTAAGACATAAAATACAAGAAGATAGAAAGACCGACTTATTATATGACTTTTCATCTTTTAGAAGCTTTAAAAATCAACTATCAAAATAAAACTTTGGGCTATTCACTCAGGCAGTGATAAGGCACAATAAAGCCAGCCACATATTTTATAAAAATTGTTAGGAGCCATGTATGACTGCCCAATCTGTAATTTTACCATTACCTTCAGATCATGCTCGGTTTATTGTTTTACGTTTAAAAGACTTAACGATTGATGAGTTAAAAGAAAAGCTTGCAGATTTATTTACTACACGTGATCGTTTAATCACACAGCATCCTAACGCGCAAATTAAAACGGGTGTAGCGTTTGGTCCTGCACTTTGGGCAAAACTCTATAATCAAACCCCTGAAGATTTTAAACAATTGGAACCGATTCAAGGTTCATTTCAAATGCCTGTTGTCCCTGCTGATGTTTTAATTCATGTTGCATCTCAACGCACTGACATTTGTTTTGCATTAAGCCAATCTTTCTTTGAAGGTATTCAAGATAAAGTTGAAGTGCTGGATGAACGGGTATGCTTCCGTAATTTTGACGGTCGTGACCTGACAGGTTTTATTGACGGAACTGAAAACCCACAATTCCCAGATGACCGTGCCGAAGTCGCTTTACTCGGTGAAGATGCTGGCGTTTTTGCTGATGGTTCATTCGTATTTGCACAACGCTATGCGCATAACTTGGCAAAATGGAAACAACTAAAAGTTGATACACAAGAAAATGTGATTGGTCGAACCAAGTTAGAGTCTATTGAACTGGATGACGAGGTTAAGCCTGAAAATGCGCACATTGCCCGTGTTGTGATTGAAGATGAGGAAGGTGAAGAAATGGAAATTTTACGCCACTCTCTTCCTTATGGTGATGGTAAAGGTGACCAAGGTTTGTTCTTTATTGCTTATACCAAAAAATTAGAAATTATAGATCATATGTTGCAACATATGTTTGGTACCACTGGCGACGGTATTCATGACCGCCTTCTTCACTTTGTAACCCCAGTTGATGGTGCTTATTACTTTGCACCGAGTGAGGAATTGCTGGAAGAAGTTTTGGAAGGGTAAAGTAAAATGTAGCTATTATTTACATTAGCCAAAATTACAAGAAAGAATTTAATGTGAAATAAAGATAACTAGAAGCCACTTAGGAAGTTAATTTACACCTTAAAGCTTCTAGTACACTCTTTTAATTTAATTTTTATCACTTCCTTCGGCTATTTATAATTTTCTAAAAATTTTATTCGTTTATGATTTTCTTGTGCATAACAATCAATTAAATAAATGGGTGCTTCTCTCCCCCCTTCTGCCTCTTTATATTCAGCTGTACATTTATTTTTTCGGTTTTTCAACCATACTCTTTGGCTTACTAATAATTCTTTTTTCTTAACTTTATTCATTAATTTAATTTTGTCTTTATATTTTATATTTAAAAATTTATCTGACTCTAAATAATCTTTTGAGACACAATACATTAAATCCTCTTGCATAGGACTTCCTTCTTTACATTTGACTTTTAGAGCATCTTTATATAAAAAATCCTCAGGAATAACTGCATGAGCATTTAAAGAAATTAATAAAATTAAACAAAATAAAAATTTATTTATAGCAATCACATTTTAATCCTTTTTCAAAAATTTTTGCTTCATCTTCGCGTCTTGCTTGTAAACCTCTATTTTGTTTTGTTGTCCACAAACGTTTCATACTTCTTAAAGATATAGGAACATTACTTCCACTTTTTTTCAAATCTCCCTGAATTTCTCTCATTTCTTTTCGTCTATTTCCTTTAAGACCTATATATCGATTATATACAAGCGATAAAATAGCACCTTGACAATGAGGATGATATTTTAAAATATCAGGGTAAATTTTTAATGTATCCTCTGCATATCTTTTCTTTACTATCATTACCATATCATAAGCTTTATTTTTACTTATCGTAATATCGGATAGGCTACTAACTAAGGCTTGTGCAGATACGCCTTTTTTCCCTTGAGCTTTTAATAAGCGTTGAATTTGATTTGGAGTATAATATAAAGTTAAATCTTTTTTAATTTGTTCTGTACTCTGTTGTCCTAAATCATAACCATATCCTAATGTTACTCCACTTTTACCATCTCCTCCTTTACTCGGCACATAAGGTTGAGATTCATATTTTTCCCATTTTAAAATTGATTCAAGAGATTCTTTTGAAATAATCATTATTCCTAAAGATGTTTCAAAAGAATATGTTTGAATAATACATTCAGAAGAGCAATCTTTATGATTAATGCTTTTATTTATGACTGGTTTATCTTGTTGAGTACTTCCCTTCGTTACATCCACATCTAAATGCAACTTAACAGAACGTGCATTTATTCTTTGTGGCAAATAATCTACAGATTTTAGTGGAGTACCATCAGGTCTATATACTGTTATCTTCACCCATTTTCCGATATGACCCCGAACTACAATCTTTCCATTTGAAGCAGTGATTATATTTTTTTCTCCACTATCTAGAGCTAATATTTCAACGTTTGTTTTTTCTACAATATAATTATTGTCATTTTTATCCAACAGAGTGATCGTCGATAAACTTTTAAAACTATCATATGGTTCATCTAATTTAATAAGAATTGGCTGTTTGGAACCATTGCCAGAATTTACAGATTTTTTTAGAATAAATTTATCATTAGATGTCAGAACTAAAATTTCTATTTCTCTATTTGGGGAAGATTCTATTTCTGCAACCCCTTCTTTATTAGTAGAACGTTCAAAAGTTTTTTTCCCTTTGGGTCTAGATTGAATAGGAAAATTAAACATAACTTTTCCTGTACTATCTACAACTTTAAATAAAGTAAACACTGTTCCACTTGCAGGCTGTTTTACATTTCCCTTTTTATATTCCTCAATAGTTTTTGGCAATTGAACTTTTATCGGATTATGGTCAGATGAAACTATGGATGAGTTGATCGTTTTAAAAACTGTATAATCTTTAGCATTCGGTGGTTTAGCTAAAATTTCGACTATCCTGTTAGAAGAAGATTGAAACACGAATAATCCATTATCATCTGTTTTTTGAAGATTCTCTCTTATTGACCCTTTATAACGAGACTTTACATTTAAATTGATAACTCGACGTCCCGACTTGTCATAGAATTTAGACGTAATGGTGACTAAACTACTCATTAATCAAAGTCCTCTTCTGTATAAACTTCATCATCCTCAAAAATCTCTCCTTCTATTTCTTCTATCAGTTCATCAATATTGTCATTTGATATTTCCTGACTTAAATAAGTATTTAAAGAGTTAAATCCCAATGCTGTAAATTCTGATTGTTGCGGAGTATAGAACCTTAAGGAACTAATGATTTTTTCACTATTTAATTCATTTTTAATATTTTTAATTAATTTTCCATCTGATTTACCAACAATAAAAATCTCCTTTTCACCCTCAGATGGCTTGTTCCACATATAATCAATTTGATTGCTATAAGGAGTTTCAAACATTGGCAAACTTACCTGAGGTGTCAGTACTTTTGCCCCTCCCACAAAACTATGCTGCCCAGCCTTACTCTCAAACTTGCCACCCGTAGTTGTAAAAACACCTTCGGCATTGATCTTTAACTGTGAACCGCCTGCAGTCAGTACAATCTCTTTAGGGCTAGTAATTTCAATTTTATCTTCGGTAGAAATCAGCTTAATGACCTTGCGAGCGATGGCTTCAATTGCATCATCCTGCGCTTGAAGTTCAACTTTACCTTTTGCAGCAAAGGCTCTGAATCCTTCTTGTGCTGCAAAAAGACTAATTTTTTTACTTGCATGCCCAATCAAAGACTTTTGTGTACTGAAGTTGATACTCTCTCCTGCACTATGGTTAATCTGTTGATCTGCTGAAATATGGATATCTTCATTTGTTGCAAGCGCAATCGAATTGGGTGCAGCCAATAGCATTAAAGCCTGTTTAAATGTATCCGCTTGCTCTTTTTCCCCACTTTCAATGTGGTCAAGAAAAGCCTTCAAATTTTCCAAAACATCTAACGGATCCGTTAACTGATTTTCCGCAACTTGACTCAATGCTTCAGAATTATTCAAACTCGATTGCAGTTGAGTTCTTGCTTCATTTGTACCGAGATGATGACCATTGGCTTGATCTTGAGAATATGTCGAAATCAGCAGACCTTTCCCCGCACGAACAGCTCCATATTGATCGGTTCTTAACTCAAATCCTTCACCACGCCCATCACTGATTTCTTTATCTTTGGGATGGCTCAAGTTACCCAAATTCAATTGGCTTGCCCCATGACTGCTGTGCAATTGGGTACTGATCTGTCTGGTGGTGTCATCAAAACGGAGTTGGTTAAAGCCTGCTCCAGCCACTTCTTGCGAACGGATGCCACTGAGCTTTTTGGTATCGGGTAACTGCCCTTTGATATCAAACATGGTTTGATGGCGTTCAGCTTCATGAATTCGCCCAACCACAAATGGCCGATCAACATCACCTTCAAAGAAGTCGATCACCACAATTTCACCAATTCGGGGATGGAATCGCGCGCCATAACCTTCACCTGCCCAAGGGGTCAACACATCTACCCAGGCTGAGTCGGTATCGTTTTCATTACTCCCCGCACCGCCATCGTGACCATGGTCGTCCACACGAGTAAACATGAAGCGAACTTTGATGCGTCCCCATGCATCCACAAAAATAGTTTCACCTTCAGGTCCAACGACTTTGGCTCGTTGTGGATAGGCCGCAGGTCGATGCATTAAAGGACTATATTCAGGCACTACGGGGACATTACGACGTACTAGATACAGCTCATTGGCTTGTCGTTCATCTCCTTGGTGTTGCCAACGGCTTAAAGTTAATAAGACATCTAACTGACGGAGAATATCTTTCGGTAAATTATTCTGGTTATAAAAAGCTTTGCCTAAAATCAGGAATTCTTTATCTGAACCTGAATGCAGATCAATTTCAGGATGATCGATTAATTCAAACCAATAACCCACCTGTGCATCACGTACACTACTATTGGCGGTGAAGTATTTGGCCTGCAAGTCTTGGTATTGGGACAGCTGCTGATTAAGCTTTTCTAATTGGTTACTACCTGAAATCGTGGTCTGATCGGTACCGGTTAAATCTGATGTCCATGCTGGGCTGATGGTCCAGGCTTGCTCCAAACTTAAAGTTTCATTATCTTGCAACTCACTATGTTGATGATTACTGAGCAGACTATTGGCTTGATCTTGCGACAGGCTGTTGGCTTGCCAACGCTGTACCTGAATTGCGGTGGACTGCAAAGAGCGTTCGGCGATAAAACTGGTGATGCTATCTAGGCGTTCTGTGGCATGACTACGATGAAATCGGATTGATCTTCTGCTTAAAGCACTATATTGATGATTATCATCAATCAAACGTAGTTTCTGCGGCTGAATCGCGGAGGAGGAAACTGCAACTCGGTGTTCAGACTCATCAATCAGCCAATTAATGCCTTCACTGCGCCACAGTCGTGTGAGAAATTCATAATCCGTTTCATTGGCTTGCATTACGAAAGGACGAATATCGTATTCTCGGGTTAAGCCCTGAATATTTAGACTTAAGCTGGCGGCAAATAAGGCACTTTTACTTTGCCATTCTCTAAACAGTATTTCACTGATATCACGCACGCTTTTGTTCATAAACACACGACTATTCTGGCGCTTGTGCCAGAGTGCCGACGCATCTTCAATGGTGATTTTATAGAGGGTGAGTGCCCCATCACTTTGACCTTGGCTGGCACCAGTAATGATACCAGTGATTCGTGAGAGTTCACCTAAATCAGTGACTTGATCGACAGCTACACGTCCACCTATAAATTGCTTTAGGGGAATATGGGCATTGGTCGACAAGCAAATCAATTCAGCCTTAAAGCCATGATTAATGCGATGTTGTCCTTCAATTCTTTGAATAAAGACCTGAGGATTAAGCAATTCGTTGGAAAAATATAAATGCAGGGCACGTTTTTGCAAACTTAAGCCCATACCTTCAATCACAGCATGGATAGTGTTTAACATAATAATTTATTGTTTTAAGAATATTATTTTAATGAGTGGCTGCATTCTAAGAAATGTTGTTTTTTTAGTCTAGTGAGTTTTTTGTTAATTCGATAAAAAAACCATACATCCAATTCAACCTATTTAAATCTGTTAAAAAATACAGAGATTAAATTAGACTTTTATTTTTCGGTTCCTGTCTTACTGCTACACTGAAAAGAATAACAATATTCAAGAGTTCGGGTCATGATTGACATCCATTCCAAACTGCCTGCACAAGGGATCACCATTTTCAGTGTGATGACCGCAATGGCACATCGCCTGAATGCCTTAAATCTCTCTCAAGGTTTTCCCGATTTTGCAGCCCCTCCTGCACTGTTAAAAGCGTTAAGCCAAGCTACTTTGGATGGCTTTAATCAATATGCACCAAGTGATGGACTGATTTCACTACGCGAACAATTGGCACATCAATTTTTAAAACGCGATCAACTGGTGATTGATCCCGTCACTGAAATCACCATTACCCCAGGCGCAACCATCGGGATTTTTTGTACTATTCAGGCGCTGATCCATGCGGGTGATGAAGTTATTATTTTCGACCCCTGCTATGACAGTTATGGCCCCAGCGTGAAACTGGTGGGTGGCAGAGCCATTCATATTCCTCTGGTTGCACCCGAGTTTTCCGTAAACTGGAATCAGGTTAAAGATGCCATCAACGACAAGACCCGAATGATCATTGTGAATACCCCTCACAACCCTACTGGTGCAATTTGGTCACGTCAGGACTGGTTAAATTTAATTGAGCTGATTCGTGATAAAAACATTGTGGTGCTGTCCGATGAAGTCTATGAACATCTGATTTATGATGGTAAAAAACATTATTCCGCACTGTCTTTTCCTGAATTGCGTGATCGCAGTATTGTGGTGGGTTCTTTTGGTAAAACCTTCCATGTCACGGGCTGGAAAACCGGTTACTGCATTGCCTCACCCGAACTGATGAAACTATTTAGACAGGTTTATCAATTTGTCAGTTTCTGCGGTGTCACGCCGATACAAATGGCACTGGCGACTTTTATGCAGCAGCATCCTGAACATATTGAACAACTTGCCGACTTCTATCAGGATAAACGCGATCTATTTAATTCAGGCATTCGCAACTCACGTTTTCATTTTACTCCGTCACAAGGAACCTATTTCCAGAACTTAAATTACAGTGCCATTCGCCCCGATTTAAACGATATCGAGATGTGTAAATTTCTCGCGGAACATCATGGCATTGTGGCGATTCCTATTTCAGTTTTTTATCAGCAGGCGCCCGAAAATTTACGTTTAATTCGCTTTTGTTTTGCCAAAAAAGATGAAACCTTAGAACAAGCCTCTGCCATTTTATCTGCTGTTTAAGTTCATGATTTATTAATAAATTTAAGCCTTAGTTACTTAACAACGCTTAGTTACTTAACAGCTAAGGCTTTTTTAAGCGAACTCAGGTAGTGTGATTTTAAATCTGAAAAATGATAAAAATACCTTTACAGGACGTTCAATGTCTCAACATCAATCACTGCTCGATCAACAAAAATTATGGAAAACCTTTTTAATTTTCCTGTTGCCGTTGATTGCAACCAATATTTTGCAAAACCTTTCAGGAACGATTAATACCATTTTTGTAGGGCAAATGATGGGGGTGAATGCCATTGCAGCAGTGGCTGTATTCTTCCCGATTTTGTTTTGTCTGCTGGCTTTTGTGATTGGCCTTTCAGCGGGTGCAACCGTATTGGTTGGACAAGCTTGGGGGGCGAAAAATGTTGAAAAAGTTCGCTGTGTGGTCGGCTCTACCCTGTTTATGACTTTAATTGGCGGCAGTATTATTGCCCTGTTTGGGGTGCTTTTTGCTGAACATATTTTACTTGCCTTAGGCACGGATCCGGATGTCATGCACCTGTCACTGCCTTATGTACAGTGGATGCTTGCCGGCAGTCCCTTGCTGTTTATTTATATTATTTATACGTCAATTTTACGTGGAGTCGGTGACAGCACCACCCCGCTGATTGCGTCAGGCATGACCATTCTGATTGGCGTATTAATTACCCCTGTGCTGATTGCGGGGTATTTTGGCTTTCCGAAAATGGGCATTATTGCACCTGCTATTGCCACCATTGTCGGTTACCTTGCAGTACTGATCTTTTTGGCCGTGTACTTAAATAAAAAAGATCATCCGCTTAAGCCTGACCGTCATCTGCTCAGTCATATTCGCCATCAACGCGAACTCAGTATAATCATTCTACGTTTAGGCATTCCAACCGGCATTCAGATGGTGACAACTTCAGTTGCCGGTTTGGTGATTGTAGGTTTGGTGAATCGTTATGGTTCCCATGCCACTGCAGCCTATGGTGCAGTCAATCAGGTGCTGAATTATATTCAATTCCCTGCCCTATCTATCTCTATTGCCGCGTCGATTTTTGCTGCTCAAGCTATTGGTGCAGGTAAATCGGAACTACTGAACAAAGTCACGCGTACTGCACTGGGTATGAATATCGTCATTACGGGTGGATTGGTAGCTTTAGCTTATCTATTCTCAAAATATCTGATGGCGCTATTTATCACCGACCCGACGGTGGTTGTACTTGGGCAGCAACTTTTATTTATTGTATTGTGGTCGATTATCTTCTTTGGTGCGAGTGCCATTTTTGCTTCCATCATGCGTGCCAGCGGTACCGTAACTGTCCCAATGATCATTAACATTGTTGCCATTATTGGCATTGAAGTGCCATGCGCTTATTTGTTCAGTCAATGGTGGGGCTTACAAGGCATTTGGTATGCGTACGCACTGGCATTTGTTTGCTTAAGTATTCTTCAAGGTCTGTATTATCAATTTATCTGGAAGAAAAAAACCGTTAAAGCGTTAATTTAAAAGTCCTTTAAGCAAATCAATGCTCTTTGCAAAACCCGCTGCAAAAGGCTGATAAATGTGATTTAAATCCTTATCCCATATATTTTATAAGGATTTAATTTTATCGTATTTTCCAAGCTTCTAATTCCTTGTTATAACCCTGTGAAAATGAATGATTACAACAGGGTATGACCATGTCGAAACGACAAATTAAACTGGGTGCTTTTATTCCCACCACCTCACAGCACGCAGCAGGCTGGCGTCACCCGCAGTCTCGTCCACAAGATCATCTAAGCATTGATTACGTTATTGAATTGGCAAAAACTGCTGAGAAAGGTTTATTTGATGCCTATTTTCTTGCCGACGGTTTATCGGTGAACTGGAGTCATGGCGCTTCCAAAAACAAGCAAAGTATTGGTTATAGCGACAAAGTTGTCGGTTTTGAACCCGTAACATTATTTGCTGCCATTTCAGCAGTGACCAAGCACATTGGTTTTATTGCCACGGCCTCAACCACCTATGAAGAACCTTACCTTTTGGCACGTAAATTTGCCTCACTAGATCACATTTCAAAAGGTCGTGCTGCATGGAATGTGGTGACCACTATTTCGGCGGATACGGCACGTAATTTTGGTTTTACTGCGCATCCAGATGCAAAAGTCCGTTATGAACGTGCCGATGAATTTATTGAAGTCACCCAAAAACTTTGGGATTCCTGGGAAGACGATTCGTTCTTATATAATAAAGAAAGCGGTCAATTCTTTGATGCCAACAAGCAGCATGAACCGCGACATACAGGCAAATATTTCAATGTACAAGGTTCACTGAATGTTCCTCGTCCACCGCAAGGCTATCCGGTCATTGTACAAGCCGGTCAGTCGGAAGATGGTCGTGAACTTGCAGCAAAATATGCCGAAGTCATTTTCACTGCGCAACAAAGTTTGGATGATGCACAAACCTTCTACCGTGATGTCAAAGCACGTTTAAGCAAATATGGTCGCCATGCCGATGACTTAAAAATCATGCCAGGCGTGTCGATTTTCGTGGCAAAAACCGAGCAAAAAGCGCAAGAAAAATATCAGTTGTTGAATAGCCTGATTCATCCAGATGTTGGTTTAGGCTTACTTTCCGGTTTGGCAGGCAATATTGATTTATCTCAATTTGATTTAGATGCTCCATTTCCAAAACTTGATGAAACAGAAATCAATTTTAGCAGCCGTCAGCAAATGATGATTGAAATTGCACAAAAACATAATTTTAGCATTCGCCAGCTGTATGAATATATTGCCTCAGCACGTGGTCACTGGACCTTGATTGGTACACCTAAACAAGTGGTCGATCAATTACAACAATGGTTCGAAAATGAAGCTGCGGATGGCTTCAATGTATTGCCCCCTTCGACCCCCGCGGGTCTGGATGACTTTGTGGAATTTATTGTGCCTGAACTGCAACGTCGCGGCCTGTTCCGTACCGAATATGAAGGTACAACCTTACGTGAAAACTTAGGTTTAAAACGTCCTGAAAATCAATATGTGCTGGCACAACAACAAGCTCAGACATCTTAATCCAAGAACGATTTAAAATGCCCTTCGGGGCATTTTTTATGCCGCTTTTTAAAGATCACACCATTTTGATCTATCTAAAAAACAACATAAGAATAGAGATTATCCCTTTTCGACCAATACATAGCTTTTCATATAAGTACTGCATTTTTTCTACTGTCTGATTTGAAACAAAGCAACGTTTTTACTGTTGAATCTTAAACACATAAAAATATTATGTATTTTATATTATTGTTTTAATTAGTATTTATCATTGGCACAAAGTTTGAATGAGATGTTCTGAATATTTATTAGAATCCATAGGATATAACAATGTCAAAACGTCAAATTAAACTCGGTGCCTTTATTCCCGCGACCGCTCAACATGCTGCAGGCTGGCGTCATCCTGAATCTCGCCCTCAAGATCATTTGAATATTGATTACATTATCGAACTGGCAAAAACCGCAGAGAAAGGTTTATTCGATGCCTACTTTTTAGCAGATGGCCTATCCGTTCGTTGGGGTTCGGCAATTGAAGGTGAATTGGGCTTAGGGGATAAAGGCGTCGGCTTTGAACCTGTGACCTTGTTTGCTGCGCTGTCTGCAGTGACTAAAAATCTGGGCTTTATTGCGACGGCATCAACCACCTATGAAGATCCGTATCTATTAGCACGTAAATTTGCTTCGCTGGACCATATTTCTAAAGGTCGTGCCGCATGGAACGTCGTGACAACGGCTTCAGCTGATACCGCGCGTAACTTCGGCCTAGAACAGCATCCGGATCCTAAAACACGTTATGAACGTGCCGATGAATTCATTGAAGTAACCCAAAAGCTTTGGGATTCTTGGGAAGATGATGCCTTTATTTACAACAAGGAAAGTGGTCAATTTTTCCATGCCGATAAAATCCATGAACCTCAACATAGCGGCAAATATTTCAGTGTACAAGGACCATTAAACGTCTCTCGCCCACCGCAAGGTTATCCTGTGATTGTGCAAGCGGGACAATCCGAAGATGGCCGAGAACTTGCAGGCAAATATGCTGAAGTGATTTTCACCGCACAACAAAATCTAGCCGATGCACAAGAATTTTACCGTGATGTGAAAAGCCGTTTGGCCAAGTATGGCCGCCAGCCAGATGATCTTAAAATCATGCCAGGCGTGTCAATTTTCGTTGCGAAAACTGAACAAGAAGCGCAGGAAAAATACCAATTACTCAATAGCTTAATTCACCCAAAAGTCGGTTTAAGTTTACTGTCAGGTTTATCGGGCGGGATTAATTTAGAGAAATATGATTTAGATGCCCCGTTCCCGAAACTTGAAGATGCCGACATTAACTTCTCAAGTCGTCAGCAAATGATGATTGATATTGCGCGCAAGCATAATTTCACCATTCGCCAACTTTATGAATATATCGCCAGCGCACGTGGTCACTGGACCTTGATTGGTACGCCGAAACAAGTAGTAGATCAGCTGCAAAACTGGTTTGAAAATGAAGGTGCAGATGGCTTTAATATTTTGCCGCCGACGACCCCTGCCGGTCTGAATGACTTTGTTGATTTTATTGTGCCTGAACTGCAGCGTCGTGGCTTATTCCGTACCGAATATGAAGGCACGACACTGCGTGAAAACTTAGGTTTAGCACGTCCTGAAAATCAATATGTTTTAGAAAAACAGCAAAGCAAAGCTTCATAAATTGTGCTTGAGCCTGTTCATTTAGAGCAGGCTTTTTACGTTACTTCAAATGAAGTACAAAGATTGAAACAAGATAAAAAATAGGATAATTAACATGGCTAAACGTCAAATTCGCTTAGGTGCTTTTGTACCGGGAACATCACAACACGTTGCAGGTTGGCGCCATCCCGAAGCTCGCCCACAAGACAGTCATAATCTAAAATATTTTATTGAACTGGCAAAAACCGCTGAACGCGGCCTGTTTGATGCGTATTTTCTTGCCGATGTTCCAGTCACAGTCGACCCAGACACCACGCCCAATTTAGGCTTAACAGGAGGTTTTTCCGCAGGTCTTGAACCTGTTTCACTGTTTTCAGCACTCGCTGCAGTCACTGAGCATATTGGCTTTATTGCCACCGCTTCAAGCACCTATGAAGAACCGTACAATTTGGCCCGTAAATTCGCCTCACTCGATCATTTATCTGAAGGTCGTGCGGCTTGGAATGTGGTGACTACTTCGGGTCCAATCGTAGCGAAAAACTTTGGTTTAAACGATGCGCCGCATCCGAAAGAACGCTATGAACGTGCCGATGAATTTATTCAAGTGGCACAAAAACTGTGGGATACCTGGGAAGATGATGCCTTTGAGTACAACAAAAAAACTGGTCAATTCTTTGACGGTGACAAACTGCATCCACCGCGTTTTAAAGGTAAACATTTAGCCTTACATGGCGGACTCAATATCGCGCGTCCACCGCAAGGCTATCCGGTAATTGTACAAGCCGGTCAATCGGAAGATGGTCGTGAATTGGCGGCTAAATTTGCCGAAGTCATTTTCACTGCACAGCAAAAAATTGAAGATGCACAAGCCTTTTATAAAGATGTTAAACAACGTTTAGTCAAATATGGCCGTCATACCGATGACCTGAAAATTATGCCGGGTGTTTCGATTTTTGTAGCGGAAACCGAAGAAGAAGCAAAAGCGAAATATGATGAACTGAACAGCTATATTCACCCATCACTCGGTTTATCTTTGCTACAGCAATTGGGCGGTTTTACCGAAGACCTCAGTCAATACAACCTCGATGAACCTTTACCTGAACATATCGGTCAAATTGAAAATGGTGCCAGCCGCAACCAACTGATTTTAGACATTGCCCGTCAAAACAATTTTACTATTCGCGAGTTGTACCAATGGATCGCAAGCGCACGCGGTCACTGGACCATTATTGGTACACCTGAAAAAGTGGTCGATGAACTTCAGGCTTGGTTTGAAAATGAAGCCGCGGATGGTTTTAATATTTTGCCACCAACAACCCCAGCGAGTTTAGATGATTTTGTTGATTTAGTGGTACCTGAACTGCAACGTCGTGGCCTGTTCCGCACTGAATATGAAGGCAAAACTTTACGTGAAAACCTAGGTTTAAAACGTCCAGAAAACCAATATGTTTTGGCACGTCAGGAAGTGAAAGCGTCTTAATTTAAAATCAGTTGAATATCCCTCATTCATGAGGGATTTTTTATGCCAGATCATTTTAATTCGACATAAAAAAACCTACTTTACGCAGGCTTTTGGATAACACATAAAGCACAATTACCAAGCAAATTGATAATCTGAAAACTTCGCTGGCTGTTTGTTGCTGTGTAATTGGTCTTTTAAAGGATCGCTAAAATCGAGCAGAATATTATTTTTAATATTGTGTAAACGCACATCTTCACGTTTACGCGGATGCGCAACCGGTACATCCACAATGCGTTTGATTCGACCCGGATGTGGCTGCATCACCACCACACGATCACCTAAAAATACCGCTTCTTCAACGTCATGGGTCACAATCACCATGGTGATTTTTTCTGCCTGCCAAATCCGCTGTAATTCATCTTGCAGGTTTTGACGGGTTAAGGCATCAAGTGCACCAAACGGCTCATCTAAAAATAAAATTTCCGGACGATTCACCAGACTTCGTGCAATGGCAACACGCTGGTTCATCCCGCCTGAAAGTTGCGATGGAAAAGCATCTTTAAACTTGGTCAATTTGACCAATTCTAAATGCTCATCGATGATTAGATCTTCTTCGGCACGGCTTAAATTGCTTTGATGCAATGCAATGCGAATATTTTCTGTCACACTTAACCACGGAAAAAGACGGTGATCTTGAAACACAATCCCGCGGTTTAAACTGGTGCCAAAAATCTTTTTACCATCAACGTGTATCTGGCCTTGATAGCTATTTTCCAGTCCAACCAATAAGCGTAACAGTGTGGATTTACCACAACCACTGCTACCGACAATACTAATAAATTCACCCGGTTGAATGTCTAAATTAATATCGTCCAGCACGGTTAATGCTTCATCATTTTGAGTCGGATAGGTTTTACTGAGTTGCTGAATAGATACATGGCCGGTCTGTTGCTGTGTCATATCTCAATTCTCCTGTAAAGCTTGAGGCAATGGCGAATTAAAGCTTCGCCAATGACACTTCTGTCGATTTGATCAATACCACCACTTCAGAACCGACTTTCAGATCAAGATCTTTGACTGAACGGGTACTAATAATTGAAGTGAACAAACCGGCTTTGGTTTCCACATTTATTTCTGAAACAACGTCCCCTTCTAATACTTCTTGAATAACGCCTTTGAATTGGTTACGTACGTTAACGGCTGTGATTGTCATTATAATTACTCTGTGTTTATGATGTTGTTAATATAAAATACTTTTGGCTGATTATTTATCTCGATTTAATATTTAGTTATGCGTGCTTCATTTATCTATTTAACAGATATATTTATCAAAAAGCGTTTATGCAGCAAAACAGATAATTAAATATCGTTTTATTATTTATTTTTCGATATTAAATATTTCATGATGAGCTCAATTTTTATAATGAAGCAAATCATATGTCTATATTAACGCATCCTAGCGTCAGTCAGACGGTTCGCTACGAACGCGCACGAGCGACCGTCTTTGAAGATCCATTGTCAAAGGCACTGCTGGAGCGCATTGAACAAATTGCGCCAAGCGATGCCAATGCCTTGATTATTGGTGAAACCGGTACCGGTAAAGAGTTGGTTGCCAGACAAATTCATGCCCTAAGTCACCGTGCCAAAGGCCCTTTTATTGCAGTCAATTGTGGTGCTTTAACCGAATCATTAGCAGAAAGCGAATTATTCGGTCACGAAAAAGGTGCGTTTACCGGTGCAATTCATCAGCGGATTGGCTGGTTTGAAGCGGCGCATAATGGCACCTTATTTTTAGATGAAATAGGTGATTTATCGCTGTCTATGCAGGTAAAATTACTGCGTATTTTACAAGAACGGGAGATTGTTCGGGTCGGCTCGCTCAAGCCGATTCGGATCAATGTACGCATCATTGCTGCAACCAATGTCGACCTTGAAAAAGCAGTGCTGGAAGGCAAATTCCGTGAGGATTTATTTTATCGCCTATATGTCGCTTTGCTACGTATTCCGAAGCTTTCAGAGCGTCGCGATGACATTTTACCCTTGGCTAAATTCTTTGTGGAACGCTATCAAACTGACCCGCATGCAACGCCGTTACGTATCAGTCCACTTTCGGTTAAAAAGCTGTTACAACATCGTTGGCCGGGCAATATTCGTGAACTGGAAAATACCATTCACCATGCAGTTTTGGTCAGTCAGAATGGTGTGATTGAACCGGAGGATATTCGCTTCTCAAACCTGTTACATAGTCGTAGCAAAGGACAAAATCAAAGTGCACCGCAAAATGATTTAAACAACAACGCTTTGCCGGAAATTTTGGCCAACACCGATGCTGAAAAATTGTTGCAATCGACCTTTCAACATTTGTTCCAAGCCTCACAGCAATTGCCGCAACTCAATATCAATGAGTTAATTGAAGAACAATTTATTCGTAGTGCCTATACTTACTGTGAATACAATCAGGTGCATACTGCAAGGTTACTGGGCGTGACACGTAACGTGATTCGCACGCGTTTAATGAAATATGCATTATTATAATTAAATCTATTTTTTAAAATAAAAACCTAGCATAAATATTAAAAATCTATATCAATTATCTTAAAGGCTTTATTTTAATTCAAAATAAAAAATTTAATATTTTATTTATTTTAAAGCTCGTAGATTTCTTATCTTAGAAAACATAAAAAAGCAGTGAATCAACACTGCTTTTTTGCATTTTAATTTTTAGATATTAATATTATTCTGATGGATTACGTTTCCAAGCGGTAAAGTATTTTTCCAACCCAATCAAAATATAGTTAAAAGATAAGCCCACTAAAGTAATCACTAAAATCCCCACAAACATTTGTGGAATTTCAAAACTAAATTGTGAATACATAATCAGGTAACCCAGACCGGCTTTGGCACCAAACATCTCAACCGCAACCAGCGCAAGGATGGAGATCGCCCCTGCCAAACGGATACCAACGAAAATGGTTGGTACTGATGCTGGTAAAATGACTTTACGGAACAGTTGATACGGTTTTAAGCCCATGGTGCGTGCTGATTTAATCAGCAAAGGATCGACTGTTTGTACACCGGTAATGGTATTTAACAGAATCGGCCATGTGCAGGCGTAAACCAATAAACTGATTTTAGATGCTTCACCAATGCCTAGAAATAAAATAAACAACGGCATTAATGCCAGCGCTGTGGTATTACGAAACAGCTCCAACAATGGGTTTAAAGTTTCTGCCACCAATTTATACCAACCAATGATCAAACCCAGTGGAATGGCAATGGCTAAGGCCAAAACAAAACCAATAATCGAGCGTTGAATACTGGCGCTAAAATGCGTACCCAGTTGTCCACTTTGGTACAGCTGCCATGCAGTATCCAACACTACAGACAATGGCGGTAAAAAGGCTGGACTCACCACACCTAAGCGCGGCAAACTTTCCCATAATAATAAGAACAACACGATGGCAATACTGCGTTTAAAAATCGTATTGAGCCAAGTCAGTTGTAAGCGTGGTTTTGCCACAGTATAAGTTTGGCGATGTGGAATCGCCTGTTGAGTCGATGACATAATGAATAATCCTCTAATTTATTTATGCGTGAGCAAGCTGTTTGTCTTTTTCGAGTGCTTGCGCCTTAATCACCTCTTCGCTGAGCTGCGACCAGATTTGATGACGAATTCTGCCGTATTCAGCCGTTGAACGGATATCCTCACCTTTGGCTTTCAGGCTGGCTGGAATGTCGATGACTTCCTTAATCCGTCCCGGTCTTGAGGTCATAATCGCCACGCGTTGACTGAGGAAAATCGCTTCATCAATACTATGGGTGATGAAAACAATGGTCTTCTTCGAGGTTTGCCAAATCTTAATCAGTTCTTCTTGCAAGGTTTCACGGGTTTGCGCATCCAGTGCGGCAAACGGTTCATCCATCAATAAAATTTCAGGTTCATACGCTAAGCTTCGCGCAATCGCGACACGCTGTTTCATCCCGCCTGAAAGCTCATTCGGATAATGCTTTTCAAAACCTGAAAGCCCCACCAATTGCAGATAATACTGGGCTTTTTCCCGACGGGTTTTCTTGTCCACGCCTTTGGCTTCCAGACCAAATTCAATATTTTCTAAAGCAGTCAGCCATGGATAAAGTGCGTATTGCTGAAACACAATGCCGCGATCCAGACCTGGCTGAGTAATTTGCTTACCACTGAGTAAAATTTGCCCCGAAGATGGCTTAGTCAGTCCAGCAATCAGGTCAAGTAAGGTTGATTTACCACAGCCACTTGGCCCCACAATGGAAACAAATTCACCGTGTTGGATATCTAAAGTGACATTTTCAACCGCGACAAATTCAGGTTTATAATTTTTGCTATTGGGATGATTCTGCGCAGGAAAAACCTTACGCACATGATCTAAATTTAAGGCACTGGTCATTGTTGTATTCCTTTTCTAATCTTAATTTTTCTGTGCTGCATAAGGGTTGAATTCATTGCTATACAGCGTGCTCACATTCAATTGATTCGGTTTTAATTTTTGCTCTTGCACCAAGGCATTCACCCATGGCTCGAAGTCTTGATTTTTTTGTACGCCGCCGACATCTTTCACTCCAGTTCCCGTGTAATACGGAATCAACACTTTGGTTTCATTACGCTGACGTTTATCAATAATGCTTTCCATACGTGCCACAATTTGTTCTTTTGGTGTGTGATGCAACCACTCTTGTGCACGAGCCACACCGTTCACAAAGGTTTTTGCTGCATCACGATGCTCTGCCATGAAATCCTTACGCATCGCGTAACTGCCCGCAGTAAATGGACCATACAGCTCAACATCTTTAAAGATTGGACGAACTCCACCAGTTTTAAGTGCACGTTTTTCTAAAATCCCCGAGAACACCGCAATATCAATTTGACCATTACGGAGCGCTTGTTCGGTGCTGACAGGTGGCAAGACAATCAATTCAACCTCACGAATTTCTTTTTCTGTTAAACCGTGACGCAATAAATAATCTTTTACGACAAACTCATAATGTGCACCAAAGGCATTCACTGCGACTTTTTTACCAATAAAATCGCGTGGACTACGAATCGGGCTGTTCTCTAAAACATAAAAACCCACGTTCATGTCTTCATCACTGCCATAAGATGCGATCACAGGCACCACATCTAAACCCGCAGCAATGACTTTCACCACGGCGCCATTGAACGCTGAAGCAAAATCGACGTCACCGGACACCAAAGTGAGTAAGTCTTGTGGTCCACCTTGTACTGTGCCGACGTAATCCAGTTTAAGTTTGCCCAAGTAACCCAAGTCCTGCGCCAATTCAGGCAGCGACACCAAACCTGGATAACTTTGATAACGTAAATGCGTCACGTCCTTTGACGTGGTTTTATCAACCTTCTGCGTCGTACAACCTGCCACCAAACTGCTAGTTATGACGGCTGCCAACAGGGCTTTTTGCCAAAATTTCGGGAGTATTTTCATTGTTATTTCTCCTAACTCCGCTGCTGCCAGCGCAGTACTTTACGTTCGATACGGCTGAGGATGCTGTTTAAAATCACCCCGACAAAACCAATGGTCAGCATGCCTAAAATAATCAAAGACACATTAAATTGCTCACGACCACGAATGACCAAATTACCGAGTCCAACGCCGTAATTTGCCAGTAAAAATTCTGATCCCACCGTTGCCAACCACGCGAAAATTAAACCCAATTGCAGACCGACAAAAATCTGTGGACTCGCTGCCGGCAAAATGAGTTTGCGGTAGGTATACAGTTTCGGAAATTGATAGACTCTTGCGACTTCACTGTATTTCGCGCTGATGCTGCTGACACCTTCCAAGCTGTGTAATGCCACTGGATAAAACACCGATAGACTGATAAATAAAATTTTTGCACCGTTGCCATAGCCTAAAAAGGTCGAGATCAACGGCAACCATGCAAACAGTGACACCTGACGTAATACGTTAAAGCCCGGTGCAAATAACCAATTGACCCAACGGGTTGTGCCCAGTGCCACACCAAAAGCCACCCCTAGACTTGCACCAATCACATAACCGGTGAAGTTACGACCGAGGCTTGCGGCAAAGCCTTGCCAAAATTCGGGTTGGCTAAAGCTCTGGATAGCACCCGTTAATACCGTGACTGGCGATGGAATCAATTTAGGATCGAGCCACTGTAAAGCTGACGCCAGCGACCAAAGTGCAATAAATGCGATCGGTAAAATCAAGGCTTGCAGTACTTTAATGCTTTTGTCCAAGTTTGAATTTGCAGGAATATTGGATTGTTCAAGACTGAGTTCTGACATGATTAGCCCCCTACTCGTGTTGCGTAAAAACGAGCAAGGCGTTCAAAGGCAGCCAATACGCTGTCCAAAACAAAGCCCGTGATGCCAATTAAAATGATGCCCATGAAAATAATATCCATCTGCATCAATTGACGTCCCCAAACCATCAGGAAGCCAATCCCTTCACTGCTTGCCAGTAATTCCACAAACACCAAGGCTAACCATGCTTGCATCACACCTTGACGTAAGCCACTAATAATGGCGGGTAGGCTTGCCGGTAAAATCACTTTGGAAAAAGTCTGAAATTTAGAGAATTGATAAACCTGCGCCACTTCAAGCAAACGGTTCGGTACTTGTTGAATACCTTTAAAGGTTGCAATCAACACTGGAGAAACCACCGCAAGCGAGATCGCAACAATCTTCAAGGCTTCATCAATGCCCAAGAAAATCATTAACAGTGGAATCCAGCCAATGATCGGAAATTGCGTAAGCAAATGAATGCTCGGTAAAACAAAACTTTGCGCGCGTTGTGATAAAGCAAACCAGATCCCAAGGCTCAGTCCAAGACTGACACCGAGTAAGACGCTCCATAAAATACGCTTAGCACTGGTGGCAAAGTGAAATTGCAAATCACCCGATTGCCACAGTTCAACGGTTGTGCTCCACACCAATTGCGGCGCAGGCAAAATTTGTTCTGGCAACCAGTGCTGCACTGTTGCCACATACCAAACACCCAACAACAACACCGGTAGCAGTAGACCACAAGCCAATTGCAAGGTTACTTTTAGGTATTTCTTAAAAAATTCAAATGCACTACGGTAACTTTGCCACTGTACCGAATGTGCGGTTACATTCGTAAGGCTCATGATTCTTGTCCTTCTGCTATATGTTTTAAATCATCAGGTTTTAAAAAAGAGAGAAACGCCTGATCACGAGAGATCACTAAAATCAGTCCGATAAAGGCCAGACCGATTGGGAAAAATAAATTCTGTAAGCCGATGCTGGCACCGAAGGCTGCTCCTAAAAAGCCGCCAAACAAGCCACCTGCCGGACCAACTAAAGCCAAGATGGGTGAGATTTTTGCCATTGCGGTTTGTTCACCCACTTTGGCAAAGGACATAAAGTTGGCAATGTGCAACATGCCCAAACCGAGTCCTAACATCAGTGATGCTGGCCACATCCAAAAAGTGACTGAGGTAAAGGCTAAAATCAGTAATGAGCTACTAATTAAGCTCAGTCCGATCCAGTAAAACTTCGGATAACCAATCAGTTCAGCCAAGCCACCCAATGTGAATAACGAACCGACAAAAACAATGCCTTGTGTCGTGAGTAACATTACCGCTACAGATTCAGACAGTGAGAAACTTTGAATGGCGATAACCACAATGAAAAAGCCAAAATAGCTATTCGCTACGCTGCTTAAAAACTCTAAAGCACAGACCATGCGCAGAGCTGTATGGGTTTTCAGTAATGCCAGTGGTGCAACCACATCACGCCATTGAAAGCTCGGTGCATTGGCTGCGGTTTGATGAATCTGCTGAAAGCAAAATGGCGCAAAAATCAGGGTTGCCAAAAATAACAACGCCACGCAGTAAAAGCTGCCACCATAACCAAACTGTTGAATCAGTAATACCGTTAAAACAGGTGCGATGAGGAAAAAACCCATCATGTGAGAACCGCGGAACCAACCTGCTTTGGCCGGCCCAAGACGTTTTAAATTGCTCAGAAAAACGGTATTAATTGAGACAAAGCGCATCGGTAAAACAAAGCTCACCAATGCCGTCACAATGAGTAAATACCAAGCACTTTCCTGCAGCGGTGTCAGTGCATATAAAGCTGCACCAATCACACTGCCCATACTAAAAACTTTTAAGGAACCCAGGCGCTGCACCAAAACACCAATCGGCAGCGCCATAAACAAGATACCGACACTTTGTGCTGCAGCAATCAATCCAAGCTGAAGCTCTGTCGCTTCAAGTTGCACGGCGTACAATGAAATCAAGATACGGGCAACCCCAACCCCTAAACCGGCGATAATCGTCAGCAGCACAAAACTGCTCATGAATTTCGCGGTTAAAGGGGTAGAGACAACATTTGTTTCAATCGGATTCATGACCACATTCCTGAATTATTTTGGCTGGCCATTGGCATTAAATGCACGCCAATAGTTCTGCAAATTCAGTTCTTTTAAAGCATTGTTTAAATACTTTGGTTCGTACCAGGTTTTGGTATCCACATCGCGGCGGATGAGTTTTGCATCTTTGGCAATTTTTAATGCGCTGTCGATTTGTGAACGATGAAATTCATCTAGCAATGGATTGGTACGATCTTTTAGGTTCCAGCCATCCCAGGTTTTTTGATAGTCGACCAATGGAATACCGCTTTGTGACCAAAGCTTATATTGGGTGACACGGTTGGCTTCTTCCGAACTCCACTGTGCTTGTTTAATCAGTGTCGTGACGACACGTTGTGTCACTTCTGGGTATTGTTTTTCAAAACTTTCAGTTACCCAAAAATGTGCAATCGGGGCAACTTTAGGATCTTTAATTTCAATTAAAGTTTTTGCGACTCCACGTGAAACCAAACTAAATGGTGAAGTAATCGCGGCATCAATATCACCTGTTGCTAGAGATGTACGCGCAGAATAACCATCTTGCGAAATCACGCGTAGGTCACGTTCGGTAAAGCCATATTTCGCCAAGACACGGTTAAAAACGATTTGTTGATTTGTACCTTTAAAAATTGAAAACTTCTTACCTTTTAGATCAGCAAAAGACTTAGCACTTGATCCAGCAGGAACCACCACATAGGTTGGACCAAAACGACCGGTTGAGAACAAAACCTTAGTTTTAAGTCCAGTAGAACGACCCACCAATGAAGGTAAGTCACCATGTAAAGCAAAATCGACTTTACCGTTGGCTAAACCTTCATTGGTTGCAGGGCCTGCACCTGGGAAGAATAACCACTTCACAGCAATGCCATCTTTCTTAAATTCTTGCTCTAATACACCGCGTAAATGCGCTGAAGCGACAAAGCTACCCCCTGTTTTAGGCTTACCACCTTCACCCGCACCTGACATAGAAATGCGGATTTCTTTGGGATTGGCTGCATGCAGTTGCAAGCTGAGTCCCAGTGCCGATAAGGCCAAGAATGTTGCGGCTATTTTTTTAGAAAAAAGTTTCATATTTAACGGTCCTATAGAATTAAATGATTGAATTAGAATGTGTATTGGAATTGCGCTTGCAGTTCATTGGTGTCTTTCTGTGTCGCAGCCTCAATGTCATAGATGTAATGATTGAGCTGTAACTGGAATTTGGTGGTCTGGGCAAAAAACAGATTTAAACCTAGTGAATGAATGTCGTATTCACCGATGCGGCCACTCGCGGTATCTAAGTAATCTTTTTGATTTTTATTTGGGTTATAGCTGTCGTAACGGTAGTAACCTTGAATCGATTTCGGCCAGAAATCGTCAAATTTGGCATTGGATTTAATACTGTTATAGAACTGGTCACCCAAGGTATAGAACGCGGTAAAGGTATGCCCTTCTGCTTTGGCTTCTTTTACAGCAAGTGCAGTCGTGTCGATGTAATCAGTCTTGCCTTGTAGATATTCATACGTCACGCCAAACGGTGCGTGATTGTAATAGACGTCAAAACCAAGGCGGTCACGCTTTGCTTTATTGTCTAAAATACCAAGACTAGAAAGTTTGGCTTCACCTTTGATATAAGACGCGCCAACTTTGAATTCACGTAACCAACTTGCATAGTCCACAGGTAAGGTAAATGCCACACGACCAATATAATCTTTGCCGTTATTGTCATCGGTTTTGTTACTGCCATTACCGTTGGTCACACCAATCGCATATTCAAACAACGGCGCACGGTAGTTCGCACCGTAGTCGACAAATGGCTTTGCATCGCCACGAACAATCAAGCCATTTTGACGGGTAAATAAACCCAAATAAGTTGGTGCGGTTGCTGTACTGATGGTTGGACGTAAATCTTCAGGTGACTGCACGTCTAGACCAAATGGCAGCAATTGCTGACCTAAGGTTAGGTTTAATTTAGAGACCTCTGCGCCACCATTGGTCGACAGCACGTGATAGCGTAAGTAAGCATCGAGCAAGTTAAAGTTGCTGTTGTTGGTGCCGTCGTTACGCTTTGAATACCCAAAAGAGGCTTGGTAATCGAGGTTCTTTCCTTCGTTATAATCTTTAAATAAATTACCGCGCACCCCAAGTAGTGCCGTACCGACATCAAAGGTTGATTTTGGCGTATTGGGTGCAGTGTTATTGTCTTGCACATTGGCACGCAGTTGCACCGTACCGAATAAAGTCGTATCACGTGCTGACTTCACTGTTTGGCGTTCATACTGACGCGACTGATCATATTTATAGTTTTCTAAATCGGAACGTACACCTTCAATATCATCTGAGGTTGCCGGTGTTGGACCAGCAGCCAATTCAGATCCTTCGGCATCTTCACTGCTATAACTGTCTACGCTGTCATTCACTGGTGCAACGACAGCAGCTTTGGCTTGGGGTTGTGCTTCAACAGCATTTAAGCGTTGTTGAAGGGTTTCAATTTGTTGTTTCAAACTGCTCAGCTGCTGTTTTAAGTCAGCATCACTGGCAAAACTCAATTGACTGGTTGCAGATAAAATCAATGCCACTGCAAGATTTAACGATGTTTTTTTCATACTCTAATTTCACTTCTTTTTTGTGCCCCAAAGCGCAAAGCTGCCCCAACCCCAAGCCAAGGACTTGAGGTAAATGTAGTGCGTGGGAAATACGGGTTATGCGGCCTGTTTGTTTTTCAGTTTTTCTTTATTTCCTGAAACGAACTTCGGATGATTCACGTGATTAATAATCAAGATCATCCAACAGCCATTTTTTTTAAATTAGTTTCTGTTAGCGACAGCATGTATAGCCACACATGGTCATGCACATCACTAAATGAGCTGAAGTCATGTTGGCTATACTCAAGCACTGCGGTTTTGCTTTTAAATGGTTTAAATTACGCATAGGTTTTGGCCTATTCTTCATGTTTTCGTTCTTGTTATTTCGCAACAACCATGCCAACTATATAAATTATTGTTTTAACGCAATTTATTAATTTTATTCCAACTAAACATGTTGGTTTTAACGCGGTATGTGTGTTGATATTTCAACACTTGCTTATTTAAATTCAGCTGGTTTTTTTATTTTTATTTCTTATTTTTAGATATAAGGCTACTTTTTCGAGTACCCGCTACAGCTCCAATTTATAAGCTAAAACTTAAGGAAAAATACTTTTGGGATATTCGAAAACCGCAATTTTAAGGCATAAAAAAACCCGCCATTTGCGGGTTTTTAAGCGCTTTTGGTTTTAAGCAGATTTCTTGCTTTTATTGCCTAATTTTGTAGCGAATGCCATGACACGCTGATAACCGGTCGGCAAAATGCGCTGCATCAAATCAATGGCTTTGGCATCATTACCTATCAATAAACGGCGTTTATCTTTTTGCACCGCTTCAATGATTTGACGTGCTGCTTCTTCTGGTGGGCAACGTAATAATTTATTAAAGGATTCTGCCGATTTTTCCGGATGCATACCTAAGCTTCGAATACTGTCATTCATCTTGGCTGCATTGGCAATATTGGTACGAATACCGCCTGGGTGAACACATAGCGCACTCACGCCACAATTTTCCATGTCCAGTTCCTGACGCAGTGATTCAGTGAAACCACGTACCGCAAATTTGGTGGCATTATATGCAGACTGGGTCGGTTGTGCAGTTAAACCAAACAGACTGGAAATATTAATGATATGCCCTTCACCGGACTTCTTGATTAAAGGTAAAAACTCTTTGGTGCCATAGACCACACCCCAGAAGTTAATATTCACAATCCATTCCAGTTCTTCGTAACTTGCCCCTTCAACGGTTGAACCCAGTGCAACCCCCGCATTGTTAAAAATCATGTTGACTGAACCGTGATTTTGCACGGTATCCGCAGCCCATTCTTTCATGGCATCACGGTCAGCCACATCCAGTTTTTGGGTGGTTACACGTACATGACTTTGTTTTACCAATTCAGCCGTTTGCGCTAAACCTTGTTCATTCACATCACTTAAGGACAAATGACAACCTTGCTTTGCCAAAAGTACAGCCAATTGCTGACCAATACCTGAACCCGCACCGGTAATTGCTGCGACTTTATTTTTAAAATTTTTCATGACTCATCCTTTTCCAATTTTTTCTGCACCATTCACCTAAACATCTCGATTGTTTTTCTGTGGTGATGATGTGCAGTTCATCCATCCAATATAATTTTGACAATACTCATTGTCAATATAATATATGATCAATAGCAAGATCAAAGACCATCTGGCCATTTTCAGCATAGGTCTGTGAATAAATTATTGTTAACATAGGGCAAAACCCAGATTTAATTCGGCACACCATATTTATGACTGAACAACACGAAAATCTTGAAGAAAAACAAAATAAGCCGTCAAAAACCAAAGAACGTCAATTTAAAGGCCTGTCTTTAACTGAGCGCAAACAAGCACGTCGTGAAAAGCTGATTGAAGCGGGCATTGAAGCCTATGGCACGCATGGTTTTTTTGCGGTGACGGTAAAAGATATTTGTAATGAAGCCAAACTGACTGAACGCTATTTCTATGAATCTTTTAAGAAAAGTGATGAGCTTTTTCAAACCATCTTTTTAAAATTAATCGATCAATTGCAGCACAATGTCATGCAAGCCATCATGCAGGCATCGACCGATCCGCGAAAAATGATTGAATCCGGCTTAACGGCGTTACTCACTACATTAAAAGATAATCCACGTATGGCACGGATTATTTATATCGATGCCATGCTGGTTCAGGAGCTGCATAATCAAGCCACTATTCATGAAACCATGTTGCGTTTTGACCGTATGATTCATGCCTTTGTCATGTTAATGATGCCGCATATTGACCGTTCTGAACGTGAAATTTCTTTAGTCGCAACAGGTTTGAATGGCTATGTCACTCAAATTGCGATTCGCTGGGTGGTCAGTGGCTTTAAACAATCGATGCAAGAGGTTTTATCGTCTTGTAGTATCGTTTTTCTATCTTTGCTCGATACTTTTTCAGAAAAAGAAAAAATAATGAAAAAAGAAAGTTCATCTTAATCTTTAGATTGAAATTCATACAATATGTTGAATTCATTATATTTAGATGACTGATTTATTTTAAATTGTTCATTTTTCACTATAAAAATTGTCACATTTCTTTGCGAAAACTGGCCTATCGCCCTTTTCTGCAATGATACTGTCATAATTAATCTTTGTAATAAGCCTGTCATAAATACAAAACGGTTCACCGTTAACATCAAATAGGATATTGCGTTGTGAAAGATGACTATATATTAATCGTCGATGACGAACTTCCCATTCGAGAGATGATTCACACATCTTTAGACATGGCAGGCTTTCAATGCTTACAGGCAGAAGATGCCAAACAAGCCCACCAAATGATCGTGGATCAACGCCCTGCGCTTATTTTACTAGATTGGATGTTACCGGGTGGTATCAGCGGGGTTGACCTGTGCCGCCGCTTAAAACGCGACGAGAGCTTAAATGAAATTCCAGTGATTATGCTGACGGCACGTGGCGAAGAAGACCATAAAGTACAAGGTCTTGATGCGGGTGCAGACGACTATATGACCAAACCTTTCTCGACTCGAGAACTGGTTTCACGTATTAAAGCGGTATTACGTCGTGCCAATGCCTTAAGTGGTGAAAAAACCATTGATGCCAATGGTCTAATGCTTGATCCGGTCAGCCAGCGCGTCAGTTATGCTGATAATATTTTAGAGATGGGTCCCACAGAATACCGTTTATTGGCATTCTTCATGACTCATCCCGAACGTGCCTATACCCGTGCTCAATTGCTTGATCAGGTTTGGGGTGGTAACGTATATATTGAAGACCGTACCATTGACGTGCATATTCGCCGTTTACGTAAAGTGCTGGAACCTTTTGGGGTAGACCGCTATATACAAACCGTTCGTGGCACAGGTTATCGTTTTTCGACCCGCGCGGATGTCGCTTTAGGTTAGTCGTTTTTTAGGTAAATTGCGTTTTATGTATGAACCCTACCCCGTCCCGGAAATTGCACGAGAACATAAACGATTCCGTTACAGCAGTTTATGGACTTTTGCCAAGCAAGATTTACGTTTACTCGCCTTTTTACTGCTAATTGCAGGTTTAATGGGTATCGGGATTGGGTATTTCTGGATTTTTATTTTCATCGCTTTCGCGATATTTTTTGCTTTGCAACTCCGTTCACTGTATTTGGTAAATGAATGGATTTCCAACCGCCCTTATGATGTTCCGCCCAACTTGGATGGCATCTGGGGCGCATTGCTGTTTAATGTTTATCGCGCCCAGCGCCAAGAACGTATTGTTCAGGCAGAAATGGTCGGTTTAATTGATCGTGCTCAATCTTCACTGATTGCCCTGGCCGAAGCCGTGGTTTTGATTGATGAATTACACCAAATTGAATGGTGGAATCCCGCAGCGGAAAAGTTGCTCGGGATACAGCCTTTAGATCGCGGGCGTAATATTTTAACCCTGCTGCGTCAGCCGAATTTTATTCAATATTTCAACCATATTGACGAGGCACCTGATGGCTTGAAAATGAAATCTTCAGCCTTTGAAGACCATTATGTGCAAGTCAAAATGACTCGTTTTGGTGGTGAAAGCCGTCTATTGGTGGCCTATGACGTCACCCGCATGCATAATCTGGAACAAATGCGTAAAGACTTTGTCGACAATATTTCCCATGAACTGCGTACGCCCCTGACCGTACTCAGTGGTTATATTGAAACCTTTACCGATCAGGAAGATTTAAATCCACGTTGGAAACGTGCCTTTGACCAGATGCAAGCACAAACCAGACGTATGAATGCCTTGGTCAATGACCTATTGTTGCTCTCTCGTTTAGAAAGCAACAAGCAAATTGCCAAAAATCAGATTATTGAAATGCCGAGTCTGATGAACCAGCTGTTTGATGATGCTCAAGCCTACAACGTTGACTATCACCACACGCTGAATTTAGATATCGACAGTCATTGTGACCTGATTGGTTCAGATACCGAACTTGCCAGCGCCTTCAGCAACCTGATTACCAATGCCATTAAATACACGCCTAAGGGCGGAACCATTACTATGGGTTGGCATGATGATGGCGAGCACGGTATCTTTACTGTTGAAGATACCGGGATCGGGATTGATCCCAAACATCTGCCGCGTTTAACCGAGCGTTTCTATCGTGTCGATAGTGCCCGTAGCCGTCAAACTGGCGGAACAGGTTTAGGGTTGGCCATTGTGAAACATGTGCTCATGCAACATGGCGCACACTTAGAAATCGAATCAAAAGAAAACCAAGGCTCAACCTTTAAAGTAATCTTCCCTAAAGAACGCCTCTACCACATGAGCTAGACGTACAGTACATCTAGCTCAATCTAAGAAGCTAGATTCTGTTCTTTAAACTTTGCTCGCTGATAAGCCGGACGCTCCGCCAAACGTTTTACATAGGCCGCAATATAAGGATATGACCCTGATGTTCTCGACTGCAGGGCTTCTAGCGGAAAACCCATCTGAATATCGGCAAAAGAAAATGCCCCTGCCACGTACTCATGCTTAGCCAGATAATCTTCCAGATAGTTAATATGATCTTTTAAACGCGGTTGAATAAATCCTGCCTTTACCCCTGATGTAATTTTTTTCGCGACCGGCTTTACCAGCCATGGTACATGTTTGGGTACGTTGCTCATCACCAACTGCATCACCAGTAAAGGCATCAATGAACCTTCCGCATAATGCATCCAATAGCGATATTGCTGCTGATCTTTTTTATTCTGCAGATTAAATTGCTGTTGCTGATCATAGGTTTCTTGCAGATATTGCAAAATCACCGCAGATTCGGCAATGGTTTGATCCGCATCGGTCAATACCGGTGCTTTGGCTAAAGGATGAACCAGTTTTAATTCTGGAGGGGCAGCAAAAGTGGGTAAGCGTTTATAAAATTTAACCTGATAATCCAAAGCCAGTTCTTCTAACGCCCATAAAATTCGAAAAGAACGCGATTGATCTAAGTGGTGCAATGTAATCATTATTTTGCTCTCTATTTTTTCTGCTTTGACTATACGCATAGCCCTAAAAAAATGACATCCTGCTTTACACAAAATGTCATTTCGATCTGTTCATCAACTTAGACAAGTACAGTATTAATGTCTAGGCTACGTAATAATGTTTTGGTCACTGGCGTTTTATTGCTGATCTCTAAAACCTTTTGCTTTAGCTCATCCGACAAGGGCTGCGCAAAAGACAAACGACGTTCAATCCATTCTTTGCCTTCTTTATTGGCATTAAAATCAGCTTCAACAGAAAACTCCCCCAGCTCTATGCCTTTATGACTGGCATACATGCGCAGCGTAATCATGGTACAAGAAATCAGACCTGAACAAATCAAATCATAAGGTGCAGGACCTTTATCTTGCCCACCAAAAGATTCGGGTTTATCAGTCATAAATTGGTGTATACCCGTCTTGATCTCGCCCGACCAAGGTTCAGCCAAGCGATGTACTTCTGCATTTGCAATAATGGCCATGAGGAGGATGATTCCTAAATGTTATCTTTATTTTAAATTTTATCTTTATTTAGAGGCACGCATTTTATCTGGGAATGCCGGCGCTTCTAAGCGTGGTCCAGGATAATCAGCAATATTGCCAAAGCGTTCATGTTGTTCAATCCAGTGGTCACGAGCATTGCAAAGTTCTTCCTGAGTACGACCGACAAAATTCCACCACAGCAATATTGGCGACTCAAAAGGTTCACCACCCAACAGTAGAATACGGCTGCCCGCATGGAGCTGAATTTCAATTTCAGTAACACCCGGCTCAAGAACAACCATATTGTCTTCAGTCAGTTCATGACCATTCACGACAGCTCCCCCATCCAAGGCCATGAAACCGTATTCAAATTTTGGATTGAGTTTAATTCGGGTGGTGGTCGATTCTTTTGCCGTTAAATCAACCCCGAGTAATTCCGTATGTACGGCTACCGGTGATTTAGTTTTTAGAAACTCGCCGACCAATACGGTAAATTCGACCTGATCTTTTTCAACCACAGGCAGTTCTGGATAGTGCTCAAAACAGGGGGCCATATTCATTTTATCATCTGGCAACGCAATCCAGAGCTGTGCAGCATGCATATGGGTTTCAGTTTCCGGTGCAACTTCAGTATGTGAAATCCCATAACCGGCTGTCATTAAATTGACCTGTTTCGGGCGAAGTAACTGTTTTGTGCCCAAACTATCAGTATGCATCATGGTGCCTTCAATCATCCAGGTGAAGGTCTGCAACCCCATATGTGGATGAGGGCCAACATCCAGGCCATCACCTTGCGGAAAAGTCACGGGACCGGCATGATCCAAGAAACACCATGCTCCAATTAAGCGTTTATGGCGACTTGGCAAAGCACGCTTGATTACGGTTCCCTGCCCAATTTCCACGCTACGTAAAGGAAATTCCTGAATAAATTGATTCACGTATTTTTCACAATCATCTGAATCAGAAAGCTCTATATAGTTGCTATTGGTCATATTTTTATCCTGAATCGTACGGGCTAAACCGCTCTTGAATGTCCTGAATCTATTCTTATGATCATATAGGCTCTTACAGATTCAGCCTATAGCTAAGTTAATACGCTGAATACCATGTATAGGACAATATTATTTTTGAAATTTTCCGTAATAAAACAATCTCTTCATTCTTTATTCACCCCGCTATTCATCTCCTATTCATATGAATTTTATATATAAATAAAATTTTGTCACAATTGCCTTAACCGCTTATTGTTTATCTGGTGTACAAATTCTATTCATCCACCTATTATTTTTGCTTTACGAATCCCACAAAGAAAGGGGTATCTCCATGTTTAGGGGAGATCAAAAAAAATCTCATAACAACAATGATAAAAATCCTGATCAGATTGGGACAAATGTGGATAAAAATTCAAATCATGAAACTGCTTATATTTTACCAAAGCAGTTGTGTACTGTTGAAAATCAAAAAGTGATAGAACAGGAATTACGAGATCCAGCCACACGTATTCCGGATCAATTTCAACAATATTACTTGGACTATCAAAATAAACACCAACGACAATTTTTAAAATGCGTCAATTTTATTGGTCAGATTACATTTTTAAGTTATTTCTTTGTAGACTGGTTGCTGATCCCTGAGATTGGCATGCTTTCAGGTATTTCACGGATTATTCTTGTGGTCTGTGCAATATTAATCAACGGGCTCGCCTTTCGTTACTGCAAAAATATTAAAATTATAGACAGCTTACTTCCCATATACGTCGCGGCAGCAGCTGCATTGTGGCTAAGTCTTCTGATGTTGTCACATAGTCCAATCGTGACAACATATATATATGCCGCTGTCATTTTTATTTTATTAGGCAATTTATGTGTACAAGTCTCTTTTCGAAATTCAATCTTCACCTCTTTGCTGATTAGTGCGGTCATTTTTTATGGTGTATTTCAGTTGGTCAGCTTAGAGGAAGTTGTTTTATTTTCTCTCATCTATGTTCCTGTTTTATTACTCAGCATGTATATCAGCTGGAATAATACTTTAAATTCAAAACGCAATTTTTTACGGGTTTTATTAAATGACTGGAACTACTATGCTTTAAGTGAACTGGCACATACAGATGAGTTAACTCAACTCAATAATCGTCGACAGTTTTTACAGGTTGCTGAACAAACCATTCAGAAATGGCCAAAATATAATTTAGCTTGTTTATTGATGCTGGATATCGACTTTTTCAAAAACATTAATGACACCTATGGACATGATGTAGGCGATGAAGTCCTTCGGGTGCTTGCTGAAATTGCTCGTAAGGAAATGCGACATACAGATGTGTTAGCCCGTTTTGGCGGAGAGGAATTTATTGCATTACTGCCGAATACCACACTGGAGGAAGCAATCACCATCGCGAATCGATTGTGCCGAACCATTGAAAGTCATCAAATCTGTATTAAAGATAAGTTCTTTTTCAATTTTAGTGTCTCGATTGGGGTATCCCAACTACAACCCAATCAAAATGATTTGAGTTTACTGATTAAAAATGCCGATATTGCGCTGTATCAAGCCAAGAAAAATGGCCGCAATCAGGTGGCTATTTATACCTGTGAATGATTAAAAATTTTCTTCATAAAAACGGTCTTGGTCGATTTTATAAATATGAAAATTTAGTTCAATTTGGATAGCCGAAAACCCAATTTAGTTTTTCTTCAATCAACAACTTCATGTATAGTAAAATAAATTGATCATAAGTCATTGATATTATTTTCTTTTAATTGAATATTTGATTTTCATAACATTAAAAAGGACGCTTTCGCGTCCTTTTTAATTGAGAGGTTTAGTTTTCACTAAACTGCCGCAGGCGTAGCCTTTGGCGTAAAACTGGCAAGCAGCAATGCTGCTTGAAAGCCCAGTTTTACTCCCATTCAATTGTAGCTGGTGGCTTAGATGACACGTCATAAACTACACGTGAAACATCTTTAATTTCGTTCATAATACGAGTCGAAATCTTATCAACCAATTCATATGGAAGATGTGCAAAACGTGCTGTCATGAAGTCAACAGTTTCAACTGCACGAAGTGCAATCACCCATGCATAACGACGACCATCACCTACTACACCAACAGATTTAACTGGTTGGAATACAGCGAATGCTTGAGCAGTTTTATCATACCAACCGCTGGCACGAAGTTCTTGCATGAAAATGTCATCAGCTAAACGAAGGATGTCAGCATATTCTTTTTTCACTTCACCCAAAATACGCACGCCCAAACCTGGACCTGGGAATGGATGACGATAAAGCATTTCGTGTGGTAAACCTAAAGTTGTACCTAAACGACGTACTTCATCTTTAAACAAGTCACGAATTGGCTCAACCAATTCAAATGCTAAATCTTCTGGTAAACCACCCACGTTGTGGTGTGATTTAATTACGTGTGCTTTACCATTTTTAGTCGCAGCAGATTCGATTACGTCTGGGTAAATCGTACCTTGGGCAAGGAAGTTTACGCCATCTAAACCGCGTGCTTCTTCAGCAAATACTTCAATGAATTCACGACCGATGATTTTACGTTTTTTCTCAGGGTCAACTTCACCTGCAAGTGCAGACAAGAAACGCTCTTCAGCATCAGCACGAATCACACGGATACCCATGTTTTTCGCAAACATGTCCATCACTTGCTCGCCTTCGTTCAAACGAAGCAAACCGTTGTCTACAAATACGCAAGTCAATTGGTCGCCAATCGCACGGTGAAGTAGCGCAGCAACAACAGATGAATCTACACCACCTGAAAGACCAAGCAATACTTTTTGATCGCCAATTTGTTCACGTAATTGTTCAACACGTAGGTCGATAATATTTTCAGAGTTCCAAAGATTACGACATCCGCAAATATTATGTACAAAGTTAGATAATAACTCTGCGCCTTTTGCAGTATGTGTTACTTCTGGATGGAACTGTACACCGTAGAAACGACGTTTTTCATCGCTTACAGCTGCAAATGGACAGCTTGGAGTGCTTGCAGTCACAGAGAAACCTTCTGGAATTGCACTCACTTTATCACCATGGCTCATCCAAACATTAAGTTTGTTTTCGCCATCGTTTAAATCACCAAGAAGTTGGTCACGGATTAAAACATCAACCGCAGCATAACCAAATTCATGAACTGTACCTGGCTCTACTTTTCCGCCAAGTTGTTCAGACATGGTTTGCAAGCCATAGCAAATACCTAATACAGGTACACCAAAGTTAAATACAACTTCAGGTGCGCGTGGACTACCTTCTTCATGAACACTTTCCGGACCACCAGACAAGATGATACCGTTTGGATTAAATGCGCGAATGTCTTCTTCAGACATGTCATAGGCATACATTTCAGAATATACACCAGCTTCACGTACACGACGTGCAATAAGCTGACTGTATTGAGAACCGAAGTCCAAGATCAGGATGCGGTCTTCAGTGATTTGAGTATTGGTAGTCATGACAAACAACTATGTAAGGCAAACGAAATAAGCGCTGCATTCTATCATTTTTCGTTGCATTAAGCACACTATTCGCACAAGGCATCTATTCAATTGATTAGATTATATTTTGAGCATAAAAAAACACCATCTCGAGTGCTTTTTTATTTTGTCATTCAGAATGATTAATTGAGAGCACTGCTTTAACCTAATCATTTGCTTCCTGCTCTGGTCTTTTCCAGTCATCTTCCATATTACTATCGGTTAAACCAGAGCCATTTATCAGATTGATTGTCCATTCTTCCAATTTGAACTACATCTATTGTCGTCGGTTGACCAGTATGGGTATCCACTTCACCAATCACCTTAACTTTATCACCTGCTTTCAAGCCCATCGGTCTCCATAAATCAGAATCTACTTCTATACCAATTTTGCCCGAGCTATCTTTCAGTTCATAATGATCCTTATGTGTTTTTCTAACAATTGTGCCGGAGAGCATGACCGCAGTTTCATCTGGGAGTTGTTTTGCTTCTGCAACAGTCACCATGTTTTGAGCAGCTTCAGTCATGATGACCTGATCACTTTTACCAGCCCATGTAGATGTTGTGGAAAACATTGAACCCGTAACAAACAGTGCCAATAACATTTTTTTCATGATTGACTCCACTAGCTAGCTTCATCAATCTTTATTGAAGCAAAATTCGGACAATTTGTACGCAGCTTTTATGTATTGTGCATAGCTTTTATGTAATTACAAAAATGAAATGACCAAGCTAAAGTCATCTCATTTTTAGCTTCAATCATGCTTTCTCAATCACATGATCCACACTGAATTTTCCTGCACCATGCAACATCAGGAACAATAGTCCACCAGTCATAGCCATGTTTTTCATAAAGTTAATCGCATCTTCAGCACCACCATGAAACAGGAAAGCAGTGATTAAACTAAATATCGCCAAACCCAATGCTGCAAAACGCGCCTGAAAGCCAAACAACAAAGCCAAGCCACCACCAAACTCAACCAAAATGGTTAAAGGTAATATCATCCCGGGTACACCCATCGACTCCATATACCCCACAGTCGCACTATAGGCAGTGATTTTCCCCCAACCTGCCATAATAAAAATATAAGCTATAAGAACACGGGCTATCAGGCTAATCAAAGCATCACTTTGTGGGCCTTGAACCAGATTTTTTACCACAACATTCAGATTTAACATGAGACAACCTTTTCGATATTTTTAATGATGGATTCATACTAGGCTGTTTTTTTGCTGAATAAAGCAGCACTTTGTAGATACATCGTTGCAAATACGGAACGATTAAAATGGAATTTATTTACTTTTTCATACTGACTTTCATACCTTAGACTGCTAGGATTTCAGCACATTTTTGCTGCCTGTAGCCCCATGGAACTGCTTGATTTTATCTTACATGTTGATGACCATCTGCTCGAATTTATTACCAATTATGGCGTTTGGATTTATGCCATTCTTTTCTTAATTATTTTTGTGGAAACGGGTCTGGTGGTTATGCCGTTTCTACCGGGCGATAGCTTATTATTTGCTGCAGGGGCATTAGCCGCTTCAACAGGTGCAATGGATCCTTTTGTTCTGATGATCCTCTTGTTTACTGCTGCAGTCTTGGGCGATACCCTGAATTATCATATTGGTAAATTTATCGGGCCACGTGTTTTTGAAACGGAATCACGTTTTATCAACAAACAGCATTTAAATTACACGCAGAAATTCTTTGCAAAACATGGTGGTAAAACCATTATTTTTGCCCGCTTTGTTCCTTTTGCCCGTACTTTCGCTCCCTTTGTTGCCGGTGCAGGCAGCATGAATTACAAATTCTTCCTCAGCTTTAATGCGATTGGCGGATTCTTGTGGATCGGTTCATTTATTACCTTGGGTTATTTATTTGGCAACATGCCAATTGTCAAAGACAATTTCACCCATCTGATTTTTGGCATCATTATTATTAGTGTACTGCCCGGCATTATTGGTTTTATTCGCCAAAAGCTGAAAAAGGCACATTAAACTGGTGTGTTGCAACAGCTGTGAAATTTAAAAGAAACGAATCACTACAGGCAACATACCCAACAGCAGCAGCATGGCCGATCCTTTATATAAAAGATCGGCTTTTATTTGCTTCGATTGGCCTGCCAAAATGGCACGACCAAAAGACATCCAGAACACTGCTGTAGGCAATAACACCAAACTGAATGCTGCAAACACCAAAACAAAATTGGTCGGATTATTCCAGGTTTCAATCGGTAAAACGCCCGTGGCAAATAATAAAGCTTTCGGATTTTTGAATGTGGAAAAGAACAGTTGTCGAGGTCGGATAGAAGGATGACGTTGATTATGCTTTTCTAAATCTGAGGTTTTCCATAAATGGAAGGCCATCCAAACCACATAGAGGGCGCTAAAAAAATGCACAATATGAATAAAGTTCGGCCAGACTGGACTACATACATGAATTAGCAATGCCCATAAATTAATGGCATAAAAATATCCAAGCAGCTTTGCTGGAATAAATAAACTGGTTTTGGCAATGCCTTGTTGATGTGCAGAGCTTGCAAGTAATGCGTTAGTTGGACCCGGAATCATCAGAACCGCAATCACTGCCAACACAAAAAGCCAACTCTCAATCATAAATACCTGATATCACCACTAAAGAGTGGCACACCTTATACGAAAGTCACAAAAAGTGACAAGTATTTCGATTAAAAAATCATAACCTTATACGTTTAAATTTCACACTAAAAAATATCAACTATTTGATATTAATAAAATTTCATTGAAACATTTTGCTAAGATTTTATCACCCTGCTGTCGAGTACAGCCCAACAACAGCGTGATAAATTGATGAATTATTGAGCTTTATTGCGAATAATAATCGGGCAATTTTTGAATTGAGCCGCCTGAACCACAGCTTCTTGCTCACCCAATAGACGGGCTAATTCAGTTTTTTTGGTATTTGAAGATTGTCCCATATTGACTGAAACACTTGGACCAATTCCCCAGCCACCATGACTGCCCCAACCACCACCAACGCCTACACCGACACCCACACCACTACGCTTGGGCGGTTGTACGCCACTGTCGATATATTGCTGGATACGGTTATATTCACTTTGTAATTGTTGGCAGCTCAAGGCTTGATACTGCGTTGGTGATACATAAGTCGGTTTGACAGTTGTCGCACATGCACCCAATAAAAGAGTACTACCCAGTAACAGGCTTAAATACATTGTTTTCATGGGAAACCTCAAATCTTATTTTGCTCAATTTCATTGAACAATGATTGATAGGCTTGCGTCAATTTATGATCAGTAGCCAAATGAATTAAAGGCTGATTTTTAAGATGAGATTCTTTCATTAAAATTGACGGGGGCAACATACTTTCTAAAACAGGCAAACCTTCATCTTTGAGTTGCTGTACCACTTCACGCGGTAATTTTGCCTGAGCTTGAAACTGATTGACGACAATACCTTCAATTTCCAGACGGTCATTATGATCGTCTTGGGTTTCGATGACATTTTCAATCAATGTTTTTAAGGCACGTTTCGAAAAAACATCACAATCAAAAGGAATTAGTACCCGCTCTGCGGCAATCAGTGCAGATAAAGTAAAGAAGTTAAACGCCGGTGGCGTATCAATATAAACACGGTCATATTGTCCAGCCAGCTGTTGCAAGGCATCGCGTAATTTATAAATTTTATGTTTCGCTTCTAAAGCATGCGCCAGTGCACCCAAGGTTGGACTGGCAGGAATCACATGCAAATTTTTAAACGGTGATTGATGGACATAGCTTTCCAGACCCTTGGAACGACTCTTTAAAATCGAACCAATCGCATTGCCTAAAAGCCCTTTACTTTGGGTGTTGCCCAAGACTTCTTCAAAGTAGTTCTCAACATTCGGCTCCAATGCAGGTTTATCAACCGAATAAGTCGCATCATCCCCCAATAAATATTGACTCGAATTGGCTTGTGGATCGAGATCAATCAATAAAGTTTTAAAACCTTGATGTGCACTGATTGCTGCTAAATTTACGGCAATACTTGACTTGCCGACCCCACCTTTTTGATTAAAAACCACACGTGTCCGCATTGCAGCCCTCTATGCTTTATATTTATGTATTGCTTGCAGTTTAACCTACCCGCCTTGCTTCAAAAACAATTATGTCTAACAATTAACCGAAATTTGGCTTAATTATGACTAGACCAATAATCCCAATGAGCGCCACCACGGCAATGGCTAAGCCTGCACGACGTTGTGCCAACAAAATACTGTCATCTTTTTTATACGCTTTGATTAAAGATGAAAATAAAACCAAGAATAAAACCACTTTGGCATAGAACCAGGATTGCACTTCAAAGTTTTTGATCACTAAAGATATGATCCCTGTCAGTACAATTAAGGTCATCGACAAATGTTGTAGCGCCACCAAGAGTTTCCGTGCCACTGGATTCGGTTGATTCCCCTGAACCCCGACAAACAGAGTAAAAGCCCGAGCAATCACAACCCCAATTAGCAGGGTCACAATGCTCATATGTATAATTTTAACAGTCAGCTGCATGTCCATTATTCAACATCCCTTATTCAGATTTGGGCGCATGCGCACAGTCAGGACTTGGCGTGGCTTGTCCTTGCCATTCCGACGGAACAAAAGCATGGATGGCAAGTGCATGAATACGACTTGGCGCAAGCAAATCTCCTGCAGCAGCATAAATTTTTTGATGACGCTGTACTAAACGTAATCCTTCAAATTGGTCACTCACCACAATCACTTTAAAATGTGACTCCTTACCGGGGAAATAACCCCCATGACCAGATGATTCATTCACCACTTCTAAATGTGTTGGTGATAAATCTTGAAGGCGTTGAATCAGTTGTTGTTCTAAAGTCAAAATAATACTCCCAAATCGCTAAAGCTCTGGGTTTAGTATAACGTGTTCCGATTCAATCTTGATCTTGAAGCAGCTAAATCATTTAGCAGTTTTAACAAGGGATCATCCAGATTCATATCATTTTTGCTTGCAAAACCACCACAACCCTAAAAAATGGTTTTATTTTATGCAATTGATACAAGTTTTTTCACAAAGTTATTGACCCTATTTTTGCATACTGTATTATACACGGCATGCGGGAATAGCTCAGTTGGTAGAGCATAACCTTGCCAAGGTTGGGGTCGGGAGTTCGAGTCTCCTTTCCCGCTCAAATTTTTTAGTGTAAGTTTTAGAAAAAACTGCTCAATAAGCGGGAATAGCTCAGTTGGTAGAGCATAACCTTGCCAAGGTTGGGGTCGGGAGTTCGAGTCTCCTTTCCCGCTCCAGATTCAAAAAAAGCCCTCATCGAAAGATGGGGGCTTTTTTTTGTTAATTTTTATATTTTCTCTGTAAATGTTCTATTTTATTAGTTTGCTCTTTATTTGACCTTACCCTGACGTTATTCCATATTTTCAAAAAATTAATTACTGCTTATCTTTTCGGAAAATTTTAAGGATATATCGCCAAATAACGATGAAATGATATGTCAAAAATTGACCAAAATCATTAGAATTACCATTAAAATCTTCATGGGTATTAGCTGACACAGGTAGAGTTCGCAAAATTTATCTAGAAAAATAAAGTCTATTTAACTCTCTGTTTTTAAAATTTAATATAATAAAATCGCGGTGATCTTACCCAGAATGAGTTCGAATCACCATTTTCGATGAGTTTTTTTTATTGCATGAAGTTTCTTCATTAAAAAAGGCCAATATCCACCTTTAAACAACTTTAGTTTGTTTCTCTTGATCTTCTTGATGAGCAATTACGGCTTGATTGCTATAAACCTCTTTCCAAGGAGAAATACCATAAAAAGAGCCATTCAATTGTGAATAGAGGATAAGCTCACTGCGGAAATAAGAAAAATAATGAGAATCGACCTTTCCGGGATTTGTCCAAAATTTGGACAAAGCATATTGATTGGTAAGTTTTGGTAAATTATATAAAGCAAAACCAAGCACTTTAACTGGTATGTGATGGAATAATGCCTGAATACCTGTTGTGCTGTTAACCGTAACCAAACCTAAGCCATGCTTCAACAAGGTAGGAAAATGTATATCACAAAAATAATGAACTCGTCCTTGAATGTGGAATTGCGTGGCATATCGATTAATTAATTTTCTATAATTTCGATACCCCCTATCCATCGGGTGATGTTTCAAAACCAAATGCATTGATTGATCTGCATAAAGACCAAAGTCTTTTAAAACCAATTCAATATACTTTTCTACATTCTTTAAATCACTATGTATTTTAATTTGTGAATCATTATGTACTTGTAAAGAAAAAATAAAATATTTTTTTGAATTTTCCTGCAAAAAGTTATTAAATTCATGCTTTTCAAACAGGTTATTTTTAACCCTTCGAATACCCGATAATGTCCAAAATCCCAATTCTTTTATTGGGTGAATACCGCGATGATGCTCATAACTCGGATATTTAAAAGAAAATAAAACCCATAAAAAATAATAGGTAATAACACTCACAACCATTTTCGAGTAGCTATTTTGTACATCAGTGATATCAGAATTCAAATCATTACGATTTTCTAAAGCTTGTATATTATTTAAGTGGTTCAAAAAATTAGAGAAAAAGTTAACGCCATTTTGCTCAAAAGTGATGTAATTAGGCCGAATATAGCCCTCTTCAAAAGCAAAAAAGTTAATATTATTTTTTTCTGCTATTACCTTTGCTAACTTGTGATATTTTCTACAATCACCAAAGCAAACAATAGCATCTATTTCATGCTCTATTAAAAAAGCCTCAATCCACCCTAAAAAATCCCCTAAACGTCCCTGATAATCAAAAACATTCTCTTTGGATTTATAAAAAAACCGATCGCCACCATTAAAGTTGATTTTATAACATTCAATATTTTTACCGTTTAACCATTGTGCTAAACGATAAAAGAAATCACCCATTGGTCCCTGCAAAAGTAAAACTTTATTCGCCAGCAACAATTTATCTACATGTATAGACATGAATGAATTTTACCTATTCTGAATTTTTTTAAATTTTAAAAAAATATCCTTCCATGTTTCTTTTGAAGTTTCAGCTGGAAAATTCATCTGGCTTTGAATGTATAAAATAACATCTTCAGGAGAAACGAGTGGGATATTCATACTTGTAGTCTTTTCGATATTATATACCGCATACTCTACAAGTGTCACATACACCAAAGTATCAAGGTCTAAATTTTTATTTCGTCTATCACACTGAAATTTATCTTGTGTTAAGCCCCAACCCGCATAGAAAGGCATACCATAACAATAAACCTTTAACCCTCTTAACAATGCCTCAAAACCACTTAATGAAGTAATTGTATGCACCTCATCGCAAATTTCAAAACATTCTAAAATTGAAGAATCCAATTCAATTTGATTGGCGAATTGCAACACGACCTGCTCTTCAATTTTGCCCACTCTAAGGCCAGCATGAACATCAGGATGAGGCTTATAAATAATATATGCCTTTGAATTATTGCGTCTAACCTCTTTAAGCAAAGCAAGGTTTGTCTTTATTTCGACTCCCCCCAATTGCACCGACATATCATCTTCAACCTGACCGATGACCAATAAGATTTTTTGATCTTCTGAGGGTTTAGTTAACTTTTTAGCTACACCCACATTGTATTTTGAAATATTGAGTTCAACCAATAAATCACGCAGATTCTGGGCACGCTCATACTGCGTAGAAGTTAATTCTGTCGTTTTTAGTAAATTTTCTATTTTAGAAGGCTGTGTTGCATCATAATAAATACCCACATCATCAAACACTAAAGAACAGGGACGGATCAGTGAGGCACCAAGACCAATCGAACGAATAAAACCATCTTCGACTGTTATCACATTTTTATAGCCTTTATCTTTTAATAGTTTGGCTTTTTTCCCCCAAGCCAAAATTTGATCGTTATGATTTGGTCTGAAGAAGTTTTTAAAATTAATTTCAACTTTTGGAAAAGCTAAAAAATCTCGTATAAATCTCCTCTTCCAAGCGCTAAAACCATAGGCTGTAAGTTTTAAGGCTAAAGTTGCTTGTACTTCAATATTCGGTATAAGCAGATCAATAATATCTTCTAGCTCACAGCGTTTATGTGTGACTGGTGAAACATAACGCGCATATTTTAGATAGGCGCAGGCAAAAAGATGTTCTAAGGAACGATTAACCCCTCTGCGTCCCTGAAGAATCTCTAAAGGAGCAAACTTATCATTGGTTAGCCCCCAACCTGCATACCAAGGAACACCAAAGCAATGAACCTTTTTGTCACACATTAAAGCTTCAAAGCCCAATTGAGAACTTACAACATAAACTTCATCAATTAGTGAAAGTAGATCAATAGGATTATAATTTTCAATTAAAATTTTTATATTTGGATGATTTAAATCAGCTGTTGAAAAATGCCCCTTTGACTTTCCTGCAATCACATCTGGATGAGTTTTTACCCAAATTATTGCATCTGGATGATCAAGACATGCTTGTTTAAGCATTTGTTTAAATATTTCAGGAGTTGCACCCGCATATTTAATCGATTGATCGCCAAAGGTTTGATCGACAACCAATATATTTTTTACTGTTTTTGAAAACAGAGAAGGATCAAGTTTTTTGAATTGTTGATTATATTTAGTGATTTTGTGGTTCAGGATGATCTGAATGGCATGTGTAGCACGTAGATTTAATTCTTCCTTTTCGGATTGAAGGATTAGCTGCTCTAAGTCAGATGTTTGTAAAGCATCAAAATAAATCCCTGTTTCATCTACAACAAGGGAAAGAGGTGCAAAACCGTCTTTGCCTAAACCTAAAGAACGGATAAAACCGTCTTCGAGACAAAGCGCTTTTAAACCCTTTTTTTCAGCAAAGGCTTGAGCTTTAAAGAAGCTTTTTTTACGTCCCCAACCTAAATAAGAGTTACTATTAATTAGATGGGGAAAAATAAAACTACATAAAAAAGGTATTCTGAGAATAGTTTTATTCATAGATGTAAAATTTAATAGTAGAATAAAAGATGAAAGAATTAAAATCCAACCATTATATAAATTAATTAGATTTTAAATCTCAAAAATAATACTGAACTCAAGGAGTACATCCATTAATTCAAAAATATAACTATATTAAAATAACCGAAATCCCATCTTACTACTTAAATAGGTGAGAAAAAATTTTTATATATTCTTTTTTAGAATCATTAAAAAAAGAATAAGGATCCTTTTTCAATTTTTTGACCAAAGGTTTTATACGTAAAATTTTATTAAATATATTAGCATCATTCACTAAAGATTCTAAAATATCATTAGAACCCATCTTAATACGATTCGCTTTACGATCAATTTTGATCAAGTCTGAAGGCGATTCTATATTGTTACCAACAAAATTATTAACATCTTCTCCAAGTACTTCTAAAAAATTATTTTTAAATTTGGTTATGGTAAATTTTTCATTATAAGAATCCACTAGGTTACATTGCTTAAAGCTATTCCCCTCAATCCTATCTAGGAGGACTTCTTTTAATTTTTCGACAAATTCCTCAGCACTACGATTATTTTTAACAATATAGGCATTATCACTATTTAGAAACTCTCCCAACCCACCAACTATAGGAGTTACTATTGAAAGCTGTTGCTCTGCAGCCTCAATCACTACGTTAGGCATACCCTCAACAATACTAGTAAATAAAAAGCAATCGTAACCACCCAATTGAACTAAATCTGAAAATTTACTAAAACCACCTTTATAAGAAACATTTTTCAACCCCATAATATTCGCATTCAAGCCTATTAAAAGGTTTTCTCCATCTTTATTTTTAGTACCACCATATATATCCAATGTAATTGGTAAATCACTTATGGACTTAGATATCTCAATTAGTGTATCTACTCCCTTATTCCACTCTATACCAGATGCCCATAGCACTTTTAATGAGTTACTTTTGACTTTATTATTGAATTTAATTTCATCATCTGAGTTAGGAACATATAATGTATGGAATTTTGTAGTATCCCAATCATATTGCCTATGCAGATACTTAGTGAATGTTTCATTATCTGATACGATGACTTTATAATCATCAATTACAAATTGTAAATTTTCATGGACCATTCCAAATTCTTGTAAATTATTTGGTTTCAACCAATGAGCAAAAACCAATCCCCAAATATTAAGGTTAACAGATTTCAAGAAGTCTCTAGCTTGTTCTGTAAAAATATATGTTTCTCGACAATTAAAATTCCACAATACTTTAAATTCATACTGAGCTATTAATCTTTTCAGAATCATTGAATAAAGACTATTTGAAAATGGCTGAATCATGTAATTTTGTAAATACAATAAACTTACATTATTTGGTAATAAATTATCCCATTCGCATTTATGACCCTCGACAACCAATAAGACGATTTTAATATTAGGAGATACCTCGTTAATACCTTGCAAATATCTCAAGATTAGCTTATCCGTACCACCTGTTCGAAATGTTTTTATTGTAATTAAAATATGATATTTACTATAGTCTAATGCTAATGACAGCCGAGCATAGTCTAAAGATTTATGCTGATTATAGGTTATCAAATTTTCAACATTTACAACTGTTGTTGTAGTAGACCTATATTCAATAGCATTAAGCAATAACAAATCACGTGAAATATTCTCACTTAAATTAATAAATTTACTAGGCTTAATTTTATGAGGAGAATTTTTCACATTCATTTCCTTAATATCTTTTTTGAGACGAGCTGATTTCTTTTTTAATATATTGATTAATACATTTAAAGGTATCATTGACATACCATTCTATTCGTACAAATTTGAAAAATTTTGATTCAATAATAGTTTATTTTTATCAAAAATTTCACTAACTACCGGATCACAAAATTGAAAAATTTGTTCCTCATTTTGCAATGATTTCACATCGAAATACTCTAGCGTAATACATGATTTTAATGTAACAATTAAAAGATTATTCTCAATTAGTGTCTGCGCCAATATCCAATAAAAATTCCTCATTATATGATCATTTTTTTTAATTACAGAATCTATAAAATTTGTTGGAAAAATAATATGCCTTGAATTATGAGGATAAAGCATTAATGCATTTACCTCATCTGTTTCAGGGGTTATATCAATGTTTTTTCTGTAAAAGACTTTCCCTCTATCACTAAAAAGATAGCTATACTCTGCTTGGTAAGCTAATAAAAAGCTCAAAGGTTTCTTAAAAAATGTTTCCAAAAAACTCCTAGCAATATGATCACCACTGTTCATAAACATACTGAACTGTGTACTTTTTGCAGGATCAATTAATTTTAATTCATCTAAAGCTTTTATCCACTTAATAATAATATTAAATTCATCTAATAAGGATAAACTATTTAATGTCTTTCTATTTAATGACTTATTATCTGATAATAAAACATATATTGTCAAGATGCTCTTATTATCATCATCAACTTCCAACATTTAGTTTCTCCACAATCTGATTTTTTAAACTCTTAAACTGTATATTCTTCAAAGCATTATATCTAAACGATATGTGATTATTCGCAATGATTTTATTAATAAAATCCTTACGGTTATTTGTTAAGGCTAATCTATCATCACTAATATTATCATCTTTCCTCAACACTAATAATTCCTGAATTTCATCTATACTTTTTGGCTCAATACATAATTTTTTTCCACTATAAACAGAGTTTCCTAGCGAAATAATATTTTTGTCTAATATTAAAGCTGTAAATCCAATAGTAGAATTTACTGTCATAACAGTATGAGCTCTTTTAATTGTTTCAAGTAAATCCCCATCAGATTGAAATATTAATTCATCAAAATCCAAAAGTTTCGTATAATGCTTCTCTGGATCTTCAGGATGAGACCTTACTAGAAACTCAAGGTCTAGATTAGTACTTTTCCATTGATTTAAAATAGACAATATGTAAAACATATTTTTTATATATGGAGAATTAAACAATAAATTACTATCAGTATCGCGCTGTAGTGGAAAAAACACATACGGATCTATAGGAATATTAATATTTTTGTTTACTTCTAGTTCAACTAACCCACCACCTGTTTTATTAATTATATCTTTTACATAATCATAAACACTTGGATCATTCAACAAGTGATCACTTTGTTGCCAATTAATATTTTTTCCTATTGATGATTCAAAATTTACACCCTCAAAATCGTAGAATACAGTTCCTGGTATTAATCCTCTTTCAAGAAAAATAATTGGAATTTTTTTTTCTTGAGCAACTTCAACCATCGATGTTTGAAATGAATGGGTAATACCATTCCATACCACAACTAAATCCGGTTTGATCTTACTTAAACAATAATCATAAAAAGATAGAAATTTCATATGCTCCAATATTATTTCTTCGGAACTTTTTCTTCTACCTAGTTTTTTAGAAACAGCTATTTGTTTTTGAATATTTAACTGCGTATTTATAAACTCTTCTGTATTGGGAATGAAAGCTTCAAAATTACTGTAATTCAACTTCAAATCAACTCTTATATCATCTGGAAAATCAATAATATGATCTGATATTAATGTAACAGTGATTGGAATATCCAGTGATGATTTTAGTGCTCTTAAAAACTCTATTGAATAATTCACAGGATCTTTTATTTTCTGTACAACTACAACAACATTCATTCATAAATCCCTATTACATACTTATCTTATTTAAGGGTAATATAAATTTTCTTTAAACTATTTCCGCTCAGAAATATATTAACCCAATAATGTATTTCCAATTTTTTGAAATTATAGGTCCAACGCCACTTTAGCCGCTACCGCAATTTGATATAATACTTGTGTAATACCACGAGTAAGCTCAATCCCTTTGGTCTGAGCTTTAGGTAATACTAAGATCTCATCACCTTGCTGAATTTTCTCACCTTTACGTACAAGTTCAGCTTTACCATTTTGACGAATCACAATCACTTTGGATTTATTCGATTTTTGGCTAAAGCCACCGACCTGCTCAATATAATTTTTGGCGCTCAATCCATTTCTGTATTCAATACCATTCGGGAATGCAACTTCCCCATGTACCATAATCACTGATGTTTTCTCTGGAATATGTAAAATATCACCTTGTTCCAATATCACATCTTGAAAAGTATCTGGATTGAGTACTACTTGCCCTTTAGGTTCAACTAGTCTCGCTTTAGCAATAAACTGCTTGACCAATTCTGCATCTCGTAAACGCAAAGCTGCTTCTTCTTGAGTGCTTGAGCGGGCATTGAATGTGGTTTCTTCTAACTTATCTAAGGCAACATTCAACATTTCTTTTTGCCGCTTGGCCACAGAAGGACGAAACAATTGCAAAGATTCAACTTCAGCTAAAGCATTCGGTTGCAGTTGCGTCAGGACATCACTGAGCTTGGCTCCATAAGGCAATACAATAGCGTGGGCACCATTATGTGCACCATCGACACGCACCTGAATGGTACCCGCATAGCGATCAGCCGTTACAGTGACAATATCACCATCTTCCACCATTACGTTATAAGCTTGGCTCAGCGAGTAATATTCACTGCGGTATTCTGCACCCTGTCGACGTTGAATACTGACATTGGTCGCCCCTGGTTTGAGTTTGGCAAATGCCAATGCCTGTGCCAGCGTGACTGCGGGTGAATTAAACTCAAAATCATTCTGGTTATAGACTTCACCCGACACATTAAAGGTATGGGTACGCTGTCCTACGACAATCACGTCACCATCACGAAAAGAGAAAGGACGAATTTGACCTCGTAACAGGAAGTCATATAAGTCGGCCTGCTGAATCGTTTGTCCATTCCGCATGATTTTAATATCAATATAACTGCCACGCTCTGGATCTACCCCACCCGCACGATCCAAATAAGCAATCACACTATCATTGGCTACGCCACCATAATTACCCGGTTGATTGACAAAGCCGGTGACCATCACTTTTACTGGCTGAGCTTGCTCAAGAGCAGCATATACCCCGACATTAGAGACATAAATACGGCGTACTTGCGCTTCAACTACCGATTGCAGATTGCCATTACGAACACCCGCTACTTTGACCGGCCCGACATTCGGAATAAAAATATTGCCTTGTGGATCGACTGTTTGAGTGCCGTTAAACTGATAGGCGCCCCATAGACGTAAATTAATATTATCGCCCGGGTTAATTTGATAATTGCTATTGAAGGTCGACCCCGCCGTTGAGGCAAAAGCCCCTTTAAAAAGCTGCGAACCAAACATCTTATTTTGAGTTGGGTATTTCATTGAGCTGCTTGGAGAAAGCTCAACCACAGACTGGCTAGTTAACAGTGGGGCATTATTAGTACTTGCAGTATCGAAATTTCCGCCATTAAAGGCCTGAGATACTTCGGTTGGCAGTAAACTTGGTTCAAATGCATAAGTTTCCGTCGCACATGCCAATGATAAAACTGATAATAAAGCAATTTTTTTCATAATTTATTCTCTGTGCTCACGGATAATTGAATGGATCAGCAATCCAATACCAAAAATTATATTCAATAAAATAAATGAGGTCAGGCTGATATACACTTTTCGTGGATATAAAGCATCTTGGGCTAAACGTGGTGTCGCAATGACCACTAATTTTTTCAGTTTACGCGAAGCTTCTAAACGTGCTTTTTCAAGGGATATGAGGGAAATTTTATAAAGGTCGGCTGCAAATTCAACTTGCGCTTTGAGTGCTTCAAAATCAGCGACATTTTTATTTAGCTTTAAATTATTCGGTGAAGTCAGTTTTGAGCTTTCAGTATTAATTTGCTGTTGTAGTGCTGCAATTTGACTACGTAAAGCCACCACTTGAGGGGCTTCAGGGGTCAAGTAACTGAGTAAAGTCCGTTCTTCGGTTTTCATTTGCGCCAGACTACTTTGCAAGCCTGCAATCAATGTAGCGACAGCTTTTGCTTGTAATTCAGGATCAAAAATTTCATTTTCATTTTGATATTCGAGTACCGCCTGACGTGCCTCATCTAACTGTGCCGTTGCTTCCGTATACTGTTTCTGTGCAAATACTTGCTGTTCTTGCGCGATGGTCTGTGAAATTTCATTAATAAATTGATCACTTTGCTTAAGCACTTCTTGATTGAGTTTTAGTGAGAACTGTGGCGAGAAACCCTGAGCATGCACATGTAACATCATGGTTTGCTCATCAAGCTCGACTTTAATCATTTTATTAAAATATCCGACCAAGTCTTCCACTGAAGCATCTTTAGGCAGGGCAAAGATTGGGTCTCTGACTGATGAAAATTCCTGACGCAGATTCAGCGTTTGATCTAACTGCTCAATCATATCGCGAGAGCTAATATATTCCTTCAGAATTTGAGAATCCTCTCGACTGGTATTTGGCACTCCCAACAAAGCACCTATTCCTGATGCATCAACCACTGGGGTATCGGCCACCTGCTTCACCAGTACTATAGAAGAAGATTGATAACGATCTTTCGCAAAGGAAAAAAGATAAAATACAATGATGAATACCGGAATGAGAACACAGCAGGTATAGGCGATCCAAAGTCGCTTATTTATTTTAGCTTGCATACGCTTTATATACCTCTACTGCATCTTGTACATTATCAAAATATTCTGCTTTGCCATCTCTCACCAAGAAAGCTACATCACAATTACGGGTTAAATCTTTTAAGTCGTGAGAAACCATAATAATATTTGAATTTTCTTTGAGTTCATCGAGTAAAGCCTGACTTTTTTTCCGAAAAGATGCATCCCCTACAGCACCCGCTTCATCCAGCAAGTAATAATCAAAATTAAAAGCCATACTCAAACCGAAACCAATCCGGCTACGCATACCACTCGAGTAACTTTTCATCGGCATATCAAAGTATTTACCAATTTCAGCAAACTCTTCAACAAAATTTACTACATGTTCGACTTCATCGTGACTATTTACATAAAGTCTGGCGACAAAACGAACATTCTGTCTGGCTGTTAGGCTGCCTTGAAAGCCACCTGACAATGCCACTGGCCATGAAATCGTTTTATTGGTAATAACCCTGCCAGAATCAGCATAGTCAATCCCACCAATGACACGTAGCAAAGTACTCTTGCCTGCACCATTTTTACCCAATAGAGCTACACTTTTATTTTCGGGTAAAAAAGCATTTAAATTTTTAAAGACATAATGCCGGCCTTTGGGTGTTATATATGATTTTGTTAAATTTTTTAATTCGATCATTTTGATTTCACCATATGGTGTTCAAAGCGCTTATACAGTAGTAATCCGATAAATAAAGATATAATTATCCATAATATAAAGTAACTTAAACTAATCCCTGGTACTAAACTGTAGCTGGGCGCAACAGCATGACGCATTAACTCAAAGATATGAATTAGCGGGTTATAAAGTAGATATTCGCGATATTCCACTGGAATAATATGGATGGAATACAAAATGCCAGACAGGAAGTAAAGAACTAAAAAAAATACTGAAAGAAATTTACCCACTTCTTGTGAAAAATCGCCAATCACAATAAAAATAAGACTACATGCCAGCATAAATATAAATAATAGCGCCCAATAGCCCAAAAGCTGCGGAATCTGTTCAAAACTGATGTTATAGCCAAACCATACAAATGCTGCAGTAAAAGCGATATAAGCCGTAAATTTCAGCAAAAACTCAAGAATATTACGCGCGAGCAAAGCATCGATCGGTTTTACTGGACGATAGCTAAACAGCCCTCTGTTTGACTCAGTTGCACTAATTCCCAGCGTCACTCCTGTTCTAAACATAAAGAATGGAATAATGCCATTAATTAAAAAGACCTCATAATCCATACCGGGTAATGTTCTTTGCATGACTGTACCGAAAAGTATCACCATGATCCCAATGGTTAATAAGGGCTCTAGAAAGACCCATAAATATCCTAAACGGTATTGACCAAAGCGAGTTTGTAACTCCCTTAATAAGAGTGCACGAATAGCAGCCTGCATTACATTTAAGCCACCACGCGGCTCAAGTCTTGGTAGTTTTTTCAGTTGATGTTGTTCTGGAAATTCCATGTATATAAGCTTTTTATTAGTGAATCATATTAAGTTAAATATGTGGATGACATCATACCGGCATCCCTAATCTTTATAAAGTAGATTATTAGTTAACCCTAATAATGGATCAGCCTATTCGACTAAAGATAAGTTTATTCTTATGATCCAATTGATAGTCACATAAAAAAGCTTAAATATTAATCAGATAATCTGTAATTGAACTTTATTTTGTACTTGTAATTCCTGATGCGTTTGTCGTAAATTCCATTCATCTGCTGAACTTTGTCATAGACAAAAGCGTATCTATCCAACCAAGCCTGATTTTACAACTCATCAGTTCACGAATGAAAAATTTCAAAAAAGCCTTCATCGAAAGATGGGAGCTTTTTTTTTATGCAATAGCAGTTTAAAATCCAGTCAATCATCACCATTTTGCATAAGCTTGTCATTATTTATGTATTTCAATTGTTTAAAGATTGGGCATAATCACGTTTTTTTAAAATAAAGTCCTCTTTTCAAGCATTCCACGACTGTGTATAACAATGGGCAGTTTAGGGAAATCAATAAGCATAGGCAAATGACGTCAAAACACGTTAGACTATGCAGCAATCAATGCAAGCAAAATGTCATTTGAGACAAAAAGAAGGTGAAGGTTGATGCCGCTCAATACCGTTGAAGAGCTCGTAGCAGATATCCGTGCAGGAAAAATGGTCATCCTGATGGATGATGAAGATCGTGAAAATGAAGGTGATTTAGTCATTGCGGCGACACACGTACGTGCAGAAGACATCAACTTTATGATTACGCATGCGCGTGGTTTAGTTTGCTTAACGCTTAGTCGCGACCGTTGCCAGCAACTCAATCTACCTTTAATGGTGGATGCGAACGGTGCACAACACGGCACCAACTTCACATTGTCGATTGAAGCAGCGCAAGGTATTTCCACAGGTATTTCTCCTGCTGAACGTGCACATACAATTCAAACTGCAGTTGCGGCACATGCAAAACCTGCAGACATCGTACAACCCGGACATATTTTCCCATTGATGGCGCAGCCGGGTGGCGTATTGCACCGTGCCGGTCATACCGAAGCAGGTTGCGACCTTGCTCGTTTAGCAGGTCTTGAGCCAGCATCTGTAATTTGTGAAATTATTAATGAAGATGGCAGCATGGCTCGCCGTCCAGACCTTGAAGTTTTCGCAGAAAAACATGGTTTGAAAATGGGTACCATTGCCGATCTGATTCATTACCGCATGACCAATGAACAAACGGTTGAACGTATTGACCAACAAAGCATTGATACAGAATACGGTACCTTTGATTTATACCGTTACCGCGAAATTGGTAATCCAGACGTTCATTTAGCTTTAGTGAAAGGTCAACCGAAAGACGGCGTGACTACTGTTCGTGTACATGGCTTTAATCCGGCACGTGACTTACTTAAACTGAATAAGCAAGATGGCGAACCGGCATGGAACTTAGACCGTGCACTGAAAGAAATTGCCAACAGTGATCGCGGTGTTTTGGTCTGGATTGGTCAACGCCACTTACAGGATTTGGGTCCTGCACTGGACAGCTTGACTGCGCCAAAACCAACAAAATCTAATGCTGCGCTTTCACAGCAATATCAAACGATTGGTGTAGGCGCACAAATTTTACGTGATTTAGGTGTTGAAAAAATGAAGTTGCTTAGCTCTCCATTACGTTTCAACGCGCTATCTGGCTTTAACTTAGAAGTGGTGGAATACATCACCGCACATCAAACAACTTAAGAAATAATCGAGGTTGCTATGGCAGTTCGCCGTATTGAAGGTATGTTACATCTCGCGAGCGAAGGCCGTTACGCGATTTTAGTGGGTCGCTTTAATAGCTTTGTTGTTGAACATTTGCTAGAAGGTGCAATTGATACGTTGAAACGTCATGGCGTATCAGAGGATAATATCACTGTTGTTCACGCACCTGGCGCTTGGGAACTTCCTGTCGTTGCAAAAAAACTTGCCGCTTCAGATCGTTTTGATGCGATCATTGCACTTGGCGCCGTGATTCGTGGAAGCACGCCTCACTTTGACTTTGTTGCGGGTGAATGTGCCAAAGGTTTAGGCGTTGTTGGCCTGGATACTGGCTTACCAGTGATCAACGGTGTATTGACTACGGATAGTATTGAACAAGCGATTGAACGCTCTGGAACAAAAGCAGGTAATAAAGGTGGCGAAGCTGCCCTTACTGCGATTGAAATGGTTAACTTGTTAAAGGCTATTTAACGCTATGTCGCAAACACTTCAAGCAACTTATGCAGCGAAACGTAAAGCACGTCGCTTTGCTGTACAAGGAATTTATGAATGGCAGATGAGCCACAATCCGGTGCATGAGATTGAAGCACGTACGCGTGTGGAAAATGCCATGCACAAAGTGGATCTCGGCTATTATCATGAATTGTTGACTCAAGTGGTTGCCAATCATGAAGCATTGGATGCGCTCTTAATCCCTGTGCTTGACCGCGAAGTTAGCGCCCTTGATGGCGTTGAACTCGCAACCCTTCGTCTGGGTGCCTATGAATTGAAAGATCATCTTGAAATTCCATATCGCGTCGTTTTAGATGAATCGATTGAGCTTGCTAAACACTTTGGCGGTGCAGACAGCCATAAATACATCAATGGTGTATTGGACCGTTTAGCAGCAAGCTTACGTGCAGCAGAAAAGCAACAAGCCGACTAATTTTTCAGTAGATTTGTTGTATGGCTGAGTTTTCGATTATTGACACCTATTTCAATCGTCAGACTGTTACATCTACCGATGTCAATTCTGTCGATTTAGGTGTTGGTGACGACTCAGCCTTGCTCACTCCCCCACCCAACCAGCAATTGGTTATCTGTACCGACACTTTGGTTGCCGGTCGACATTTCCCCTTAAATACCAACCCACATGCCATTGGCTGGAAATCTGTTGCTGTCAATTTATCTGATATTGCTGCAATGGGTGCCAAACCGCATAGTATTCTTCTTGCATTGAGCTTACCCCAAATTGATCATGACTGGCTGAAAGGCTTTAGTCAGGGTTTATATGATTGTTGCGATCAATTTGGAGTCAGTTTAATTGGTGGTGACACCACGCAAAGTCCTCATCTGACCATTTCAGTCACTGCCCTCGGCTGGATTGAAACAGGCCAAGCTGTAACACGTTCTGGCGCTCAAGTGGGTGACTTTATTTGTGTCAGTGGTCAAGTCGGTGATGCCGCTTATGCATTGCAACATTTGGGTCATCCCTTACAAAAACGTCTGGATTATCCCACACCACGTTGTCAGCTCGGTCAAAAGTTAAAAGGCTTGGCATCAAGCATGATTGATGTATCAGATGGCTTAGCCCAAGACCTAGGGCATATCCTTAAAGCATCGCATGTCGGTGCAACTTTGGATTTAGATCAACTACCGGTTGATGCCGCTTTAAAAAAATTACAACAAGAAAAGCAATGGCAATACGCACTCGCGGGTGGCGACGACTATGAATTATGCTTTACAATAAGCCCGCAAAATTATGAAAAACTTTTGCAACAACAATTAGATGTCAACATTACCAAGATTGGACAAATCGCCCAACAAAAAGGCTTAACTTTTATGCAGAATGGCGTAGATCATTCGCTGCAATTTCATGGATACCAACACTTTGCATAAACCCAGCATCAATTTTAAAAACATGTCATGGTCAAACCGCTGCATCGTGTTTTGTGGTGTGGGATTTGGTTCTGGACTAGCTCCCAAAGCCCCAGGAACATTCGGTTCCGCTTTTGCATTGCTGTTTATTCCTATTTGGCTGGCATTGGGATTTGTGAATTCCATCTTGGCTATTTTTGTGATGTCCCTTGTGGGCATCTATATTTGTGGGCAAACCGCCAAAGTTATGGGTGTTCATGATGATGGTCGCATTGTCTGGGATGAGTTTGCCGGACAATCCATTACCTTTTTACCCCTCATTTATTTAGGGCACATGAGCTGGTTATGGGTAGTGGTTGGATTTGCCTTATTTCGTTTGTTTGATGTATGGAAACCTTGGCCTATTCGCGTGATCGATCGTCAAATCGGTGGCGGCTTTGGCATTATGTTTGACGATATTATCGCCGGCATTTGGGCTGCACTGTGCATTTACATTTATTTATTGTTCATGATGGCTTAAGCTAAAAATTGTAGGATTACAGATGTCTACTAGCGTTATTATTCTTGCTGCAGGTAAAGGGACACGTATGCGTTCTAATTTACCGAAAGTATTACAACCCCTTGCAGGACGTCCTTTACTGGGTCATGTGATTGAAACGGCAAAAAAACTCAATGCGGCAAATATTATTACCATTTATGGTCATGGTGGCGATAAAGTACAGCAAGCTTTCGCACAAGAAAATATACAATGGGTTGAACAAGCGGAACAACTCGGGACAGGTCACGCCGTAAAAGTAACACTCCCCGTACTTCCTACTGAAGGTGTATCTCTTATCCTCTCAGGTGACGTACCGTGTGTGACTCAAGAGACACTACAACGTCTACTTGATGCTTCAGCACAAACAGGCATTGGTATTGTGACTTTAACTGTTGATGATGCAACAGGTTATGGTCGTATCGTTCGTAAAAATGGTCAGATTCAAGCCATTGTTGAACATAAAGATGCTAATGATGAACAACGTAAAATTAAAGAATTTAATACCGGTATTTACTGTGTCAGCAATGCCAAATTGCATCAATGGTTACCCAAGCTTTCGAATGAAAATGCGCAAGGTGAGTATTACCTGACTGACATTATTGCTATGGCGATTGTAGATGGCTTGGAAGTTGCTTCTGTTGAACCAGAACTTGCTTTTGAAGTTGAAGGGGTTAATGACCGTGTTCAACTTGCAGCATTAGAACGTGAATTTCAAAACCACCAAGCAAAAAAACTCATGCAGCAAGGCGTGCATTTAATCGATCCTGCTCGTTTTGACTTACGTGGCAACTTAAAAGTTGGTCAAGATGTTCGTATTGACATCAATGTGATTATTGAAGGTGATTGTGAATTTGGTGATGATGTTGAAATTGGTGCCGGTTGTGTGATTAAAAATACTGTGATTGCATCAGGCACCAAAGTTCAACCTTATAGTATCTTTGATAATGCTGTTGTGGGTAGTGATGCGCAAATTGGTCCATTTGCACGTTTACGCCCAGGTGCCAAACTTGCCAACGAAGTGCATATTGGTAACTTTGTTGAAGTTAAAAATTCAAGCATTGGTCTAGGGTCTAAAGCCAATCACTTCACTTATTTGGGTGATGCTGAAGTCGGTGCAGGTTCAAATATTGGTGCGGGTACCATTACCTGTAACTATGACGGTGCAAATAAATATAAAACCATTATTGGCGATGCTGCTTTTATCGGTTCAAATAGCTCACTGGTTGCCCCTGTAAGCATTGGCAATGGTGCAACCATTGGCGCAGGATCAGTGATTACCCGTGATGTTGCCGAGAATAGCCTAGCTTTCGAACGTTCAAAACAAGTGGCTAAAGAAAACTATCAACGCCCCCAAAAACTGAAAAAATAAGAGGATTTAAATATGTGCGGAATTGTCGGTGGCGTTGCTGAACGTAATATTAGCAATATTTTAATTGAAGGCTTAAAACGCCTGGAATACCGTGGCTATGATTCGGCAGGTCTGGCGCTGATTAATGGCGGCCATGTACTGCGTGAACGCCGTGTTGGTAAAGTCGTCAACTTGGAACAGGCAGTAGCAGAAGCTGATATTCAAGGTTCACTCGGTATTGCCCATACTCGTTGGGCAACGCATGGTAAACCAACTGAAGATAATGCTCATCCACATATTTCAGGCACGGTGGCTGTTGTTCATAACGGCATCATCGAAAACTATCAAGAACTTAAAGATGATCTAGAAGCACTCGGTTATGTATTTACTTCACAAACCGATACCGAAGTTGTCGCACATTTAGTCAATGATGCATTGAAATCGACTTCTAGCCTTTTAACTGCAGTACAACAAGTTGTTCCGCAACTCAAAGGTGCTTATGCACTCGGGATTGTACATACCGATCATCCTGATGAACTCATTACCGTGCGTGAAGGTTCACCTTTGGTGATTGGTGTCGGGATTGGTGAAAACTTTATCAGTTCAGATCAATTGGCTTTACTTCCAATTACCAACCGCTTTATTTACCTTGAAGAAGGTGATATTGCGCGTTTAACCCGCAATAGCATTGAAATATTTGTAAATGGTCAATTGGTTGAACGTCCTGTTAAAGAATTAGATGCGACTGTGAGCAATTCATCGAAAGGTGAATACAAACACTACATGCTCAAAGAAATTTATGAGCAACCAGAAGCGATTCAACAAACCATTTCCCAAGCATTAAACGGAAATGTTTTACGTGAAGATTTCTTAAAAAATGCTGTGGTTGATTTTGAAAAAATTCAACAAGTACAAATCATTGCCTGTGGTACAAGTTACCATGCTGGCATGATCGCAAAATACTGGTTCGAACAACTGATTGATTTGCCTTGTCAGGTTGAAATTGCCAGTGAATTCCGCTATCGCACCCCGGTGATTGTAAATAACACACTCTATGTGTGTATTTCTCAATCAGGTGAAACGGCTGATACTTTGGCTGCGCTTCGTGATACACAAAAACGTGCTGCTGCAAAAAATTTAAACATTGCCACCCTGACCATTTGTAATGTTGCAACATCTTCAATGATTCGTGAAACCAACCATAGTTTACTCACTTTGGCTGGGCCAGAAATTGGGGTTGCCTCGACTAAAGCCTTCACTACTCAACTTGCAGCACTTATGCTGTTGGTTTTAAAAATTGGTCAAGTGAAACAAAGTATCAGCGCTGAAAAAACCAGCGCGATCATTACTGATTTATGGCATACACCAAAAGTAATTTTAGATACCCTGCAAAAAGATAAAGATATTTTGCGTTTATCTGAATTGTTTGTAGAGAAACAACACTGCCTATTCCTCGGTCGTGGTACAGAGTTTCCTATTGCACTTGAAGGCGCTTTGAAACTGAAAGAAATTTCATACATCCACGCTGAAGGTTATGCTGCAGGTGAACTCAAACATGGCCCATTAGCTCTAGTTGATAATGACATGCCTGTGGTGATTCTTGCCCCTCAAGATGACATGCTAGATAAACTCAAATCCAATATGGAAGAAGTTCAAGCCCGTGGTGGTGAGTTATTTGTTTTTGCTGATGAAAACAGTGGGATTAAAGAAAAAGACCGCCAACATGTGGTCCATGTCCCAAGTATCAGCCCGATCCTTGCTCCAATTGTTTACAGTATCCCAGTGCAACTACTGTCTTACCATGTCGCGGTACTGCGTGGCACCGACGTCGATCAGCCACGTAACTTGGCGAAATCGGTCACCGTAGAATAAAGATTTAATATATAAAAGGCTGGTTGTGTATTTAAGTAATAAAGTATCACCCTAGGTAATATAGTTTCATCCCAGGTAATAAAGTACCATCCTGTATTGCCTAATTATTAATCGCCTGCTATTCTGAATTAATAAGGAAGAGCAGGCGATTTGTTATGGCGACAGAACATCAGCAGAAACGCTGGATTAAAGAAGGACGTGGACAAGGCTATCTAAAAGATTATAAGCCATGGATTACTATACGGGATGTTAGTTCAAAAGGTCGTTCTCACCGAGTTTTTGGTCATACAACAAAACGTACCCATCATTTATTATCTGATTTAGAACTTGCGATTTTTCTACTTTTAGACTGGAATCCTTTAATTACTGATATTAGAGAGCAATTTCCCTTACCTCTCAATGCTACGCTGGAAATATCAGAACAAGCTAAAATCTCTCACCCAAAAGTTAGAGATACTCTACAAACTATAAGTTCAAGTTTTTATGTTAATAGTCAAACTGCTGACCAACCAAATTTTGCCATTCGAACTAAATACACAAATAACTTACAGAATGAGAGAATCATCGAAAAACTAGAACTAGAGCGTAGATATTGGAAAAGTACAAAAACACCTTGGTATATCCTTACAGAAAAAGAAATTCCTTTAGTTATTTTGAATAACATCAAATGGCTTTATCCAGCCATGAGAGAATCTAGTACTACAATTTATGATCAGTTAAATTTGTACATTCATATATTTACACAATATCCTGAACTCAATTTAATCGATTTAAGTAAAAAAATAGATCAATCATATAATTTACCAATTGGTGCGTCTTTAGCAGAGCTTCGAGAACTACTTGCTCAACGTTATTTCATTTTTGATATAACTAAAGACTATAAAAAGATTAAGGCTTCTGAGATTAAATTAGGGAATTTTGAAATATGGGAGGAAATTCGCCATGTTTCGAATCAATGATGTATATAAGTTTCACGGTGAAGACTACCGACTTCTTAAAATCACTCCTTCTCATATTATATGGATTGATCTAAACCACCACCATGCAAATCCCTTTTTAATTGAAAAAGAGGAATTACTTACAGCCATAGAGGCAGGCGAAGCAGAAATAATCGAAGATCCTTTTGCCGATATTTCATTGATTAATGTAACAGAAGGGTCTGTCCAGCAAAAAAAACGTGATATGGGAATGAACATTATAGATTTACTCATTTCTAATGAAAATTTCTATGATCCGTCTATACGCTTTAGCCTTGTTAAAACAATTATTAAACAGCACAAAACAACCCATCAGACTATTTATAGATTGGCACGTCGATACTGGCAACGAGGTCAAACACCAAATGCCCTTATTCCCAGTTATAAAAATTCTGGTGCTAAAGGTACTAAGCGTATTGCAAAAGATAAAAAATTAGGGAGACCAAGAAAATATACTGAAGGTGTTGGTGCATTAGTTGATCAGAATATTGAAAGGCTATTTAGAATTATTATCAATAAATATATGTTAACAAAGGATAAATATTCTTTAGGTTATGCTCATCGTAAATTTTCTACGATGTATCATACATTATTTCCAGATATTCCTGATAGCGAAATCCCAACTATCTGGCAGTTTAAATATTTTTATGATCGTGATTTTCCCAAACTAACTCAGCTGACTGCTCGAACTAATCCAATTACTTATGCAAAAGATATCCGAGAGCTCTATTCAACTGTAAACACCCAAGTCTTAGGACCTGGATCTCGCTATGAAATTGATGCAACCATTGCAGATATTTATCTTGTATCGGATTCTGATCGTGCTTGTATTGTTGGACGGCCGACTATTTATCTAGTTGCTGACGTATTTAGTAGAATGGTAGTTGGTTTCTATATTGGATTTGAAAATGCTTCCTATGTGACTGCCATGCAAGCTCTACAAGTTGCCATGACAGATAAAGTTGAGTTGTGTAAACAATATGGTTATGAAATTACACACGATGACTGGCCGTGTATTGGATTACCTGATGCCATTTTGGCAGATAGAGGTGAATTATTAGGACATCAGATTGAAGCTTTAGAATATAAATTTTCTATTCGTATCGAGAATACCCCGCCTTATCGTGGAGATTTAAAACCTATTGTAGAGCGTTATTTCAGAACTATTCAGGCAACATTTAAGCCTTTTGCTTCTGGTGTAGTACAACAGGCTAAAGAGAAAAAACGTGGGGGGTCTGACTATCGGTTAGATGCGACACTTACGATAACTGAATTTAAGCAGATCATTATTGGTTCAATCCTTACACACAATACGTCACATCAATTGACAACTTATGATCGTGATATAGATATGCCTAGTGATCTTCCTTTAGTTCCTATTCATTTATGGAATTGGGGAATACAACATCGCGTAGGTCAATTAAAACAGGTTTCTGAAAAAGCATTACGTGTTGCTTTATTACCTAAAGTTAAAGCAACCTTATCTGACCTTGGACTAAGAGTGTTTGGAGTATTTTATCATTGCCCTGAAATATATGAACAAGGCTGGATGCATCGTAAAAAATCTATTTCTCGTCCACAATCATTTCAAGTAGCTTATGACCCAAGTAATGCAGAAATAATTTATGTGTTTTATGAGGAGCATAGTCTAGATTATTGGGAAGCTACACTTTCTCCAAGATCAAGAGAATTTATAGGCTGTAGTTTTTGGGAAGTTTGGCAAGTTCAACACGAACAAAAGAAAGTAGAAGCCGCTCAAAATCTAAAAACCAATAGGTCTCAAGCATATATTGAAGAACGTATTGAATCAATTATTGCTCAGGCAGATAAAAACAAACCTTCTTCTACATCCAGTAAAAAACAACGTTTGACTAATCTCCGTGAAAACAAACAGGCTGAAAAAGATATTGAACGATTGAAACAGAGAAATAATAGTCAAAAATCATCAAAAAGTGCTTTGACGGTTCTAGAGCACCCTGAGTCATCTTCAAAAACTGAAAACAATATTCTCCATATGCCTAAGTCCAAACAATTCATAAACTTAGAAGATGATGAAGATTACAGACTTCGTTTTGGAGTTTATCAAGATTTACTAGATGATCTTGAAGATTCTAATGATGAAAGTTGATATTCACGAAATATAAATAGGCAGGATACGATTATGAAGAATAAAAATAACCATGCAGTGTATACAGCAAGTCCAGTTTCTGATTATCAGGGGAATCCTTTTATCGAGGCATTACCCGTAATTTTTGAGGCAAAAGATACAATCCAAGCCATTAAAGGCACTATTGAATTTAAGTTATCCGATAGACAACTCCCCAATAATACTCGTGCTCATATTATATCGCAGTTATTAAATAATTTTTTTCACCCTATTAAACGACATTTAACATTAGAACAAAAAATTTCTATTATGTTGAGAAAAGGCTATGTAGGACGAAATATTACTACAGGTGATTTAAATCGGCATTTACAAAATAGTTTTGAACATATTAAAAGCAATGATTTTAATGCTTCTCGCCATACAGATTTAATATCAACAGCACAGAGTCTAGTGTTTATTGGCTTCTCTGGTAGTGGCAAAACAACCACATTAAATCGCATTCTTAAAAATTACCTACAAAAAATTTACCATCCTGAACATAATTTCACTCAACTGGTCTATCTAAAAATAGACTGCCCATATAATGGCTCACTTAAATCTCTATATTTAAGTTTCTTTAGTGCTGTTGACCGTGCTTTAGGAACTAATTATGAACAACAATATACTCAAAAAAGACATAATGAACAAAAGCTCTTGCAACTTATGGGACACATTGCCCATCTTCATGCAATCGGTCTTTTGGTAATTGATGAAATTCAACACCTCATGGCAAACAGATCTAAAAATTCTGATGAAATGTTAAATTTCTTTGTGACTTTAGTGAATGTTTATAGCTTGCCAATCATTATGGTAGGAACACCTAAAGCAAGTAATATATTTGAGCGTGATCTGCGCTCATCACGTCGAGCTGTAGGTTTTGGTTCAATCCACTGGGAACCTATAAAAAATGAGCCTGCAATAAAAACTCCAGATGGAAAAGTTCGAAAATCTGAGTGGATGACATTTACAGAGGCTCTTTGGAAATATCAATGGTTAAGAAAAGCTGATCTCTTACTCTCAGAGGAGTTACGACAATGCTGGTTTGATCTAACCCAAGGTATTTTAGATGTAACTGTTAAGCTTTTTGTCCTTGCACAAATACGGGCAATTGAGTCTGGTCTAGAACGAATTACTGTAAAATTGCTCCAAAATACATATCAAGAAGATTTTAAACCAATTCATCATATTATAGATGCTTTACGTTCAGGTGATGCTAGACGGATTGCACAATATCCTGATTTGATCACACCTGAAATTGACAGACAATTGTTAAAACTCTTTTCCAAAATCGAAGAAAGTGCACTTGAGCAAGAAGATGAGCTTGCTGAATATCAAGGACATGACGAATCTATCCGCTTACACAATCTATTACTTGAACTTGGTTATGAAACTAAGCTTTTGATACCAATGGTTAAAAAGATATTTACCGAATATCCTGATAAACACTTGACCGAGTTACTTCCCATTATTATGGACTGGTTAAAGCAAGATATAGATCCAATAAAGGATTCCTCATTATCTAAACCTAAAACACCTAAATCCAACCTACTTAAATTTAATCAATGGCATACATTGGATTCAGTTGACTTACGTTTTCAATTTTCACAAAAAGAGAATGACCAAAGTTTTTATGATCATCTAAAAACCCAAACAGATCTGATCTTTGATATATCTCATTGGATAAAAGAAGTGAGTTAGATATGCTAAATTTTCCTATGCCTTATGAACATGAACTTATTTATAGTACAGTGGCTCGTGCTGGAATCCGCTTGGCATTTGAAAGTCCAAAGCAATTACTTGATGCTGTATTTAAAAATAGGCAGGTTATTGCTACGGTTGATTTACCCTGCCATCTTAATGCGATCGTTAATCAGTATTCTGAAGAACAATTGAGTCTACAAAATATAATATACAAACATACATTATTTCCTATATATGCACCATTTGTACCTGAAGTAAGAAGAAAACAATGTATCAAATGGATGGCTAATATTTCACAAGGCTCAATACATCTTTCTTTGGGAATTAATGCTTCACGAATCCCTATTATTCACAAACTACGCTACTGTCCAAAATGTTTGAAAGAGCAAGCTCTTCAAAAAGGTGAATTCTACTGGTTGCGTTTATGGCAAATACAGGGAGCTTGCTGTCCACAACACGGTAAACTTGTCGAATCAACACTAGATTTAAGATCATTACATCGACATGACTTCATTGTACCTTCAGATATTTCCTGTACTGAATGGAATCAGGAATCGGCAACAAATGATGAACTTTTTATTAGCTCAAAATTAATAGAATTGCTATCTATACCACCTTTTGTATCATCAAGTTATGAACAGTGGACAATATTCTATAATGAACTAGCTAAACGAAATGGCTGTATACGTGGGCAAAACCAAATTGCTTTCGACCAAATTTTAGAAAAAATATCATTACGGTGGTCACAAAAATTTCTTAGGCAATATCATTTGGATGACTTAGCATCTGAAACCAGTTGGCTACGTCATATTTTTAGAAAACATCGCAAAAGCTTTAGTTATTTGGAGCATATTATTGTAATCGAAGCTTTTTTGAATACTGACTGGTCTTTTGCAGATATATTCACTCAAGTTAAATCCTTCCAGAAAGTAGTCTCTCAACAAAATAATCAAATAAAACCGCAAGATACTAATTTTGAAATAACCAGAGCTGAGAATCGTGAAAAATGGGTAGATTTAGTACAAAACCATGGGGTTAAACCCGCTCGTCACCTGCAGGCAGCTCTTTATGCATGGTTATATCGAAACGATAAAGATTGGCTATTGCAGACCAACCAAAACTTCCATCAGAAGTTTATTCCACAAGGGACTAAAATTGATTGGCAAAAACGCGATCTTTTGTATGTAAGGCAACTTATCCAACTTAAGAATACTTTAATCTGGGATTTAGATAGTCCGAGACGTTCTACGAAATGGTGGTTAAAACAGACGTCCACTTCAAATACATTAGAAAAAAACTTGCAAAAACTCCCCCTAATTAGATGCTTTCTAGAGCGATATTGTGAAGATATTAGCTGTTTTCAAATCAGGCGTCTAACAAAAGTTTTTATAGATAGTAATCTCAACAGACAACCACTTCCTCAGTGGCGCATTCTACGAACAGCTGGATTAAGTGAGGAGAGGATGACTTCTGAAACGAAAAAATTTCTAGAATATATCATTCATGAATTTCCTAATATGATTAAAAATTAATTGAATTGAATCCGTACTTTTATGAAACAATTTTAAAATATAATAAAATAAGTCTCTATATATATGATAAATTTCTAGTCAAACAACCAACGATTAAAATGGTAAAGCACTGATGATAAAAATTAAAAATTTTCCTGAAAATGCGAGAATTACATTTTTAGGTTCTATTTTTAAAGATATAAAAAATAGTGAATGGAATATCACTGTTGGATTAGAAAATGATAAATATTCAACAAAAGATCAGAGATATATACTTAACCATGCTCGTTTTTCTAACATGCCATTATTGGCACGAAATCGTCGATTCAATCAAACTAAACTCTTTACTCCTTTTAATGAGTCTACGATCACTATTAAAATTGATGATTTTCAGAAATGGGATATTTTAATTAATGAATCAGGACAATATATTTTTAGTAATATTGTTAGCGATATTCATGGAAAATACACAGATATTAAAATTATTTTACCTCAAATAGAACTCGCTAGAGTATTATTCTTGCATAATGCCTATCTATCTCGTACCGCATTGGATCAAAGGCGTTTTTCTCGTGAATTTGACATCATAAGAGAAGATAACCGAACTCTTATTAATATTCCTGAATGGTGTAACTTCCCCCCAGCCCAATATGATAATATCGGGATGCGCCGCTTGCTCGCATGGATATTACTCGATACCGAAGCACGCACATCCTTTGAAAGCATCTCAAAGAATCTTTTTGAGGGAAAATATCAGACAAAAATCCGAGAATTCTGGAACTTCAATTTTGTACCACCCTCATTAAAAGGTGCTGAAATCACATTAAAAGTATATTTAAGTCCAAAGAAAAACAAATATTATGTAAATGAAATTCTAGCAATATCAAACTTACCTAGTGAAATTAATCATACAGTCATTTTTTGTAGTCCAACATTTACTGTTAAAAATACTCAAGTAAGTTCTGACGGTTCTTCAGGAGGCAGTAAAGCTCCAAGAAATGAAGATCCTATAATTGATAATGAGAAAGAAGCTAATAGTGATAAGCCAACAGTAATCATTGATTCACCCAAAATAGTAATGACACTCTCATCACCTTTTGAAACAAAAAAAGCAGTAATTAAACATTCTGGTAAAAAGGGTAGACTTAATAACGATGATATAAATACGTTACCTGAACCTGACGTAGGTACAGGTGAATCTAGTATTTTTGGAGAAATTGGCCGAGGAGAGTTTGAAAATTGCCAAGATGAAAGTGATGATCTTGAGCTATTCATGAAACGATTTGAAGCATTTCAAGCTATGATTGAGGAATTCAGATCACAGCATAATATTCTATCAAAATTTAGATTTACCATTTCTAAGCTTCCTGCTGTGAATCGATCCAAGGTACATATGACTGATGATGGTAACTTTCGATGTATCGCTGAAGCACAGCTAGAATTTCAAAATAAACAATTCGTCATTCTAGAAATTGATACCAGCGACAATCGAAAATCACTGTCTACATTAATTATTAAGGTTGATAGTTTGGAAATATGGGATCAACATTTTCAGAGCTTTAAAGAAGACATTATTAAACGCTCTTTACGTTGGCCTACTGCAGAATCCTTAAAAAATATTGGTATTCCCAAAGGTGTTAACCATCCAAAAAACAAATTTGAGATAGCTAAATCTGATAAAGAGTTTAAAGATTGGGTAAAACGATTTACAGAAGTTTTAAAATCTACTTAATAGATTTTTCTATAGCATGAGCAATTGAAAAAAATATCTTTTGTTGTTTGGATATTTCTTAGTTTTATGGGAATTAGCCTTTTAAATATCTGTAACCTCAATGGCATAAGTGCTTTAGCCTTGGAATTGTATCTACTTATATTTAAGATGATACTTTATTACTATTTTTTTTATAGAGTTGAGAATATACTGTGATCTACGATGATACTTTATTTTCAAAAAACCAAATCATGAACGATATAAATTAATTAGTTACCACAAATTTAGGGTGAAACTTTATTACTGGCCTACACTTCACTTCTCAGGAATTATGTAGAGAATTCAGATGACACAACTCACTTGTTTTAAAGCCTATGACATTCGCGGCAAACTCGGCACTGAACTGAATGAAGACATTGCCTATAAAGTTGGGCGTGCTTATGGACAGATCTATCAACCGAAAACCGTGGTGATTGGCTGTGACATCCGCCTTAGCAGTGAAGGTTTAAAACAGGCCACCATTCGCGGTTTAAATGATGCCGGGGTCAATGTTCTAGATCTGGGCATGACCGGCACTGAAGAAGTTTATTTCGGCGCATTTCATCTCGATGTTCAAGGTGGAATTGAAGTAACGGCTAGCCATAATCCGATGGATTATAATGGTATGAAACTGGTACGCGAAAATGCGCGCCCAATCAGTGCCGATACCGGTCTTAAAGAAATCCAGGCTTTAGCAGAATCAGGTAAATTTATTGAAGTCACCCACAAAGGCCGTACTGAAAAATACAATATTCTGCCTGAGTTTATTGATCACCTGATGACTTATATTGATCCGGCAAAAATCCGTCCGATGAAACTGGTGATGAATGCCGGTAATGGGGCTGCAGGTCATGTGGTCGATGCGATTGAACAAAAATTTCAACAGCTGCAGATTCCGGTTGAATTTATCAAAATTCATAATGAAGCCGATGGCAATTTTCCGAACGGGATTCCCAACCCGATTTTAATTGAAAACCGTGACAGCACCCGTAATGCGGTGATTGAACATGGCGCGGATATGGGGATTGCCTGGGATGGTGACTTTGATCGCTGTTTCCTGTTTGATGAAAAAGGCCAGTTTATTGAAGGCTATTATATTGTTGGTCTTTTGGCTCAAGCCTTCTTACTGAAACAATCGGGTGAAAAAATTGTACATGATCCACGTCTGGTCTGGAATACGCTGGATATCGTGGAACAATACCAAGGGATCACCGTTCAGTCGAAGTCAGGCCATGCCTTTATTAAAGATGTGATGCGTGAACACAATGCGGCCTATGGCGGTGAAATGAGTGCCCATCACTATTTCCGTGACTTTGCCTACTGCGACAGCGGCATGATTCCGTGGTTATTGGCGTTATCAGTCTTGTCTGAAACCCAGAAACCATTGTCTAGCCTTGTAGAAGAAATGATCGCCAAATTCCCTTGCTCGGGTGAAATCAATTTCAAAGTATCCGATACTCAGGAAACAATTCAAAAGATTTTCGATCACTATGCCGATCAAAAACCTGCAATTGATCAAACGGATGGCGTCAGCCTGGATTTTGGTGCCTGGCGTGTCAATGTGCGGGCTTCAAATACCGAACCACTCTTACGTTTAAATATCGAAAGCCGTCGTGATCAAAATCCACGACCGATGCAAGACTATGTGGATGAGTTAACTCAGCTGATCCAGAGTTAATACTGCTGTATCACGTACAATAAAAATGGGAGCAATTTTGCTCCCATTTTATTCATACAAATTCAAGCATTTTAGCGATAGCCATTCGGATTTTGCTTCTGCCAGTTCCAGCTGTCGGCAAGCATGTCTTCCAAGCCGTATTGTGGATGCCAACCCAGTTCTGTAACTGCACGTGCATTATCGGCAAATGATGTTGCAACATCACCCTCTCGACGTGGCGAAAATTCAAATTTGACGGGTACACCATTTACTTTTTCAAAAGTATTTTTAACCTGAAGCACAGATGAACCATTGCCTGTTCCAATATTCCAGGCACGACAACCTTGTGCCCCAAGACGGTTATTCAGGGCACATAAATGAGCATTGGCCAGATCGACCACGTGAATATAATCCCGCACACCAGTGCCATCGATGGTGTCATAATCCTGGCCAAAAATAGACAGCTTTTCACGACGACCTACTGCCACCTGGGTCACAAATGGCATTAAATTATTTGGAATTCCTTGCGGATCTTCACCAATTTGCCCACTTTTATGTGCACCAACCGGATTGAAATAACGTAATAAAGCAATCGACCAACGCTTATCGGAGATCGCTAATTTCTCTAATAACTGTTCAACAATCAGTTTGGTATAACCATAATTATTACTCGGCATGCCTGTTGGCATATCTTCATTCAGCGGAGATGTATTTGCTTCATCATAAACTGTTGCCGATGAGCTAAAAACCAAATTAAATACACCTGCCCGTTCCATTGCTTTGACCAAGCTAATTGAACCTGCAATATTATTATCGAAATAGGTCAATGGAATTTGCTGACTTTCCCCTACAGCTTTTAAACCTGCAAAATGAATCACTGCATCAATGGAATGCTGCTGAAAAACCTGATCCAGAACCTGTGCATCACGAATATCACCTTCAACAAAGGCTAAGGTTTTTCCGGTCAGTACCTGCACACGGTTCAGGGATTCTTCTGAGCTATTACAAAGATTATCCAGAACCACAACCTCATGTCCCGAATTTAACAGTTCCACACAGGTATGCGAGCCAATATAACCTGCCCCACCGGTCACTAAAATTTTAGCCATGTTTTTTTCCCAATAATATTTGGATTAAACCTTGAGTAGAGGCATCTAAACTCGAAATATCCTGCACATCACCATTTAAAATGGGTAATAGCTGATTGGCAATTTCCTTACCTTTTTCCACGCCCCATTGATCGAATGGATTGATATTCCAAAGTACAGATTGTACGAACACCTTATGTTCATACATGGCAATTAGCATGCCTAAACTATAGGGATTCAATTCTTGTAATAAAATGGTACTGCTCGGTTGATTACCCAAATACTGTTGATAAGGTGCTAAATCTTCTAATACATTTTGATCAAGCGCCTGATTACCAAATGCCAATAAACGTGACTGTGCCAAACAATTGGATAAGGCTAAATGATGCTGTTCAACTAATGCATCTGCATTATCTATATAGGTAAACTGGTTAGAATTATAACGTTGCACTGGTGCAATAAAGTCACAACTCACTGCCTGTGTACCCTGATGTAACAATTGATAAAAGGCGTGCTGGGCATTTGGTCCCACTTCACCCCAAACGATTGGACAGGTATCTAATTCTACTTTTTCACCATTACGTTGAATCGACTTACCATTTGATTCCATTTCTAGCTGTTGCAAATAAGAGGCAAAGTATTTTAAACGGCCATCATACGGCAGTACTGCATGCGTTTGAATATCAAGAAAATTATTGTTCCAAACCCCGAGCAAGCCCATCAGTACGGGAATATTCTGACTTAAAGGCGCAGTTTGGAAATGTTGATCGATGGCATGTGCGCCTGCAAGCAATTGCTTGAAGCCTTCCACACCGATCGTTAAAGCAATAGGGAAGCCAATACATGACCAGAGAGAATAACGCCCGCCAACCCAATCCCAAAGTAGAAATTGATTTTCCTCAGCAATCCCCCATTCAGTCATTTTTTCAGGTTTGGTCGATACACCTACAAAATGGTGCTTGAGGACTTGAACATGTTGACCGAATGCCTTTTCTAGCCACAAACGCGCCGTTTGTGCATTGGATAAGGTATCAATGGTACCAAATGACTTGGATGAAATAATAAACAGGGTGGTTTCAGGACGCAGCTTATGCAGCAATTCGGATAACTGACTACCATCAATAGTCGAAACAAAATGTACACTGAGGGGTTTTGCAGTCGCTTGCTTAAAATCAGATAAAGCCTGTGTCACCATCAGTGGTCCAAGGTCTGATCCACCGACCCCAATATTCACTACATCCTGAATGACTTCACCAGTTGCACCGCGACATTGCCCTGCATGGATTTTTTCGACCAAGGCAAACATTCGCTGTAATTGCGAATGTACTTGAGTGGAAAGCCGTGAATGTACTGAATCATTTTCAGGAAGACGCAAAGCCCAATGCATTGCAGAGCGGTGCTCGGTATAGTTAATTTCTTCTGTTGAAAAAAGTCTTTTAATCCATGATTTTAAATCTTGTGCGTGCGCCCACTGCACAAGTAAATCAATCACTTTTTGATCTACACGATGTTTACTAAAATCATAAACAATCGGATCTAGATCTACAGAGAATTTATGAAAGCGTTCATTATCTTCTTTAAATAATTCTGTTAAATGCTTATGTTCAAATTCATTTTTCAGAAAATTCAATCGAGTAATAATAGTATTTAAATTCTCTACGGGATAAGGCTGAATATTCTGTACCATTAGCGCCCCACTCCCATATAAGCAAAACCTTGTGCTTTGACATAATCAGGATCAAAAATATTACGACCATCTAAAATTAAGGGATGCTGCATGGTTTGGAGCAGTTTCTTGTAATCTGGACTCCAGTATTGCTTCCACGCAGTCAGTAAACACAACGCATGGCTATCTTTTACAGCTTCATATTGATCCGTACAATAAATCAAGTCTTCACGATGACCATATGTTTTTTCAATTTCAGCAAGTGCTTGAGGATCATGGAGTTGCACCTTAACCCCTTGTGCCCATAATGCATTCAGCATGACATGAATAGGAGATTGTTGAATACGAGAGGTATTTTCCTTAAATGAAGCTCCCCAAATGGCGACTGTTTTGCCTTTTAAGTCACCATTAAAATAGTTCCATAATTTTCTAAATAATAGCTCTTTTTGTTGTTCGTTAATTTCCCAAACTTGAGCCAGTAATTGGCTTTTAACCCCAGTACCAGAAACCGTATTTGCTAAAGTCATAATGTCGTGTGAGAAGTTTTCCCCACCAAAGCCCGTACCTGGATACAAATATGACGCACCAATTCGGCTGTCTGCGGCCATACCCTGACGGACATGTTCAATATCAATGCCTAGTTTTTCCGCAACTACAGCTAAATCATTAATATAGCTAATGCGCGTTGCTAACATGCCGGAAATACTGAGTTTGGTAAATTCAGCATCAAGAATTGGCATAAATAGATATTGTTGCTGACGCGGAAATAAAGGACGCAACAATTCCCTGACTTTGTTTTGAACTGCAGATTGAGTACAGCCGACGATCAGCTGTTCGGCTTGGGTCATACTTGGTAGCGCATTACCTTCTTGAATAATATCAGGTAAATAAATCCAATCATCTTCAGATAGCATTTTTTGAAATTTTTCAGTGCCATGCAACCCCAAAGTTGAAGCATTAATCATCAATTTAGGATGAATAATGGGTCGTTGTTTGAGCTCTTTTAAAATTTCGATGCCTTGTGCTTCTTCAGCAGGGCTTAAACTAAAAAAATAAACATCGATATCTAAAGAAATTTCATTGAAGTTGCAGTATTGAAGAAATCCATTTTTTGCTTGTTTTTCCAATAAATGCTTAACCGCTTCATCTTGTGCATAAGCCTGTTCTGACGATGTTTTTTTTAATACATCACACCAATACACCTGATGTCCACACTCTGCCAATAAAGCTGCCATTACACCTGCATAAAGGGTTTGTCCAAATACCGCAACTTTCATAGAAGCTCCTAGCTTTATAATTTTATAGTTTTAATTCTTTGATTAACCCTTTAAATGTATCACCTAATTGAGGATGATCAATACCATAATGAAGTACTGCTTTTAAATAACCAATTTTGCTCCCACAATCGAAGGTTTGACCTTTCATACGATAGGCTTCAACAGTTTCTATTTCCTGAAGCATGGCAATAGCATCGGTCAGTTGAATTTCATTACCCGCACCTTTCGGTGTATTTTCAAGTAATTGCATAATTTTTGCAGGCAAAACATAGCGACCAACCACTGAAAGATTGGATGGTGCTGTACCTATTGCAGGTTTTTCAACAATACCCTGCATCACGATACTTTCACCTTCATTCGGTGAATGTTTAACGTCAACAATTCCATATTGATCCACCATATTTTCAGGCACTGCTTCAACCATAATTTGTGAAGATCCCGTAGCTTCAAAACGTGCAATCATTTTCGCTAGATCATTTTCAACTTGATCATCTTTAACTAGTACATCTGGCAATAGAACTGCAAAATCTTCATCTCCTACAATGGCTTTTGCACACAGTACTGCATGACCTAAACCAAGAGGTTGTGGCTGACGAACACTAATCACACTGACATGCGGTGGTAAAATTTCAGTAATTTCTTTAAGCAGATCAAATTTCTTTTTATTTTCTAATGTCGTTTCCAGCTCAAAGTTACGGTCGAAATAGTTTTCAATCGATGCTTTTGAAGAATGCGTCACCAAAATAATTTGTTCTATACCAGCTGCAACAGCTTCCTTCACCACATATTCAATAGCCGGACGATCAACCACCGTCACCATTTCTTTGGGAATCGACTTACTTGCGGGTAAAAAACGTGTGCCTAATCCAGCAACAGGGAGAATCGCTTTTTTGATCATCATCATACCTAAATATTAATTTACTTTAATTTCTTTACCACGTTGATAGCCATCAACATAATGTTCTAATTGCACTAAAGCCCAATCAACATCTTCCTCAACGGCTGTCAGTGTATTAATTCTTTCAAAGATTTCAATCAACTCGTTCAAAGGATAATGCTTTTCGAAGGATCTTAAAATACGAGTATGTTGTGTGATCTCGGTATCTTCATGATCAATCAGTAATTCTTCATACAATTTTTCACCTGGACGTAAGCCGGAGTATTGAATTTCAATATCCCCATGCTTCGAATCTGATTCACGAACTGTCAATCCACTTAAGGAAATCATTTGTCGTGCAAGATCTTGAATACGGACAGGTTCACCCATATCCAATAAGAATACATCACCACCTTGTCCCAAAGCACCAGCCTGAATCACCAGCTGTGATGCCTCTGGAATAGTCATAAAATACCGAGTTACATCTGGATGGGTCACAGTGATTGGACCACCTTTAGCAATTTGTTGCTTAAACAAAGGAACGACTGAGCCGGATGAACCTAAAACATTACCAAAACGAACAATACTGACTTGTGTCTGGTTCTGTGCTTCAGCCATGGCTTGACAGTACAATTCTGCCATACGTTTTGATGCACCCATAACGTTGGTCGGACGTACTGCTTTATCTGTTGAAATCAAAACAAAAGTTTCAACACCTTTTTTAACCGCAGCATTTAAGCTAAATGCAGTACCAATCGAATTATTTTTTAATCCAGCGAGTGGATTACACTCAACCAAAGGCACATGCTTATATGCAGCAGCATGATAAATCGTTTGAACTTGATATTGTTCAATCACTCGTTCTAATTTTGCCTGATCAAGCACTGTTCCTAAAATAGGAATAATCTCAATATCGGTATTTAAATTGAGTTCTTTATCAATACCATAGAGCGCAAATTCTGTAAGCTCATAAATCACTAATTTTTGAGGCTTATTTTTAATAATTTGTCGGCAAAGTTCTGAACCAATTGAACCACCTGCACCAGTAACCATCACGACTTTATTCAAGATATTTTTAGCCAATAATTCTTGAATAGGCGGGATAGGATCACGACCTAACAAATCAATAATATCTACTTCTTTGATGTCTGAAACGCGGATTTCACCATCCATCAACCTGGTTAAACCAGGGATTTCAGTAATTTTAAGATGTGCAGGCTCTAAAAACTTAAGTATTTCACTTTTTCGCACACGTCCTACAGAAGGGAGTGCAATAAGTATTTCATCTACCTGTTGTTTTTCAAATAAATTTAAAGCATGTGCAGGATTATAAACTTTTAATCCGCCAATCATTTGACTCGATAATGAAGCATCATCATCAATAAAAAATACCGGTAAATGTTCATCCGATCTGTAGAGTGTGGCTGCCACCTGTTGACCGGCATATCCGGCACCATAAATTGCAACACGTTTACGCGGAATATCGGACTGTAAATAAGACTTCACCACAGCTCGAATAATGCCACGACTTACCCATATCCAGGTAAACATCAAGAAACCAAACATCAAAGGAATCGATGTTGGAATAAAAGCATCTGTCCAATATGCCATTGCATATAGACCTACAACCGTCAGGGCAGTCGCGAGTGCTAATTTAGCAATGAATACCTCATTGAAGGTACGTACAATAAAAAGATAAACACCACAAACCAGTAATGAACAAACCGCCAAAACACTGACCCATAAAGAGCCAAAAGCCAAGTTTGGAACAACCTCTGCGCCAAGGTCAAACTGACGAATGGCATAACAAAGCCAGATAAGAATAGGAAAAATCAAAAAATCTAAAACGATTAAAAAGCTTTGTTTCTTATGTCTTGATGCTGTAGCGAATGGAACAATAATTGATTTCACTGGAAAGGCTTCTTTTTTCAATTCGATTATTTTATCTAGATTAAATCTCTCTTGATTTAATCTAAATCCCATGCATTTAATCCACCTATTTTATAATGTGGAGCATATATTTTTACGCTCCACATTACTCAATGCACTATTAAAGCTGGTTAATCACATACTGGATACCCGCTACAGTTTTATTCATGCTCTCTTGGCTTAAAGTAGGGTGAACTAAAAACATCAAGCTAGTTTCACCTAACTGTTGAGCATTTACCAAGCGTGTTTTAGGTCGCCATGGCGTATTATCAAATGCATGTTCTAGATAAACTTCTGAACATGAACCACTAAAGCAAGGCACGCCCGATGCATTGATTTCCTGCATAATGCGGTCACGTGACCATCCTTCTGGTAAAGCCTCAGTATTGACCTGTACATAGCATTTATACGCTGCATGGACATAATCTGCGGATGGACGATGCACGGTAAAATATGAACTGCTTTCAAATGCTGCTAAAACTTTTTCCATATTTTCTGTACGTTTTTGAGTCCATTCAACCATTTTTGTCAGCTGAATACGCCCAATTGCCGCCTGCATTTCCATCATGCGCCAGTTGGTGCCAAATGAGTCATGCAACCAGCGGAACCCTGGTGGATGTTGTTTGTTATAGATGCTGTCAAAATTTTTACCATGGTCTTTATAGGACCACATTTTCTTCCAAAGCGACTCATCATTGGTGGTGACCATGCCGCCTTCACCGCCAGTGCTCATGATCTTGTCTTGACAGAATGACCAAGCAGCAATATGACCAATGGAGCCGGCAGTTTTACCTTTGTACATTGCGCCATGTGCTTGAGCACAGTCTTCAATCACGTATAAGCCTTTCTCGGTCGCTAATTGCATGATCGGATCCATATCACACATCCAACCGGCCAAATGCACACAAATAATAGCTTTGGTGTTTGGTGTGATAGCTGCTTCAATAGTGCGACGTGAAATATTCTGAGAATCCAGTTCCACATCGGCAAATACTGGATTTGCACCTGCTGTGACAATTGAACTGGCAGAAGCTAAAAAAGTACGGGAAGTGACAATCACATCATCCCCTGCTCCAATGCCTAAGGCCTTAAGCGCCACATCTAAAGCAACTGTACCGTTGGCAAGTGCTACTGCATATTGAGTTCCAGCAAACTGTGCAAATTCTTTTTCGAACTCACGGCATTCTTGTCCCGTCCAATAGTTCACTTTATTTGAAAGTAAAACTTTAGATACAGCATCAGCCTCTTGTTGAGTAAAGCTTGGCCATGGTTCAAATGCAGTATTTAACATTACCTATTCCTAGATTTTAAAAGGTTTGAAAAATTATTTTTTCTCTAAAATTCGTGCAGGATTGCCGACAACTGTCACTCCTGCAGGTACACTTTTAGTGACAACGGCTCCCATGCCTATAATTGCACCCTTGCCAATGACTAAAGGTTTGTCTGGGGTACCTTGTTTAATCACTGCACCAGTACCGATATAAGCGTGATCTTGGATGTGAATATTACCATTACATTTCACACCAGGTGCAAAAGTTACATAATCCCCTATCACACAGTCATGCTCAACATAACTATACAAATTAGCATGAAAGCATTTACCAATTTTGATATTTGAAGTGATTGATACAAAGGGACTTAAAGCAGCACCTTTCGCAATTTCCACACAATCCATAATGATCGTATTATTCGCTTGAACCGACCAAAGCTCAATTTGATCTTTTTCTAACTTATTCGCCAGTTTTTGACGAACTTGGCTATTCGCAATGCCAATTAAAACAAACTTTTTTTCAGCAAATAAAGCTTTGAAAGCATCATAATTTAATGCAATATGACCGTTAATTTGGCTAGATTCAGTCAGACTATCATCAATAAAATAAATCTGTGCAGTAATATTTTGACGAGCGAGATGTTCTCGTGCTACCGGCATTAAGCTGCGGCCACACCCAGAAGCACCATAAATTGCATAGACTTCAGTCATTATTTTGATTCACTTTACTACCAGTAAACTTGGTCATTGTGACTTCACCTGCTTCATTAATATCGTCTTTAGCTAAAACTTTATGTACCGTTTTAAACATGATTTTAAAATCAAGCAGTGTCGACTGATTTTCAACATACCAGGTATCCAGCTTAAACTTTTCTTCCCAGCTTATAGCATTACGCCCATTGACTTGTGCATGACCTGTCATACCAGGACGCACATTATGGCGTTTGGCTTGTTCTTCATTATATAAAGGTAAATATTCTGTTAATAATGGGCGGGGGCCAACGATGCTCATGTCACCTTTAATCACATTCCAGAGCTCTGGCATTTCATCCAGACTGGTTGAACGCAACATTTTACCAAAGGGTGTTAAACGTTCACTGTCCGGTAATGGATTACCTTGCGCATCTATTGCATCTTTCATGGTACGGAACTTAATCATTTCAAATGGCTTGCCATGCAAACCCGGACGTACTTGGCGGAATAACACTGGTGAGCCTAAATTCTTTTTAACTTTACGTGCGACAATAAAGTAAAGTGGAGAAAGTAAAATCAAGGCTATTGAAGCGATGGTAATATCAAGTAAACGTTTCATTATTTTTTTCTTCAAAATCCTGAAAAATGATTCGTTCTAATTTATCAGCTAATTTAGTGTAATCTAAATGCTGTAAAACAAATTTACGGCCATTTTTACCTAAATTACTTCGCTCTTGATCGGTTAACTGATACATCTGTTGAATTGCTTGAGCAATTAATAAAGGGTCTTCTGCTTCAATACTAATCCCAGCATTCGCCTGTTGTACAAAATCTCCTGCACCAGAAAAGGAATGAATAATAGGCTTACCAGAATATAAATATTCTGGTAACTTATTGGCAGCAACTCCCAACCGATACATTTTATTTTTTTGCCAGCCAATATAGCAAACATCAAATTTTTCTAATATTGACTGAATTTGTTTTTTAGGAATTGACTCAATAAAGGTAATATTGCTTAAACTCTTTTCTTTCATTTTTTGGATGAGATTTTCTTTTTCCTTACCATCTCCAACTAAAACAAAATGGATATGATTATTCTCTGCTACCAACTGTGCAGCTTCTATTAAATAATCCATGGCATTAGCAATACCAATTGTTCCAGTATAACCAATAATAAATTTATCTTTCGGTATTTGTTTAATAATTTTAATATCTAGAGGTTCTTTTTTTTCTACTTCTTGTAAGGAGACACCATTTGGAATCCAATGAAATTTCACTTTATCTAATCCTCTCAATTGCATATGTTCTATAGCATTAAAAAAATTAGAAAAAACAAAATCAGCCCTTTTATAAGCTCGATCTTCAATCCATTGTAAAAGTTTTATGAAAGGGTGGTTGTTTGAGTAACCGCCCAATTCAACTAAAGTTAATGGCCAAGGATCTCTAACTTCAAAAATTAAAGAGCAATCAAAAAAATCAGCTAGTTTTTTTGCACCCAAGTATCCAATTAAAGCTGGAGATGAATATAAAATTGCATTTGGTTTATGATCAATAATATTTTTTATTTTTCTTAATTTCCAAGCAAATCTAAACTCATTAATGATTCTTTCTTTACTATGAGCTCCCCCATAATTAGGTAATTTAACCCAAACAAAATTAAAATTTGGCATAATATTTTCAATTAAATATTCACCTTCAATTTTTTTAGGATGACGTAATAAATGGCTATAAGAACCTGCTATTATATAGACCTGATGACCTTTTTTCGCTAACTCTTGAGCAAGATAATAATGTCTACCCCCCATTGCTGTTTCTGGGGTAGAAGAGTATTGATTAATAAACCAAAAAACCTTGTGTTCTGACATATTTATACTTTCACCTTACTATCAGCAATAACCGATTGAAAAACACTTATCATATTGGTTACACTCGCATCCCAAACATAGTTATCAAGTATATGCTGCTGTGCATTTTTAGCATATGATGCTATTAATTCTGGATAAATAACTAATTTTTGCATTGCATCTGCTGCTGCATTTACATTTTCACTTTCAACAATAATACCAGTTTCGTTATTTATTACTAATTCAGGCAGACCTCCTACATTTGAAACAATAACAGGACATTGATTCAAACCTGCTTCCAGAATTGCAACACCAAAACTTTCACTCCTACTCAAAGCAACATATATATCTAACTTTGCTAACTCTGTAGGTACTTGATCATGAGAAACCTGACCTACAAATTCAACGACATCAGATATTTTTAAATTCGCAACTAATCTCACCAATTTTTGCAATTCAGCCCCACCGCCAACTATACGCAGGGAAAGCTTTTTTTCTAAATCTGGGCGGGTATATTTTAGATGGGATTTTAACTGAGCAAATGCCTGAATAAGCAAATCTATTCCATACACTGGTTTTAAAGATTTAACTGTACCAATAACGATCTTATCTTCTAACAAATATCCTGATGCTGAATAATTTCGCTTTATATAAAAAACCTCTTTATCAATACCAAAAGGTGTAATAAAAATAGGCTTTTTTAAAGTAACCAATTTATTTGTTTCTAAAGCCATATTATGACCTGTTGAAGCAATAGCATCTGCGGCCAATAAATTCTTTTTCACTAACCATTTATGAAGAAATGACTTTTTAGGGAATAAATAAATATCACTCCCCCATACCGAAAGTATATAGGGATGATAGTTAACTAAACGTGCAGTTGTACCATACCCACTTGCATAATGAGCATTTACAATATCCGGCTTGATTTCTAGTAATATTTTTTTTACCTGGGATACCATTAAAAAATATCCTAAAACTCCACGATTAGGTAATTCATAATAATGAATACCCTCATTAAGCTGATGCATTAAAGGATGTTGACTAATAAGATAAACATCTAGTCCTGCTGCCTGCAATCCATTTGCCCACCGAATTGTATGTATGCTATTTGCACCTGCCAATAAAATTACTTTCATATAGAACCTAAGATATTTATATTTTTAAACTTTTTAAAATTTTTATATAAAAATATAAAAATAAAAGAAACATCATAGCAAAAAAATAAAATATTAAACCTAAATAATATTCAAAAAATGATAAAAATATACCAGAAGTTATGATGGAATAAAACATTAATAAAAAAATATTTTTAATTTTATTTTTCATCAAAAAAAACATATATAAAGAAAAGTATAATAGAAAAATATAAATTGGAGCAATCACTGGACCTAAACCATGAAAAAGGGTTCCAAATGCTGTATTTACATTACTAATATTAACATTAATATTATTAATATAAAAAAAAGCAGGACCTACATTAGAAACATAATTATTATTCCCAATAATAAATTCTTTTAAGTTTATAATAGCACTAAAACACATGCCTAAATAAGGTTTAGTCGGAATAGATGATCCAAATAGCTGATTAGCACCTTGAACACCAGCAACAAAATAACCAATAACATGCTGAAACATTTCTACTGCACTAGCATCAACATCACCAGAAGCATTTCTAAAAATATAAGTTACCATCATAAAAGAGATACCCAAAATTGGGGACAAAACAATTAATAATTTATTTGGCCAAATATTATAATAATAACCCTTAAATAAAACACCTCCAATAATTGCAATAAACATCCATCCTCGAGTACCATAAAGAAATAAAGGTATCATACTCATTATTATAAATATAACATTAGTAAATTTTAATTTTTCATAAGCCCCATAAAAAAATACAACACATAAAATTAGTAATAGAGTTGTTATACCAGAAAAACCAGCACCTAAAGATTCTTTCATATTTAAAAAAGAAAATCCCATCCCATATAAAATTATTAATTGAAAAACCTTCAAAATAACAAGAGTTTTGAAAAAGTAAGATAAATATTTTATTTGAGTAAAATCTTTTTCAATATTATTTTTTTTACTATAATCATAATTCTGACTTTTCGATATAATTTTAACAAAAATAGATGATAAAAAAATAGAAAAAAAACCTAATAAAAAATATATATAAAGTAAATTATTACTAATTACATAAAACCCCATTTTTACACCAATTAACTGGTTAAAAATCAATAAAAATACAATTGGAGAAGTAGTTAAAACATAAGGTGTTGCAATACTATGCCAGATGTTTAACTCTATTGTTAGTGTAAAAAAGTAGAATATTATGAAAAAAATAAAAAAAAGCATATTAAAAAATATCCAAATTATTTATAGCATTATTTAAATAATAACCTGAGTTAATCCTCTTCTGCTCAATATTTAAAAAACTGTTATCGACATTGATAATTTTTTCACCTATATAAGATAATTCACGTAGACTAACAATTCCTATTCCAATAGAGTTATCCTGAAGATGCTTAAGTAATACGGCTTCATTCCAAATAATAACTGAAATTCTATTACTCAAATAAAATGAAGTTTTATGTGGAAGATTTTTTCGCAAATATTCACCATAATTTCCGGCACAAGTTTCAATTGAATCTCCATCCCAAACTAGACCAAATATACTCCCTCCAAAGTAATTCACTCGAGTATCTGAATTAAAAACTCCCAAGTATTTTACATTTTCTTTTAATTCAATATTTTTATCTAAATTATCTCCCATTAAATAAAATCGCACATCATTTATTTTTTCCAGTTGGTCTAAATATCCAACTTTCTTTTTATCTAGATTTCCAGCAATTAATACATTAAATTTATATTTTTCAGAATCTTCTGTTAAATCAATTTCAATTACACTAGATGGCACTTCACTAACATAATAATCCCATAAGTCTAAATTCACTATTTGCTTATTCTTTATATTTAATTCCTTTTCAATATAAGATGTTAATACAGCGTTTAGAGAAATAATATAATCAGAAAATTCAAGATCTAAAGCTTCTATTTCCTTATCACTCTTAGCTCGAATACTTTCTAGATCATGAACCAAAAATATTGTTTTTATATTTTTTATATTTTTATAAAATTTTAAAATATTTCTCTGCCCAATATTATGTGGATATTGAACAAAAAGCACACTTCCTTTTTTTATTAAAAATGGAAATAAAATAAAATTTATAGCCAACAATAAAAATTTTAAATATATATTTTGAGAATTGTAATATTTAAGAGATTTATAACCTTTTTTTTCCAAAAAATAGCTAACATCTAACCTAGCCTTTCCTCCCCCCGTTTTTCTTTTCAAAGTAGAATGATTATCCCATGAATAAAAATTCATTTTTTTCCTCGCATTAAAACTATTAACATCATGATCAAAATACAAGCCTCAACTAAAACAGCTAGGATAGTAGCTCCTACTACACCATACTCACTAATAATAGGAATAGATAATACAAGAGTTATAAAACAAGCACTAAACCAAATTTTATTTAATGCAGACGAGTATCCTTTTGGAATAAGTGCTTGTATGGCTATCACACTAGACATTCCTACCAGTACAGGCATTACAGCAAGAATATATATTACGGAATAAATATTAGGGAGGCTCTCAGCATTTAGAAACTGAATAATTTTATCTGAAAAAATTAGTAATAATATACCACCAAAAATAGTTACTAAAAAAGTAAATAACATTGATAAATGCAGAAGCCTATCTGCCTTTTTCAGATCATTTTTTTGTAAAAAAGAAATCCGTGGGAAAATTGCTCTACTTATTGGATTCAGTAAAAATCTCACAGCTTTTTGAATTTTATCAGCTACAGAATATGTAGCTACTGCTGTATTATTAGATAAAATACCCAATATTACCGGTATACTATTGGTATACAAACTTATCCAAAGTTGTGAAACAAATAATGTGAAGCCATCTATATATGCCAACTTCAAATCTAAAAAATTAATTTTTCTTATTTTATAACCTTTATTATAGAGAAATATAAAACAAATCAATCCTACAATTAAATTATTAATTGATTGAAAAAACAAAGCATAATCTAAATCACTTGTATTTTTTACAAACAAAAAAATGCATAAAAAACAAAGCAACTGAACTATTAATTGAACCAATGCCATAAACTTTAATTGTTCTAAGGCCTGCATTAACCAAACTGGAAAAACCACTGCACCTATAACACCTAAAAAGCCTATCAAAATTAGCTTAAAATTAATAGCTACTTTATCAAAAATTAGTGAGCTAAAAATAAATATTAACAAACACAGTATTATCAACAGACATTGTGCTAAAAAATAACTACTAAATAGCTTATTAACCTCATCTTTATTACTTCTTATTGGGGAAATTTTATTTACAGCAGACCATTGAAAACCATAAGTTACAACAACTACAAAATATTGTAAAATTAATTGTATATATATTATTCTACCCCACCCATCGGAACCTAAAGTTTTTAAAAAATATGGTATCAATAAAAAAGGCAAAATATAGTTAACAATTTGCACAAAACTTAAAGCCATTATATTTTGTACTAAACTAGAATTTAAAACCTTTCTCAAAATTAACAATCTTTTAATTCCTTAAATTATGAGAAAGGCTTTTCTAAATAATTAACCAATCCATCAACAATTTTTTTCTGTGCTACTTCATCTAGATATGGATGCATAGGCAAACTTATCACTCGCTCTGCTACCTCATCACCAACAGGTAAAACTGCGTTTACATCAGCTACAGCAGGCTGCTTATTTAAAGGAATAGGATAATGCACAGCAGTTGGAATACCTTGCTCTTTTAATTTATCTTGTACTTGCGAACGGTTTTCCACTTGAATGGTGTATTGCGCCCAAGCACTTTGGTTATGTGCTTCAATAAATGGCGTTGTTAAAATACCTGCTTCATTAAACAATTTAGTATAAGTTTCTGCCACATGCTGGCGTGCCTGCATCTCATCATCCAAAATTTCTAATTTGGGTAACAAAATTGCCGCTTGCAAAGTATCTAAACGACTGTTTACCCCAACACGAATGTGATGATAACGACGGTCTTGTCCATGACGAGCAATTTGACGAATCACTTTCGCCAATTCTTCATCATTAGTAAAAATTGCACCGCCATCACCATAACAACCTAAAGGTTTACTAGGGAAAAAGCTGGTACAAGCCACTGTACTTAAGTTACAGCTTTTACGGCCTTTGTATGTTGCACCAAAACTTTGTGCAGCATCTTCAATTACAGGTAAATTATATTTTTTTGCAATTGCATTAATGGCATCAAAATCGGCACATTGACCATATAAGCTGACAGGAATAATGGCTTTGGTCCGTGGCGTAATGGCAGCTTCAAGCTTTTCAACATCTAGATTATATGTTTTAGGATTAACATCCACATACACGGGGGTAGCACCCAATACCGCAACTGTTTCAGCAGTCGCAATATAGGTAAATCCTGGAGTAATCACTTCATCACCCGAGCCAATACCAAATGCCATCTGTACAATTTGTAGAGCATCTGTCCCGTTCGCGCAAGTAATACAGTATTTTGCACCAACATACGCTGCAAGTTTTTCTTCAAGTTCTTTTACTTCAGGACCTAAAATGTATTGCCCGTGAGTTAATACGGTTTCAATACCCGCTTCAATTTTATCTTTCAGACGCACTTGCTGTGCTTTTAAATCAATAAACTCAATCATTAGCAAGTGACCTTTTTAAATTTTTCAGAAACTTTTGATGTGGTATAGCAAAATTACCCGTAACGGTTTCCCCACTCTTGATACTACGTGTAACTACAGCACCTAAGGTAATAAAACAATTGTCTTCTAATGTAATACGGTTAGTAATAACTGCTGAGGGACCAATCCAAACATTATTACCAATATCAACATTGCCACCAATCATTGCATGAGCAACAATTAAACACTCTCTTCCGCATTGAACGCCGTGAGCATAGTGAACAAACGCATCTATCTTCGTACTTTCACCAATAATTGTTGGACGATATGAAAACCCTTTTGCAACATGAGAATTGACACCTATCTCCACATTATCATTAATAATGACTTCGCCATTATGTGTTACTGACAAAATCCCATGAAGAGTCTTCTTATGCTCAAAGCCCTCTCCACCAAGAACTGTACCTGCACGTATGATGACATTATCACCCACTGTTACATCCGAATGAATGGTTACATTAGGTTCAACAATACAATTTTTACCAATGATTACACCTACTGGGCTAATATATGCAGTAGAATTCACTCTAGTACTTGGATCAATTTGAGTTGGGATCCTTTCTTTGTTTTTGGCTAAATAATCCACAATAGAAAAAAAGAACCATTTGGGATCATCCACTACTATTACATCAATATCACCCCGAAATTGATGTAATTCTGCAATTTCTTGAGTACAAAAAATACCTCGAATACTACTATTTTCATTGACCTGAGCAATATACTTTTGACTTTCTATAAATGATAACAATTTTGCATTCGAAGAGGTAACGAGTAAACCTAAACCGTCATAATTAATTTCATTTTTAAAGACATACTTAGTTGCATGAAAAATCAAATCCTTTGTAATTTTCATTAAGCTTTAACCTTGATCAAAAGTGGATGAGGGTTTTCCGGATTTTCAACTAAAGGTGCAACACGAATCACTTCAACTGTTTCAATTGCAGCACGGTTTTCTTCAACCCCATAGCCTTTACCGTCAAGAATACGTTGATAACTTTGAGTATGAAGGTCGGTAAAGCCACCTGAAAATTCAAGTTCTTCATTTTCAATGGTAATACTGCGGTAAGTCAGTTTTTCACCTTTGACTGCATTAGACGGCAAGTTATTTGCATCAATAGACAAGAACCAGCGTACGCGTGCACGTTCATATTCCAGATAACCTGATGCAGTTTTTTCATCACGAAAATGCACTTCATTTTTTACAATTTTGCCAAAAATAAAATGCAGCATGTCATAAAAATGCACACCAATATTGGTTGCTACACCGCCAGATTTTTTATCTACACCTTTCCACGATTTTAAATACCATTTACCGCGAGAAGTGAGATATGTTAAATCAACATCAAAGATTTTATCAGCGGGTGCTGCTTGAACCTTATCACGTAAAGCAATAATTGAAGGATGTAGACGCAATTGAAGAATAGAGTTTACTTTCGCACCATATTCTTTCTCATACTCAGCTAACATATTTAAGTCATATGAGTTTAAAACCAATGGCTTTTCACAAATCACTTCAATACCATTTTTTAATGCATATTTCATGTGAGGTGAATGTAAATAGTTGGGTGAACAAATTGCTACATAATCGAGTTTTTGACCTTTTAATTTCTGATCTTCCACATAAGCTTCGAACTCTTCGAATTCAGTGAAGAATTCAGCTTCCGGGAAATGACTGTCCATTATCCCGACAGAATCATTAATATCCATGGCTACAGCTAGAGTATTGCCAGTTTCTTTAATTGCTTTTAAATGACGAGGTGCGATATAGCCGGCAGCACCAATAAGGGCAAATTTTTTCATGTTTAAAACTTCATTCAATTAATTAAATTATAGACGGAATACAGTAAAGCCTTGCTCGGCAATTTCTTCACGATCAAATAAGCTCTTCACATCAGCAAATACAGGCTTTTCACCGACCACATAGCTACGCAATGCCTGAGCTGAAAGATTACGGAATTGATTATGACCGACAGCAACTACCAAGCTATCTACAGGGTGTTCGGTATCTACCTGAACCAATTCAATGCCATATTCATGTTTAACTTCTTCGGCATCTGCCCAAGGGTCGCACACGGCCACTTTTATGCCCCACTGATCAAACTCTTTAATTACATCTACAATTTTACTATTACGAATGTCTGGGCAATTTTCTTTGAAGGTAATCCCTAAAATACCTACAGTTGCCTTAGTTACATCAATGTTATTTTTAACCATTCGCTTAATCGTCGCGCGAGCTACATAGCGCGCCATATTGTCATTAATGCGACGTCCCGCCAAAATCACTTGAGGGTTGTAACCAACTTCTTCTGCTTTATGGGTTAGATAATATGGATCTACACCGATACAATGCCCACCCACTAAACCTGGACGGAATGGCAAGAAGTTCCATTTGCTGCCAGCTGCTTCCAGTACATCAATTGTATCAATACCAAGACGATCAAAAATTACAGATAATTCATTCACTAAGGCAATATTTAAATCACGTTGCGTATTTTCAATCACTTTTGCTGCTTCAGCAACTTTAATACTTGTTGCTTTATACGTACCGGCAGTAATAATACTTGCATAGACATTATTTACAATATCAGCAACTTCCGGTGTACTGCCGCTTGTAATTTTTTTAATTTTAGTCAGTGTATTTACTTTATCACCTGGATTAATACGTTCAGGGCTATAACCGGCAAAGAAGTCTTGATTAAAAACCAACCCTGAAATTTTTTCTAATACAGGAATACATACTTCTTCTGTTGCACCTGGATAAACAGTAGATTCATATACAACGATATCGTTTTTCTTTAAAACTTTGCCAATGGTTTCACTGGCCTTTTGCAAAGGCGTTAAATCAGGACGATTAACTTGATCGATAGGTGTTGGTACCGTCACAATAAAAAAATTACAGTCTTTTAAGTCTTCTAAATTAGCTGAATAGGTTAAATGAGCTGATTGTGCTAATTCTTCTGGTGAAACTTCTAAAGTATGGTCTTGACCACTCTTTAGTTCATCAATGCGTTTTTGATAAATATCAAAACCCACGACTGGTACTTTTTTCCCAAATTCAACCGCCAAAGGTAAACCGACATATCCTAAACCAATCACGGCAATCTTGAGTTCTGACAAAGTGAGCATTTTTGAGCCTTGCTTATTTATATAATCTAAGAAGTAAATAAAAACGAGTGAAATCATAACAGAAAATCAAGTATTTTCTGTTGCTAATTTATATAAAAATCAATTAAAAACCGGACTAAATATTCTTTAAAAGCTGAGATTTTATTGTATTTAAAATAGATTTTTCTTTTTTACTCCAACACCTTTCATCTTTTTACCACCTATAAACAACTTACAATTTGCTATATTTTTTTCGTAATTAGGAAGGTAGAATAGTTTAAGTTTAAGTTTAAGTTTTTAATAATTTTTACAACAGGATTTAGAGTGAGAAAAATTCAATATACTGCTTTATTGGTTTTAAGTTGTTCCATGACGGGTTGCGCAGTCACTTCTGGCTTACAAACTTATGATTTACCGAATGAAGGAGTTTACCAAACGGATTTAGGCACTCAGGTGAATGTAATTAAACTCACTCAAGAATCTTTATTTGCGGTACAACCTGCCGAAATTAATCTTCGTCAAGATTATGTTCATTTATTTAATACTTCCCATAAAAATTATAAACTCAGTGCGGGTGATGTTCTTTCTATTTATTTATGGGCATATCCAGATATAACACCTCCAACCACAACTATTAATAATGAACAATCAGTACAAGCCAACGGTTATCAAATTGACCAAAATGGCTATATCCAGTTTCCCATGATTGGTCGTTATAAAGCTGCAGGAAAGCCATTAACTCAGGTCAATCAGGAATTACGTGGCCAGCTTTCCCGTTATTTAAAAACACCCGATGTGATTGCACGGGTGTTGTCTTATCAAGGACAACGTTTTTCTGTGCAAGGCAATGTAATGAAAGGTGGACAATTTGCTCTGAGTGATCAGCCTGTCAGTGTGTATACTGCTTTAGGTATGGCAGGTGGTGTCAACTCTCAACAGGGCGATAACGCCTCTATTACTCTAATCAGACAAGGCCGTACTTATCAACTCAATACGATTGAGCTAGAAAAAGCCGGACTTTCTTTACATAACTTATTAATACAACCCAATGATACGCTGTATGTCAATTCACGTGAAAACCAGAAAATTTATGTGATGGGTGAATCAGGTAAAAATCAGTCCTTGCCTATGCGTGACCAAGGCATGAGTTTAAGTGATGTGTTAGGTGAAAGTTTAGGCTTAAATCCGCTATCTGCCAGTCGAAGTAAAATTTATGTAGTGCGTAGCAATACTGTTGATACCTCTACAGAAGTTTATCAATTAGATTTAACCAGCATTGCAGATTTTGGTTTAGCCAATAAATTTAAAATGCGCAGTAATGATATTGTCTATGTCGATGCTTCAGGCTTGGCTCGTTGGCAACGTGTGATTAATCAAATGGTTCCTTTTTCTAGTCTTGTTAATACAGCCAATAATTTGGGCAATTAACATGAATATTCGCAATATTCTTGTGGTGTGCGTGGGCAATATCTGCCGTAGCCCGATGGCGGAATACTTTTTAAAACAGCAGTATCCGCAAGTTCATATTGAGTCGGCCGGTATTTCCGGCTTAATCGGCCATGCTGCAGATGAAAAAGCACAATTATGTATGCAGCATTTAGGCATCGATATGCAGCCACATATTGCCAAGAAACTGAATAGCGACTTGATTAAAAAGGCGGACTTGATTTTGGTCATGAGCCAAAATCAGCAAAAACATTTAGAGCAGACTTGGCCTTTTGCGAAAGGAAAAACGTTCCGATTAGGACATTGGCGAGGCAGAAATGTTCCTGATCCCTACCAGCATGAGCAATTGGTCTTCAATGAAACCTGTCAATTAATACAAGAGTGTATTAGCGACTGGACACAACATATTTAACTTTTTGATAGCAAAATTATGAGCCAAAACACCAATACTGAAGATACAATTGATTTAAAAGAGCTGTTTTTTTCCCTCATTGCCCAATGGAAACTCATCGCACTGTGTGTGATTTTAAGCTTGGTCTGTGCATTATTGTATTTAAGAGCCACACCCGATACTTATTCGGTCGATGCCTTGGTACAGGTTGAAGAAAGTAAAGGTACCTCTGCCGCCTTATTGGGTGATCTGTCCAGCATGATTGAGCAAAAACAGCCGGCTCAAGCTGAAATAGAACTGCTGAAATCACGGTTAGTGCTGGGTTCGGTGATTAAAAACCTAAACCTGGATGTAAAAATTTCCGGAACAGAAAACCGCTTTTTTGACCGTTTACTCAACCCGCATGATTATCAAACCAACTATCAGGCCAAATCCGTTATATTCCAGGATGATGCCAAGTCTTTTGAGGTTCGAAAATTTGAAGTTCCAGCGTATTACCTGGACAAGGATCTGCTGCTGAATTTTAATGCCAGTAAATTCACCTTAACCGATAAAAAAACCAAGCAAATCCTGTTTAGTGCCCCGACCAACCAGGAAAGCCAGCATGCTTCAGCCCATGGCACCTGGAAAGTGGCGATCTATACGCAAGATCAATTCAAAGATACCTATAATATTCAAAAAATGTCTTTGCCTGCAGCCATGGGTTCAATTACAAAGAATTATTCTGTGGCTGAAAAAGGCAAATTGACCGGTATTTTAGGTCTGAATTATCAAGGTCAGGATAAAGAACATATCACCAAAGTCTTAAATTCCATTCTGGTGGCGTATAGCCAACAAAATATTGAACGCCGTTCTGCTGAAACCGCTCAAACGCTTAAATTCCTCGATGAACAGTTACCTGAATTAAAACAGCAGCTGGATCTTGCAGAACGTGAATTTAATACATTCCGTCAGCAATATAATACCGTGGATGTGACCAAAGAATCTGAACTGTATTTAACCCAAAGTATTACCCTAGAGACGCAAAAATCGCAACTCCAACAGCAACAGGCTGAAATGGCGGCCAAATATACCAACGAACATCCAATGATGCAGCAAATGAATGCCCAGCTGGGAGCAATTAATAAAAAAATTGGTGAGTTGAATGACACCTTAAAACAACTGCCTGATTTACAACGTCGCTATTTACAGTTGTACCGTGAGGTTGAGGTTAAAACCCAGCTCTATACCGCATTGCTCAATTCTTACCAGCAACTCCGTATTGCCAAAGCAGGGGAAATTGGTAATGTCCGTGTTGTCGATACCGCGGTTGAGCCAATTAAACCAATTGCGCCGAAGAAATTACAGATTCTGATTTTATCCATCTTCCTTGGTGGTTTCCTCGGAACCTTACTGGCTCTACTGCGCAATATGATGCGTTTGGGCATTAAGGATTCCAGCCAGATTGAAAATGAGCTGGATTTACCGGTATATGCCACGGTTCCTCGTTCACCGATCCAAGAAAGCCGTATTAAACTGCTGAAAAAGAAAAAGCATATTCCTATTTTAGCGATTAAAAATGGGGACGATATTGCGATTGAAAGCTTACGCAGCATACGTACCGCGATTCACTTTGCCATGAGTCAAGCGAAAAACAATATCATTATGATTTCAGGTCCTGCGCCCGAAGTGGGAAAATCCTTTATTTCTACCAACCTGGCTACGATTTTAGCGCAAAGTAATAAACGCGTCCTGATCATTGATGGCGATATGCGCCGTGGTTATTTGCATCGATATTTCAACCATGACAACCAACCGGGTCTGGCTGAATATTTAAATAATACCCAGCAAAGTCTTGAAAATATTATTAAGCCCACTGAAGTTCACAATCTAGAGGTGATGACACGTGGCAAGAGTCCGGTGAATCCTTCCGAACTTTTAAGCTCGGCAAAATTTGCAGCCATGCTAGAACAGCTTTCACCCAACTATGACCATATTATTATTGATACTCCCCCGGTACTGGCCGTGACCGACGGAATTATCATTTCACAATATGCCGGCGTGAATTTGGTGATTGCACGTTATGCAAAATCACAGATGAAAGAACTGGAATTAACCTTGAATCGTTTTGAACAGGTCAATGTTAAGGTCAATGGCTTTATTCTGAATGATATTCAACGCGGTACTGGCAGTTATGGTTATGGTTATGGTTATAACTATGCCTATGGCTATAAAGCCTCGAAAGACAATGATTAAAACAGATTTGATTCATCTCAATTGAATTTTTTCATTCTAAGAGCGAGTTATTTTGATCTGCCCCCAAGAAAGTTGAACGGTTGATTAAGCGACTTTTTGGAGCCAGTCAACTTTTCTGGATATATAGTTAAGAGAATAAGCTAAGGCTATAAGGCTTCAAACTGATTTGGACTCATCGAGTTAAAATCAGTTTGAAGCCTTTTCTTATTGTAGTATTTTTCTATAAAACAAAAAATACTTAATTTTGCTTGGTAGTGAATTACTGCATCAATTGCATATTGCTAAAAAATTTGATCGAAAACTTTTGCATCACGAATATCACCCTCAACAAAGTCTAAGGTTTTCCTGTGAGTACTTACACACGATTTAAAGATTGTTCTGAACTATTGTAAAGATTATCCAGAACAACAACCTCATGTCCCGAATCCAACAGTTCCACACAGTTATGCGAGCCAATATAGCCGGCTCCACTGGTCACTAAAATTTTAGCCATGTCTTTTTCCCAGTAAGATTTGGATTAGCCCTTGAGTAGAGACATCTAAACCAGAAATGTCTTGCACATCACCATTTAAAATCGGTAACAGCTGGTTGGCAATTTCCTCAATGATGCTTTTTTAATACATCGTACCAATATCCACACTCTGCCAATAAAGCCACCATTACACCTGAATAAAGGGTTTGACCAAATACCGTAACTTTCATAGAAGCTCCTAATTTTATAATTCGAGTTCTTTAATTAAGGCTTTAAAATCTTCACCCAATTTTGGATGATCTACACCATTATGCAATACTGCTTTTAAATAACCTAATTTGCTACCGCAATCGAAGGTTTGACCTTTCATACGATAGGCTTCAACAGTTTCTTTTTCCTGAAGCAGGGCAATAGCCATCGGTCAGTTGAATTTTACTCCCTGTACCTTTCTTTTTATTTTCAAGTAATTGCATGATTTTAGCAGGTAAAATATAATGCCCAACAACAGGCTAAGTTTGATGGTACTGTTCCTACTCCAGGCTTCTCTACAATACCTTGCATCACGATACTTTCACCTTCATTCGATGAATGCTTAACATCAACAATTCCATATTGATCCACCAGATGATCGGAACCGCTTCCACCATAATTTTGGAGGCTTTAACTTCATCAAAACATGCAATCATTTTCGCTAGATTATTTTCAACTTGATCATCTTTAAGCAATACATCTGGAAATAATACAGCAAAATCATCATCCCAATCACTGCTTTGCTCAATTCCCGCTGCAACTGCCTCGCATACCACATATTCAATCGCAGGACGATCTACTACAGTGACCATTTCTTTGGGAATCGACTTACTTGCAGGTAAGAACCAAGTACCTAAACCTGCAACAAGGAGAATCACTTTTTGATAATTCTATTTAAATATTTGAAAATTAAAAGAAAATATATTTACCTATTTTTTAAATAACTTGGTGTTCGTAATACTTTTACTTGAAAACCGTGCAGCACCAACTTCCTGATCAGGAGCATTAATTCCCTCTTGAGTTAACATTACTTTAGCGGTTTTAAACATAATTTTAAAATCAAGCCAAACTGTATGCTGTTCAACATATTGCACGTCTAATTCAAATTTTTCTTCCCAAGATAAATTGTTGCGTCCACTCACCTGAGCAAGCCCTGTCATACCAGGTTTTACTTCGTGTCGTCGCATTTGTTCAGCTGTATAATGTTCTAGAAATTCTTTCATTTGAGGACGAGGTCCAACAACGCTCATATCCCCTTTTAAAACATTAATAAGCTGAGGCATTTCATCTAAGCTCGTAGAACGCAACTTTTGTCCAAATGACGTGATACGAAATTTATCAGGTAAAGGATTGCCATCTTTATCTACTGCATCCCTCATAGAACGGAACTTAATCATTTTAAAAAGTGTACCGTTTTTACCAGGACGTTCTTGGTAAAAGAAAATTGGCGAACCTAAGTTTTTCCGTACTTTAAATGCAACTAGAATAAATACAGGCGATAAGATCAGCAATGCCGTTAGCGCAACAATTATATCAATTAAACGTTTCATATCAATAATTTACACCTATAATTTTTATTTATTTTTATTCACTTTATCAACATCAAACTGTGCACAAGCAATTTTATAACTTTCTTTTCAATCATTGATGCCCATAATTTTAGATAATTTTTTATTCACTTTATCAACATCAAACTGCGCACAAGCAATTTTATAACTTTCTTTACCCATAATGTTAATTTGTTCAGGATTTCCGATAAAAAAGCACATTCTATCAACAAGTGCTTTTACATCCCATTTGGGAACCAGAAAACCATTAACTCCGTCCAACACTGTATCGCGACAACCAGGTACATCAGTAGTAATAATGGGGCGTCCTATAGCCATTGCTTCTTGTGTACTCCTTGGCACACCCTCTCTATATGAGGGGAGAACAAAAACTGTGCTATTTTTAATCTCTTCAGCTACCTTATTACTAAAACCTATATAATGAATAATATCAGTAGCAATAATTTTATCTAATTCCTGCTTAGTAAGTCCGGATGGGTTTTTTGAATCAATTCCACCAACAACTTTAAATATAATATTCGGATATTTTTCTTTTACTATTTTAGCTGCCTCTAAATATTCGTAAATACCTTTCTCAACAAGTAATCTCGCAACAAAAATAAAAGAAACTTCTTGTGATTCATCCCAAAGCTTGTACGGATAATCGTCCAAATTTAAACCTATTGGACCTAAAACTTCTACGGCATTTGGTTTATGATAAATTTTATTATTATTAATTAAGTCAATAGGATCATCTTTATTTAAGAAAATAATTTTATCTAAAAATGGAAAGGCAATTCTATAAAGTGAAACTTGGAAAAATCTTACCAATTTCATTTTAAAATTATAACCATTTTTATGTTCAGTAAAAGGAGATCCTAAACCTTCAATCATACCAATAATTTTTGGAGTCTTTGCTAGTTTAGCAGCCAATGAACCATAAACTACAGGCTTTGTAAAAAATGAAAAAACAATATCTGGCTTTATTTTATTAACACTTGATTTCAATTGAAATAATGAAAAAAGATCCGAAAATGGATTCAAACCTCCTCGATTCATTTGATACTTAATCAAAATTGCACCAGTTTTTTCAATTTTATCATCCCAATAATCATGCGGTTCAGATACAAAAGTATGTACTATCATCCCCTTATTTAAACATGACACTATAAAGTCTTTCCTAAATAGATACAGGTTTGATGAGGTTGTACCAATTATAACAATACTTTTCATTATTAATTCTACCCTATTAAAATACACTTTCAGATATAAAATTTATAAGATAATTAGAGTATGGTATCCAAGATGAAGACCATGTTCCAAAACTAAACCACACATACATATATAAACTATAAAATATAGAAACAAAAATTATTAAAGAATATCGAATATCTGCCTTACCATAATTCAGTGTTTTACCAATTACATAAAAATTAAAAAACATAAGATACAAGCTAAACCTGTCAGCAAGAGTAGAAAATACCCATCCCAATATTAATAAAAATAAAAATAAAAATAAAAATAAATCAAATATCATTCTCATATAATTATCAAATATTTTTCTAATATAAAACCAATACAAAATAGCAGGTATGAAGTAAAACAACATCCTAAAATAAAAACCACTGGATTGCATTTCACCATCAACCGATAAATATTGATTACCATAGTCAATAAAATAATATATTAAAAAATTTAAAATAATAAAGATAAAAAAGTAGTAAAAATAAACAAAAAACCTAAACCCACTATATTTATATAAAAAAAGTAAAGGAAAAAATAGAGATAAAAACATTGTACTTTTATGAAAAGAAATTGCAAATAAAAATAAAATCGAAGATTTTATTATCTTTTTATCTATTATACTTTTAAAAAATAAAAAAGATATTGCTACAGCTACGGCTTGTCTCGTATACCCCATACTTACAACGATAATAAAATATGGAAACAGCACCAAAAGCAATACCCATCGATTCTTAAAATCAAGTGATGAAAAAAGTATACATACAATAATAATTAGCGCACATATCGAATTTACAAAAATAGTATCATCAAAACCTAAAAAAACACTTATATAATTTATTAATCCATATGATATATCAGTCAAAAAAATTGACTCATAGCTATAACTACTCTTAAAAAGCTCGTACATTTCTATATAGTTGAACCAATCCCCCCCAACTTCAAATCTGAAACCAATAAATAAAAACAAGACAAAATTAAATAAAAAAAATAATATTTTTAATTCGTAGTATTTAGAAGTACCAATAAATGAAAAAAATACTATAAACAGCCAAAGAACCCAATAAATAGCCATTATAATTCCTCAAAAAATTACTTCGACCAAACATTTAAATACATGTCCGCTACTTTCTCCATATTGTGTTTATTTTTTATAAACTCTATTGCGTTAAATGAATAACTTTCTAATTTATTAGGATTAAGAACAAAATCTTCGAGCTTTTTATATAGATAATCTACATCTGGTATAGAATTAACTACTGGAAGTTCATTTTCACTTAAATTATAATAATCTTTTAATTGATCACATAATCCAGAGAAAACAACTTTACCTTTAGACATCGCAACTAAAGCATTAACACCTTGATCCATACTCATACATTGATCTAAGAAAATATGAGCATCATTAAAAGTCTTAATATATTCTTCATAAGGTAGCCCGCCTACCACATTGTAAATAACTTTATCTGGATATTTTCTTAACAGCTTCCTTACAGCTTCATCAAAAATAAAGTTTCCTTTTCTATATTCTTTGTTTGGTTGCCAACCATGAAAAATATTAATAGGATATTTTGTAAACTTTAATGCTAATATATTATTATCAACTTCAATTGGGACTGGATGTATTTCAGTACACTTTTCAAAATCTTTATAATGGTGATAATAATCATATAAACCAGGTATTAAATTCTTACTTTCATTTATTAAAAGAAAATTTAATTTTTTATATAAAAACCCATGAGTATATTTTAAGGATGGTACATATTGTTCAAAATTTTTCAAACTCATCAAGTGGAACATAGACTTAAATTTTTTATTTTTTATACTCCCCTTAACCCACACATAATCATCACCTAAACAACATAAAAAAACTTTTTTATTATTTTTTATAATAAATTTCATAAAAAATAGATTCACTATTGAACCAAAACCAGACAATGCAATAGGATTTATTACTTGTACAACATCATAATTTTTTAATGATTTTATCTTTTCCACATATTTTAAAATTTGAAAAACACCTAATAAACCTGTGTAAATCAATATCAAATAATAAAATTTAAATATATAATTTAAATGCCTATTTTTTAGCTCTTTTCTATCATACTTTATAAATATATCTGCAGGAAATTTTTTATATGCATCACCATCACTTACTGTAGTAAGTTCTATTTTTTTATTTTTCAATGCTTTTGCTAAATTAGTATGTACACCAGAATATTCACCAATCAACAATATTTTCATAATTTTTTTTCACCCATCTTTGCAAATATAAAATAACTTAGACTTCCCCAATACAGCGCATAATTTACTAAATGTGCAATAGAAACACCTTTAAAACCAAAATATTGGGTACATAAATAAGTTAAAACAATAGAACTGCAGGTAAAGGTTATTTCCGTAACTATAAACAACTTTGTCATAGCCTTACCCAACATCAGATAAGCTAAAATCCAACTACCAATTTTAAGTGAGTCACCCATCATCTGCCATAGAAACAGCTCGCGCATAGGTAAAAATGCAGCACTAAAAAGCAATTGAATAATCCAATCTTTTATTGCATATATAATGATTCCACCAAATACAGCCAAAGGAAATATTAGTTTATAACCCAAATAAATTTCTTTTTTAATATCTTGCACATTTGTCAGCTCTGATAACCTTGGCAAGTAATAAACACCTAATGTTGTAGTGGCCAACATGAGATACCCAGTACTTAAACGTATCATCGCTTCCCAATAACCTGCATACGCAGCACTGTATTCATGGATGAGATAACCGCGAATCACCATTTGAGATAATGGTACACAAATGGCACTAATTAATGCCATTGCAGCAAAAGCAATAATTTTTTTTGCAATATTACGATCAATTTTCCCAAAAAAATATGAAAAATCAAACCATTCCGACCTATAGCTTAAATATAAAGTCACAATAAAATTCAGTGATTGATAAATAGACAGTGCAACCAGTGCACCATACAATCCAAACATTACTGCAAGCACCCCAGTGATCACCAAAGAAAATAAACTGCCAGAAATATTTGCCACAACCAGCTTTATTATTTCTTTTTTACCATTTAAGATCGCCAGTAAAAGTGCGTTTAAATTAAAAAAAATCAGAAATACTGAAAACCATATTAAAACAGAACCATAAGCTTCTGTTTTAAATATCAACAATGATAATTTTTGGTGAAAAATTAATACCAGAAAAGTAAAAATAAAACTAAAGATTGAGACAAAACTGCCTGCTGTTTTCCAGACTGCCCTTTGCCTTGTTTCATCTTCATGATATTCAGCAGTGTACTTAACCACTGCTGTATTCACTGCACTTCCAGCAAAAGTCGTGATCATTTGAATAAAGTTTTGAAATTGACCTATCGCTGCATAACCTGAAGGACCAACATATACAGCTAATATTTTATTCAATATAAACATGGTTGCTGTTTTAATTAATACAGCAATCCCGTTTAATATACTGGTCTTGAATAAAGTCATTTCAGACTTTAAAACCATTACAAAGCTGAATCACTTTTTCAGCCTCTTTCAAACTTAAAGTTGGGCTAATAGGTAAGCTAATCACCTCTTCATGAATTTGTTCAGAGATTGGATAACTTAAATTATTCCATTCTTTATAAGCTTGCTGCTTGTGCGGAGGAAGCGGGTAATGGATTAAGGTTTGTACACCATGATCTGCTAAATATTTTTGCAACGCTATACGATTTTTTGAACGAATTACAAACAAATGCCAAACATGCTGATGATATTGAGTTGCATCTACATTGGACAGAGGCAATATAATTTCAGGATTTTTAATTTGTGTTAAATATAAATTGGCAATCTCACGGCGATGATTCACTTCTCTATCCAAAAAATTTAACTTAATATCCAGCATCGCTGCCTGAATGTCATCTAGCCGGCTGTTCATGCCAGGCACTAAATTTTTATACTTTTCATGAGAGCCGTAATTGCGCAATGCATATAACATTTGTGCAAGTTCTTGATCATTCGTTGTTACAGCACCGGCATCGCCTAAAGCCCCTAAATTCTTACCAGGATAAAAACTGAAACCTGAAGCATCGCCCCAATTTCCTGCTTTTTTTCCATCTATTTCAGCACCATGTGATTGTGCTGAATCTTCTAAAACAAGTAAATTATACTTATCTGCAATCTCCATAATTTCTGGCATTTGAGCCAATTGACCATATAAATGAACGGGTAAAATTACTTTAGTTTTAGAAGTTATTGCTTCTTCAATTTTTATAGGATCAATATTGTAAGTTTGATTATCTGGTTCAACTAAAACTGGAGTTAAGTTATTTGCCGTAATCGCTAAAATACTTGCAATATAAGTATTCGATGGAACGATAACTTCATCACCATCCTTTAACTTTCCTAATTCTTTCCAAGCGTTAAGTGTCAGAATTAATGCATCCAAACCATTTGCAACACCAATCGCAAATTGTGTTCCACAATAGTTTGCAAATTTATGCTCAAATTGTTCCAGCTCTTTTCCACCAATATACCAGCCCGAGTCAATCACTCGTGTACATGCTTCGATCAATTCAGCTCTATACTGTTTATTAATACTTTGTAAATCTAAAAATGGGATCATTTTTCAATATACCCTTTAATAATTGATTTTATGGGGTTAAACCGACATTTATACGATCTAAACAGTTATTTTTTAATTCAAAATCTTTGTTTTTTCGACCTTATAGTGAATAGAAATTTCAGCATCGATAAATTTTAAAAATTACGTTAGTTTTATTTAATAGATTTTTCACTTACTTTTTATAAAGTTTCTATCTGGTTTAACGCCTGCTAGATGCTGACAACAATTGCAAAGTCTGGGCAATCTTTGGTAACTAAAACACCAGCTCCGATTAAAGCTTTTTTATCAATTGTAATATTAGACAATATGGTGGTATTTTCACCAATACTTGCACTTTTTTTATTAAGTTGAACATCAGAGTTCAGATGTATAAATACTTTGTAAGTTATTTTCCTTTAATTATTCAAATTACCAGTTCTTAATCACATCCTCTGGATAACCTCTTTTAAAATGCTTTGTCCAAGGATATGCATCAGATCCATCCTCTAATTTAATCCTAGATGTAGGACCTACGCTTTTAGCTGGGCTACCCACATATATACTATGCTTTTCAGTTTTCCCTTTCACTGAACTATGCGCTCCAATCAAGCAACCTTCAGCAATTACCGCTCCTGGTAAAATTACACTCATAGTTGCAATTAATGCATAATCTTCAACTGTAACACCCAACATAGTATTACTTGGTGGATGGGGGTCATTCGTTAAAACAACATAAGGAAAAATCCAAACAAAATTACCGATTTTACTATGTTGCCCAATATGAACATTGCTATGAAATCTCACATAATCCCCAATTTCACAGTGTCCTTGTAAATCCGACAAAGTACCAATTTGTAAATTTTTTCCTGCTTTTACCAACTCTCGCACGGTCACTCGATGACCAGTCATCAACCCTTCTTCAAAAGTTGAACCTTCGTAAAAAATACTATGGGAGCGTATATTCGAATTTTTACCAATAATCAAAGGCACCCCTTTCGAGAGACAATTTGCAACACCCATCTCACAAAATGCTCCAATAATCGTATTATCACCAATCTCTACATTGTCATAAATAATAGTGTTCGGCCCTATTTCAACATTTGCACCAATTTTAGCTTTTGGAGATATAATAGCTGTATGATGAATTGTCATTTTGCCCCCCTCATCTTAAAGTCTTCATAATTACGAATATAGTCAAATTCATCGTAATGCTCATTTGCGAGCACAAGTAAAATACAGTCCTGTGAAAAGTCATGCATTTCATGCCAAACCATTGGGGGAATTTTTAACCCCTTGTTAGATTGGTTCAACAAAACTTCTTCCTTTTTTATACCGTTATCCATCAACATCTTACAATTGCCTTGAATACAAAAAGCAACTTGCTGAAGTTCTTTATGAGCATGAAAGCCGCGTGGAAGATCAGGTTGAATACCAAAAATATAATAGAGTCTTTTAATCTCGAAAGGGATATGTTTATCAGCCTCAGCAACGACTAAAGCCCCTCTATGATCTCCCAAGTTAGGAAGTTGAATCCATTCTACGAGACTCATAAATCTTCACCTATCAATGAAATCAAATATTGCCCATAATCATTTTTACTCATGTTTTGACCAATTTCTAAAACTTTTTCTTTAGATAGCCATCCATTATTCAAAGCAATCTCTTCTAAACATGCAACTTTATAACCTTGGCGCTTTTCAAGGGTCTCTACAAATTGTGCAGCTTCTAACAAACTTGCATGTGTTCCTGTATCTAACCAAGCAAAACCACGACCAAGTAACTCTACATTTAAGTCGCCGCGCTCTAAGTACATTTGATTTACTGTTGTAATTTCTAGTTCACCACGATCGGATGGTTTGACCTGTTTAGCAATTTGAATCACATCATTATCATAAAAATACAAACCCGTTACAGCATAGTTCGATTTTGGATGTTTCGGTTTTTCTTCGATGGAAACTGCGCGTTTTTCACTATCAAATTCAACCACCCCAAAACGTTCCGGATCTTTGACTTGATAACCAAATACTGTTGCACCTTTTTGGCGAGAAACAGCTTGACGTAACATCGGTGTAAAACCTTGACCATAGAAAATATTATCACCTAAGACTAAGCAAACATTACTGTCGCCAATAAACTCTTCTCCAAGAATAAAGGCTTGAGCCAAACCATCTGGACTAGGTTGAACCGCATAAGTTAATTCAACGCCTAATTGAGAACCATCCCCTAACAACCGTTTAAAGTCGTCAATATCTTCTGGTGTACTAATAACGAGAACTTCTCGAATACCAGCAAGCATCAATACTGACAAAGGGTAATAAACCATTGGTTTATCATAGATTGGTAATAATTGTTTAGATACACCCTTAGTAATTGGATATAAACGTGTACCTGAACCGCCTGCTAAAATAATACCCTTTGTATTCATTATGCACTTCTACCCAATTTTTCACGTTGGTAACTACCATCTTGAACTCGACGGCACCAATCTAAATTATTCAAATACCATTCAACAGTTTTACGAATACCTGTTTCAAACGTTTCTTTTGGTTTCCATCCCAATTCATTGCCAATTTTTGTAGCATCAATTGCATAACGCAAATCATGCCCAGGACGGTCTTTAACAAATGTAATCAGTGATTCATATTGCTGACCATTTGACTGTGGCTTTAACTCATTCAATATTTTACAAATGGTTTTAACCACTTCTATATTTTGCTTTTCATTGTGACCACCAATATTGTAAGTTTCTCCTACAACACCCTCAGTCACGACTTTATATAAAGCTTGAGCATGGTCTTCAACAAACAGCCAATCACGAATTTGATCTCCTTTACCATAAATAGGCAAAGATTTACCCTCTAAAGCATTTAGAATAACTAAAGGAATGAGCTTTTCAGGAAAATGATAAGAACCATAATTATTTGAACAATTGGTCACTATAGTCGGTAAGCCATAAGTTCTATGCCATGCTCGCACTAAATGATCTGAGCTTGCTTTACTTGCAGAATAAGGAGAGCTTGGGGCATAAGATGTTGTTTCAGTAAACAGATCTGTTGTTCCTTCCAAATCACCATAAACTTCATCTGTTGAAATGTGATGAAACTTAAACTCAGCCTGACGCTTTTCATCCAACTGTAACCAATACTTTCTCGCTACTTCAAGTAAAGTATAGGTTCCAATGATATTAGTTTTAATGAATGTATAAGGACCTGAAATTGAACGATCCACGTGAGACTCTGCTGCCAGGTGCATCACTGCATCAGGCTGAAAAATTTCAAATAATTTATCTAATTCAACACGGTCACAAATATCCGTTTGGCTAAAATGATATCTAGGGTTTTGATCTACCAAACTAAGTGATTCAAGATTACCCGCATACGTTAACTTGTCTACATTTAATACTTCATGGTTTGTAGTCTGAATGATATGACGGATTACTGCAGATCCTATAAAACCTGCGCCTCCAGTAATTATTATTTTCATAAATTCAACCTTATTTTTCTTGTATTGAATAAAAAACAATCAATAATGCAATTTTTTTATACTTAACTTGAATTTTTTTAATCAATTTTTTTAATTTTTAATACTTATAAAGATTGTATGTGAAAATCTAATGAATGTGTACACTTTTTCGACAATTATATCCATCTACAAAATATTCTAATTGATTCAGCAACCATTCAAGATTTTTTTGATCCTCTTTAATATTATCAAGTTGTCTAAAAATCGGCTGGAGCATATCTAGTGAAGCATGTTTTTCAAAAGACTTTAAAATCCGCTCGTGGCCTGTGGTTTGAACCTCTTCATGATCAATCAGCAGTTCTTCATACAGCTTTTCGCCGGGTCTCAAGCCTGTAAACTGAATTGCAATATCTCCAGTACCATTTTCATCCATTGGTCTAAAGCCACTAAGACGAATCATTTGTTTAGCCAAGTCTACAATCTTAACTGGCTCACCCATATCCAATAAAAACACATCACCGCCTGTACCCATAGCACCTGCTTGAATCACGAGCTGCGCAGCTTCAGGAATGGTCATAAAGTAACGCGTCACTTCAGGATGAGTAACAGTAACGGGTCCACCTTGCGCAATCTGCTTTTTAAACAACGGCACAACAGAACCAGAAGAACCTAAGACATTACCAAAACGTACAATGCTGATCTGTGTTTTAGGGCTAGTTGCAGCTAAACCTTGGCAATATAATTCCGCCATCCTTTTAGAGGCACCCATCACATTCGTTGGACGCACAGCCTTATCTGTGGAAATTAAGACAAAGGTTTCTACACCTTGATTCACCGCTGCATCAACACTGCGTGCAGTACCAATAGAGGTATTGTAAATACCTTCAAAAGGATTTGCCTCTACCAAAGGCACATGCTTATACGCGGCCGCATGATAAACAGTTTGTACTTGATATTGATCAATAATTCTTTCAAGTTTGGCTTGATTGGTGACAGAACCTAATATTGGAATCACTTGAATACCCGAGCTCTGTAATTCACGATCAATGGAATACAGTGCAAACTCCGACATCTCAAACAACACTAAAAGTTTCGGCTGATGTTTCACGATTTGACGGCAAAGTTCGGAGCCAATTGATCCCCCCGCCCCTGTGACCATCACTACCTTATCTTTAATATTTTTCTCGAGCAGCTCTGGCTTTGGCGGTACAGGATCACGACCAAGCAAGTCAATAATATCAACCTCATGGATATCTGAAACTTGTACCTGACCATCAATCAATTGGGTCACACCCGGTAATTCCATGATTTTGACATCAGCCAGCTCAAAGGATTCTATGATTTCTTTTTTTCGTGCTCGACCTACCGAGGGCATCGCCAATAAAATTTCTTCAATCGCAAATTTACCTAATTTATTTGAAGCTCGCTTTGGTGAATAAATTTTTAAACCACTTAAAGACTGACCTTGGAGTGAGGATTTATCATCAATAAAACACACTGGTAAATAATCATCTGAACGAAATAAAGCTGCGGCAATTTGTTGACCTGCAAGACCCGCACCATAAATCGCGACGCGTTTACGATTTTGTTTTTTTGCAAAGGTTTTCAGTGTGGCATAACGAATGACTGCCCGACTCCACCACATCCATGAAAACAGCATAAAGCCGTACATGAGTGGAATACTCATTGGAATAAAAGCCCAATCTAATTTTTTAATGGTATATAGAGCTACAATTTGAATAAATGTACCGATGGAGATCTGCAGCAAATAATCTTCATTAAATGAACGGACAATCGCACTATAAATGCCGAGCAAGGCAAAAATCAGAATACCCAAAATCCCAACATAAGAATACCAAAATTCAAGTCCTTGCATCACTTCAACATTCGGGCGCGCCAGACGAATAGCATAGGCTAACCACATCATGAATGGAAAAACACAGATATCCATCGCCATTAACACGATCTGTTTTTGACGACGCGGCAAAGATGCTAAATATCCAATAATGTCTTTCACAAAGGACTCGAAGAAAGAAATAAATACATTATGGCGTAGAGTATACGCCCCGTTATTTTAAATTTGACTGATCACTTTTTGAATGATATCAACCGTTTTTTTTTGCAGGCTTTGTTCAAACAGAGTTAAGATGCACCAAAAATATTAAACTTGTTCCACCCAACTGCTGTGCATTGGTAAGGCTCTACTCAGGATGCCACGGTGCCCCATCAAAGGCTTTTTCCAAATACACTTCTAACATGACCTATTAAAATACGATACCCTTAGCACATTGATTTCTGCCACGATACGGTCACGTGACCAGCCTTTTAGGAAGGCATTAATATTCACCTATACATAACATTTATAGGCTGCATGCAAATAATCTGATGGTGGTTTTGCTACATTAAAATAAGGACTGTTTTTCAAAAGCCGCTTGAATCAATGCCATGCTGGCATTATGTTTCCCAGTCCATTCCGGTATCTTTTTCAACTGAAGACGACCAATCACGGCTTGCATTTCCATCATGCGCCAGTTGCTGCCAAATGAATCATGCAGCTAACGGAATCCTGACGGATGCTGTTTGTGATACACGCTGTCAAAATTTTATCATGATCTTTATAGAACCACATTTTTTCCAAAGCGTTTCGTCATTGGTGGTGACCATACCGCTTTCACCGTCAGTGGTCGTGATCTTGGCAGAATGACCATGCACCGATATGACCAATTGAACCGGCAGATTTGCCTTTATACATCGCGCCAAGCACTTGGGCAAATCTTCACTCACGAATAAGCTTTTTTCTCAGCCAATTGCATGATTGGATCCATCTCACACATCCAGTCCATCAAATGCACACAAATAATCGCTTTCGTATTCGATGTGATTAGATAAAACTTACCCTACAAGCTTCACTAAATATAAAATAAAATTTATTATTAAAAATCAATAAAATAAGATAAAAACCATATATCCACATAATTCTGAGAAAATTTCTTACAATTTGCCCCATATTTTTTAAATTAAAAAGCTTATAATTTAATCGTAATTTTGATATATTCAAGAAAATAAAGCTATAAAAAATACAAATTTAAATTAGCAAAATAAACAAATTACAACCACATAATAATTTTTATAAATGGGATTTTATATAGAGTGAACTTATATCATTATAGTTTAATTGCAGCAATGACATTGGGAATGACCGGCTGCGCAATTACTTCTGGTCTGCAAACCTATGATTTACCTTTACAAGGCGTTTATCAAACCGATTTAGGCACTCAAGTCAATGTCGTCCGCTTATCTCAGGAAACACTTACTGCAATTCAACTAGTCCAATATAATCAGCAAAACTTTGCGCATTTATTTAATGTTCAGCCTCGCCACTACTATTTAAGTCCTGGCGATATTCTTTCTATTTATCTTTGGGCTTATCCAGATATAACTCCTTCTACAAGTTCAGTGAGTAGTGAGCAATCAGCTCAAGCCAATGGTTATCAAATTGACCAGAATGGCTATATCCAGTTTCCTATGATTGGTCGTTATAAGGCTGCCGGAAAATCATTAACCCAGGTCAATCAGGAATTACGTAGCCAGCTTTCCCGTTATTTAAAAACACCCGATGTGATTGCACGCGTACTGTCCTATCAAGGTCAGCGCTTTTCTGTGCAAGGCAATGTTATGCGTGGTGGACAGTTTTACTTAAGTGACCAGCCTGTAAGTCTCTATACTGCATTAGGCTTAGCCGGAGGTGTAAACACACAATTGGGTGACAATACTTCGATCACGCTGGTACGCCAGGGTCAAACCTTTACATTAAATAGCATTGAATTGGAAAAATCAGGCTACTCTTTACATAACCTGTTGATTCAACCCAATGACACCATTTATGTAAACTCTAAAGAAAATCAAAAAATTTATGTCATGGGGGAATCCGGGCAAAATCAACCTGTTCCACTTCGTGATCAAGGCATGAGCTTAAGTGATGTTTTGGGTGAAAGTTTAGGCTTGAATCCGCTCTCTGCCAGCCGCAGTAAAATCTATGTGGTCCGCAGCAGTCCAAGCAACCCGATGACAGAAATTTATCACTTGGATTTAACCAGCATTGCTGATTTTGGTTTAGCCAATAAATTCAAAATGCGCAGCAATGATATTGTCTATGTCGATGCTTCAGGCTTGGCTCGTTGGCAACGTGTGATTAATCAAATCGTTCCTTTTTCCAGTCTTGTTAATACTGCCTATTATTTGGGCAATTAACATGAATATTCGCAATATTCTTGTGGTGTGCGTGGGCAATATCTGCCGCAGCCCGATGGCGGAATACTTTTTAAAACAGCAGTATCCGCAGCTTCATATTGAGTCCGCTGGTATTTCCGGTTTGATCGGCCATGCTGCAGATAAAAAAGCACAATTATGTATGCAGCATTTAGGCATCGATATGCAGCCGCATATTGCCCAAAAGTTGAATACCGAGCTTATTAAAAAAGCGGACTTGATTTTGGTGATGAGCCAAAATCAGCAAAAGCATTTAGAACAAATCTGGCCTTTTGCTAAAGGCAAGACTTTCCGTCTGGGGTATTGGCAAAGCAAGAATGTACCTGACCCGTACAAACACGATCAGGCTGTGTTTGATGAGACGTGTCAGCTCATACAAAATTGTATTGCTGATTGGAAACAACATATTTAACTTTTTGAATAATAATTATGAACGAAAAAAATAGTTTAACCGAAGATCCCATTGATTTAAAAGAGCTGTTTTTTTCACTCATTGCTCAATGGAAACTCATCGCACTGTGTGTGATTTTAAGTTTATTGTGTGCATTATTATATTTAAGAGCCACACCCGACACTTATTCAGTCGATGCATTGGTACAAGTCGAAGAAAACAAAGGCACCTCTGCCGCGTTATTGGGTGATCTGTCCAGCATGATTGAGCAGAAACAGCCGGCTCAAGCTGAAATAGAACTGCTGAAATCACGGTTAGTGCTGGGTTCGGTGATTAAAAACCTAAACCTGGATGTAAAAATTTCCGGAACAGAAAACCGCTTTTTTGACCGGTTACTCAGCCCGCATGATTATCAAACCAACTATCAGGCCAAATCCGTTATATTCCAGGATGATGCCAAGTCTTTTGAGGTTCGAAAATTTGAAGTTCCAGCGTATTACCTGGACAAGGATCTTCTGCTGGATTTTAATGCCAGTAAATTTACCTTAACCGATAAAAAAACCAAGCAAATCCTGTTTAGTTCCCCGACCAATCAGGAAAGCCAGTATGCTTCAGCCCATGGCACCTGGAAAGTGGCGATCTATACCCCAGACCCACTTAAAGGCACTTATAATATCCAAAAAATGTCTTTGCCTGGGGCGATGCTTGCTATTACAAAGAATTATTCAGTGGCTGAAAAAGGCAAATTGACCGGTATTTTAGGTCTGAATTATCAAGGTCAGGACAAGGAACATATCACCAAAGTTCTGAACTCCATTCTGGTGGCGTATAGCCAACAAAATATTGAACGTCGTTCTGCTGAAACCGCCCAAACGCTTAAATTTCTCGATGAACAGTTGCCTGAATTAAAACAGCAGCTGGATCTTGCAGAACGTGAATTTAATACATTCCGTCAGCAATATAATACCGTGGATGTGACCAAAGAATCTGAACTGTATTTAACCCAAAGTATTACCCTGGAGACGCAAAAATCGCAACTCCAACAGCAACAGGCTGAAATGGCGGCCAAATATACCAACGAACATCCCGCGATGCAGCAAATGAATGCCCAGCTGGGAGCGATTAATAAAAAAATTGGCGAGTTGAATGAGACCTTAAAACAACTGCCTGATTTACAACGTCGCTATTTACAGTTGTACCGTGAGGTTGAGGTTAAAACCCAGCTCTATACCGCATTGCTCAATTCTTACCAGCAACTCCGTATTGCCAAAGCAGGGGAAATTGGTAATGTGCGTGTTGTGGATACTGCGGTCCTTCCTATTGAACCTATTAAACCTAAAGAACTCATAGTATTAGCTCTTTCTCTTTTTGCGGGTGGTTTCTTGGGTACCTTGGTAGCTCTAGTGCGCAATATGATGCGTTCGGGCATTAAGGATTCCAGTCAGATTGAAAATGAGCTGGATTTACCGGTATATGCCACGGTTCCTCATTCACCGATCCAAGAAAGCCGTATTAAACTGCTGAAAAAGAAAAAACATGTGCCTATTTTAGCGATTAAAAATGGGGACGATATTGCGATTGAAAGCTTACGCAGCATGCGTACCGCGATTCACTTTGCCATGAGTCAGGCGAAAAACAATATCATTATGATTTCAGGTCCTGCGCCCGAAGTAGGCAAATCCTTTATTTCTACCAACCTGGCCACGATTTTAGCGCAAAGTAATAAACGCGTCCTGATCATTGATGGCGATATGCGCCGGGGTTATTTGCATCGATATTTCAACAATGACAACCAACCGGGTCTGGCTGAATATTTAAATAATACCCAGCAAAGTCTTGAAAATATTATTAAGCCCACTGAAGTTCACAATCTAGAGGTGATGACGCGTGGCAAGAGTCCGGTGAATCCTTCCGAACTTTTAAGCTCGGCAAAATTTGCAGCCATGCTAGAACAACTTTCACCCAACTATGACCATATTATTATTGATACTCCCCCGGTACTGGCCGTGACCGATGGGATTATCATTTCACAATATGCCGGCGTTAATTTAGTCATTGCGCGTTATGCAAAATCACAGATGAAAGAACTGGAATTAACCTTGAATCGTTTTGAACAGGCCAATGTTAAAGTGAATGGCTTTATTCTGAATAATATTCAACGTGGTACTCGCGGTTATGGTTATAACTATGCCTATGGCTATAAAGCCTCGAAAGACAAGGATAAAACAGATTTGGTTCATCTCAATTGAAATTATTTATTGTGAAAGCCAGTGATTTTCACTGGCTTTTTCTTTTTAAGATGATCTTAATCTAAAAATAATTTGGTTTATAAACAAATCAGGATCAAAGCAAAAAATTTATAATTCACTCTCTAAAGTAGATAAAAAATTGATATTTAATTGTATTAAAAATGTTTTATATATTCAGTCTGTTATAGAATAACTGGCTTGATAAGAATATATTGGATTTCTGTACAATACGGCTTCCTCTAAACGTGTTGGATAGAAAAGTCTGCTAAAATTAATGCAACTTTTGAATATAAAATGAATTTGGGAAAACCTATGAGTAAAGCCTTACCCATCGCTGTCGCTGTTCTTTTAGGCGGTGCTGCACTTATACCTGTTTATTATGCAACTCAAAACCCAGCTTCTGTAACATCAAAAGCATCAAAGAATGCTTCTGCTGTTGAGAAAATTAGTTATGCTTTAGGCTACGAAGTTGCACATCAAACACCACCTGAATTAAATATCAATAGCTTTGTTACCGGTGTACGTGAAGGTCACGCTCGAAATAAACCAGCTTATACAGAACAAGAACTTCAACAAGCTTATGAGCAATTCCAAAAGGAAATGCAACAGAAGCAAGTTCAGCAAGCACAGCAAGTACAAACAGCTAGCGATTCTTTTTTAACTGAAAATGCGAAAAAACCAGGTGTAAAAACCACGGCTTCAGGCTTACAGTACAAAATCACCAAAGAAGGTACAGGTAAACAACCTGCTGCTAACTCTATGGTGACCGTACATTACAAAGGCCAATTGGTTGACGGTAAAGTATTTGATAGCTCAATTGAACGCGGTGAACCGATTGAATTCCCATTAAATCAAGTCATTCCGGGTTGGACTGAAGGTCTTCAATTGATGAAAGAAGGCGGTAAAGCGACTCTTTATATCCCTTCAAAATTGGGCTATGGTGAACAAGGTGTGCCGGGAATGATTCCTGCCAACAGTACCCTAATTTTTGATGTTGAACTGATTAAAGTAAAATAAAAAATTCAAGGAGAGCTTTTGCTCTCCTTATTTATCTTGGGATAAGAGAATGAAAACACTTATAACATTGCTTTGTTTCTGCCTTTTTACCACGGCTAGCTTTGCAAAACCCGTGACCAATACCAGTAGCTTAAATGAACAAGTCGGCTACAGCTTTGGTTACTTAATGGGGCGCAGCAATGCTGAATCTGTAAAAGATTTAGACTTAGATGCTTTCATGCTCGGTTTAAAGACCGCAGCTCAAGGCGGTAAATCTGCTCTCACCGATGAGGAAATGGCGCGCGTTCTGACCCAACATAAAAAGCTCAGTGATGCAAAACAGCTTATTGAGCTGAAACAAAAAGCAGATGCCAATGCCAAAATCGAGGCAGAATTTTTAAAAGCCAATGCTAAAAAACAAGGCGTGCAAACCACTAAGTCTGGTTTGCAATATCAAATATTAAAACAAGGCACAGGGAAATCGCCTCAAGCCAATTCCGTTGTCAAAGTCAATTATGAAGGTCGTTTAATAGACGGTACAGTTTTTGACAGCTCAATTGCCCGGAATCAACCGGCTGAATTTCAAGTCAGTCAAGTCATTCAAGGCTGGACTGAAGGCTTACAACTGATGAAAGAAGGTGCTCAGTATCGCTTTTTCATTCCAGCACAACTTGGCTATGGTCAAATTGGCTCTGGTGATGTAATCGAACCGAATAGCACTTTAATTTTTGATGTAGAACTTCTTGAAGTCTTACCTAAATCGACTAAATAACCCTTATTTAACCCATATTAAAAAGTAGCGGGCAGGTCAATTTGAGCAAAAAATAATGCTCATTCCCTCCTCGCTATTTTTCATGATTTAATCAATCTATTTCCCAATATTGGCTTTCAATATAAAAGCATTTCTTCTTTTTTAAGCGATGTATACTCCCCCTGCCAAACTGCATAATATAATAAAAAATATATACTTATCAAATTTTTATATTTTAAAGTTATCTTAGCTAATAGCATGTTGCAATTTATTGATAATAGTATGCAGTCAAAATAAATCGATCTTGTACAATCTTCAAAGATGCTTTATTTCTATGTTTTCATCAATACACTTTCTTCACCAATAACAAGGATTGAATCAATGGCTCTAACAATCAAAACTCGCGAAATTCAGTACACTGCTGCAGATGGAACTAATTTGATTGGATACTTTACAGCGCCTGAATCGGAAATACCAGTCGCGGGCGTGATTGTAGCGCCTGAATGGTGGGGACGAAATGAATACACCGAACAGCGTGCACGTGAGCTCGCTGAACATGGCTATGCAGCGCTTGCTATTGATATGTATGGTGATAAAAAAGTAACCACTGCAGTACCACAAGCCAGTAAATGGATGATGCAAACCTTTGAAGATCCTGAAACAATTGTGACTCGTGCGTCTGCAGGTTTAGCGACATTAGCAGCGCAAGAAGAAGTAAATGCAGATAAACTGGCTGCTGTAGGCTTCTGCTATGGTGGCAAAGTTGTGCTTGATCTGGCACGCTCTGGTGCACCTTTACAAGCGGTGGTCACGTTCCACGGCACATTGATTCCGAAAGCACCAGCACAGCCCGGAAAAGTAAAAGCTGAAATTTTAGTTCTCCACGGAGAACTCGACAGCATGGTCAGTTTAGATGATGTTGCACGCTTTAAAGAAGAAATGCAGGCGGCTCAAGTCGAGCATGAAGTGATGATCTTTGAAGGTGCCAAACATGGCTTTAGTAACCCACTTGCAGATGAACGTGCCAAAGCCAATGGTGTTGATCTTGGCTATAATGCAGCCGCAGAACAACAAGGCTTATCTGCCATGTACGAATTATTAAACAAGCGACTTGGTGAATAGCAATGAAGGTAAATATGGCTGTGCCATCTTTACCCATCCAGTGAGCTGGATATTTTAAAAATTGTATTTTTAAAGAGGATAGAATAATGACTGAAAACAACTGCCCATATTGCAACTTTGATGAATATGACATCATTGATAAAAATGACTTTGGTGTGATTTTTCCTGAGCCGAATGCATTATCTAAAGGTCACTCTGTCATTGTTCCTCTACGCCATGTCAGCTCTTTTTTCGACGTTACCGACAAAGAACGTAAAAGCTTAATGTCTTTACTTGAGCTTGCACGTAATGAGCTTCAGTTGCGCCACCACCCTTCTGGCTTTCATATTGGTTTCAATGATGGCAGTGTGTTTGGTGAAGCATCTGAACATTTACATATTCATATTATTCCACGCTATGAAGGTCAAACCTTAAAACTGGATGAGCGTTGGGGCATGACCAGTAAATAAAAATAGATCCTACTGATTCAAAAATGATGCTGTGGCATCATTTTTTATGTCTGTTCGCAACCGCAATGCTGCACAGTTTTCGCTATACTATTCATCTATTCCAAATACGCGGTTCGCATGTCACAGTTTTCTTTTTCCGATGCTCTTCTTTCCTGGTTCGATGTCCATGGTCGTCATGATTTGCCGTGGCAAGTGGTAGATGATCCATATAAGGTTTGGGTATCTGAAATTATGTTACAGCAGACCCAAGTCAAAACCGTGCTGCAATATTTTGATCGCTTTATCGCACGCTTTCCAACAGTTAAAGATTTAGGCCTAGCCAGTTGGGATGATGTTGCACCCTATTGGGCAGGGCTGGGTTACTACGCGCGCGCACGGAATTTACATAAAGCTGCGGGAATTGTGGCACGTCAGGGTCATTTTCCAGCCACATTAGAACAATGGATTGAACTTCCCGGAATTGGTCCTTCGACTGCCGGTGCACTCATGTCGCTGGGTTTACGTCAATACGGCGTCATTATGGATGGCAATGTAAAGCGGGTATTGGCGCGTTTCTTTGCCATTGAAGATGATCTGTCTAAACCTGTACATGAACGCGCGATGTGGCAACTAGCACAACAGCTTTGCCCTGTTGAGCGAAATCACGACTATACCCAAGCAATTATGGACTTGGGCGCAACCGTATGTACGCCGAAAAAACCGCTGTGTTTATATTGTCCGATGCAGCCTCACTGCAAAGCACATCAACAAGGTTTAGAAACCGAACTGCCGTTTAAAAAGCCAAAAAAAGCCGTGCCTATCAAATCGGCACAGGTCTTGGTGATTCAGTCGAATGATCAATGGTTATGGCAACAACGTCCGAATAGCGGCTTATGGGGTGGTTTATGGTGCTTGCCAATTATTGAAAATCCAGTTGAGTTTGAAACTCTGTGCCAAACATTGGGACTCAAAAAAGTCATCCAACGAGCTGAAATCACACATAGCTTTACTCATTTCACCTGGCAGCTTGAAGCCATCTGCTTTGAGGCTGATGCGGATCAACAAGAACATCTTTCCATTGAATTAGGGGGTAGCTGGTTAGCTGCACCAATTGCAACCGAAATGGGCATTCCCACGGCGATGAAAAAATTGATCTCTGCCATAAATTTATGACATAGTCAGGCACTGTTATTCAAAGAATTTTCACATAGATTAGAATGAAAAAAGGATGAACAGTGCTTCGTTTTATTTATGCATTATTACTTGGTTTTAGTGTGCTATGGATTGCTGCATGTACCTCAAGTCCAAAAAAAACCTCAACAATACCGCTTCCGCCTGCTCAAGTACAAAAGCTGAAAAGTATGCAGCTGAAATCGTCATTGCCTATTCCGGTAAAAAACATCAAAGCCAGACAGTTAAAGGATACCTGGGGGGCTTCCCGTAGTAGTGGCCGCACCCATGAAGGCATTGATATTATGGCTCCACGTGGAACAAAAGTGCTGAGTGCCACAGAAGGTTTAATTGCTGACTTACGCAATAACAATTTGGGTGGTAAAGTGGTTTGGATTATGGGGCCTGGCGGAACCTGGCATTACTATGCCCATCTGGATGAGCATAAACGTGGCTTAAATGTCGGTGATTATGTCAAAAAAGGTGAGCTGATTGGCTATGTCGGCAATACGGGCAACGCACGTCATACGGCACCGCATTTGCACTATGGGATTTACCTCGAGGGTAAAGGTCGTGGTGTGGTCAACCCCTATCCTTATTTACGTTAATTTTTTAGGAACTATTCATGTCAGAAGCGCTGATCAATCGTTTGGTCGAATTTGCTGAATCAGGCAATCAACAGAAAATTGTTTTGGCTGGACAAAGCCATCAAGGTTGGGTGATGGAAATCACTGAGGAAGCGCTTTTGATTAGCACTGGTTTTGCCGAAAAAACTGGACAAGACATGTGGATTCAATTCACCGACTTGCCCCAGGCAGAGCTTTATTACTGGGATAATCAACAAGATCAATGGGCTGAATTTAAGCTTTAAGCCGCTTCAGGAGCATCAAAAATGTCGATTCAACGCTGTGGTTGGTGCTCGAATGATCCTCTTTACATCGCTTATCATGATCATGAGTGGGGCAAAGCCAGTCATAATGAAGCGCATTTATTTGAAATGCTGTGTCTGGAAGGACAACAAGCGGGTTTGTCCTGGATTACGGTACTAAGAAAACGCGAAAGCTATCGTCAGCATTTCTTTCAATACACTATTGCCAAGATCGCCCAGTTCAGTGATACCGAATTGGAAGATAAACTCCAAGATGCAGGATTGATTCGCCATATCGGCAAGCTCAAAGCCATTCGTGACAATGCCATTGCCTGGCAACATTTAACCCAAGAATTAAAACAGCAACAGATCAATGTCAGCGACTGGTTATGGAGTTTTGTTGCAGATCAAACCCTACACAATGATGTTCCAGATTATCGTCAGGCACCCGCCCAAACAGAAATCAGTGTTGCCCTTTCCAAAGCTTTAAAAAAGAAAGGCTTTAAATTCGTCGGACCGACCACCTGTTATTCATTTATGCAGGCGGTCGGTATGGTCGATGATCATGAAAATCACTGCTCTTTTAAATCATTTTAAAGCACAAACAAGATAATAAAAGGATTCACTTATGAATGACAACATCATCCATGCCTATGCAGCCATGCAGGCTGGCGCAGAACTTGAACCCTATCAATTTGATGCCGGCGAATTACAAGCGCATCAGGTTGAAGTCAAAGTTGAATATTGCGGTTTATGCCATTCCGATATTTCAGTGATTAATAATGACTGGAAATCTTCGGTTTATCCTGTAGTCGCAGGGCATGAAATTATTGGCATCATTACTCAGCTTGGTTCAGAAGCCAAAGGCTTGAAAGTGGGTCAACGCGTTGGTATCGGCTGGACAGCAGAAAGTTGTCAGCACTGTGACCCGTGTGTATCCGGTCAACAAGTCATGTGTACTGGTGGACAAACGGCGACCATTGTTGGACATGCCGGTGGTTTTGCTGACAAGGTTCGTGCTGGATGGCAATGGGTGATCCCGCTGCCGGAAGATTTAGATCCTGAAAGTGCCGGCCCGCTGCTGTGTGGTGGGATTACCGTATTTGATCCTATTCTTAAACACCAGATTCAAGCCATTCATCATGTTGGAGTGATTGGGATTGGCGGTTTGGGTCATATGGCAATTAAACTGCTGAAAGCCTGGGGCTGTGAAATTACTGCATTCACATCAAATTTAGACAAGAGCGAAGAACTGAAAGCCATGGGTGCAGACCATGTGGTAAATAGTCGCGATACAGCCGCATTAAAAGATCAACGCGGAAAATTTGATTTATTACTCTGCACGGTGAATGTCACTTTAGATTGGCCTGCTTACTTAAACAGTCTGGCACCGCATGGCACAATCCATATGTTGGGCCTAGTTTTGGAGCCAATGCAAATTCCAGCTGGCATGCTGATTGGCGGTGCAAAATCAGTCACAGGTTCGCCTACCGGCTCCCCTGCTGCACTCCGTCAACTCCTCAAGTTTGCAGCGCGTAAAAATATTGCGCCACAAATTGAAGTTTTCCCAATGTCGCAGCTCAATGAAGCGATTGAACATCTACATTCAGGAAACGCACGTTACCGGATTGTGTTAAAAGCTGATTTTTAATTCATTTTCGCTTTAATTCACTTGTAACTTAATCTGCCAAGCACTGTGAGTGCTTGGCAGATTTTTATTATTCATTCTTACTGAATTACCTCTTAATATCTTATAAATATACAGCAAGCTTTTGCGCCAAGAAGTCAATAAATAAACGTACGCGTTTGGGTAGATGCTCTTGTCGATAATAAACTGCATGAATTTTTTGATAATGCAGATGAATTTGATCTTCAAATAAAGCTTTCAGGCGACCAGTTTGTAAATCATCTTCAATCAAAAACCGTGATAAACAAGTAATCCCGACACCTTGTATAGCCAGCTGCCGTACCGTTTCGCCATTGGATGCTTTTATTTTCGGATGAGCTATAAAGTCATCCCCATTAAACTGAATCGGCCAGGTATTTAAATGGGTCGGCTGGCTAAAACCCAGTAAAGCATGTTGCGATAAATCTTCTGGAGATTGTGGTACTCCATTTTGTTCCAAGTAGGCAGGACTGGCCACAATATATAAGCGACTGCGACACAATAATTTGGCGTGTAAACTTGAATCGTGTAGTTCACCAAAACGGATCGCAACATCGGTTTTATGTTCCAGTAAATCAATCACCTGATCATGATTACTCAGTTCAATTTCGATATTGGGATATTGCTGCATAAACTCCTGAATTAAAGGTACGATTACATGCAAGACAAAAGGCGTTGCAGAATCGACCCGAATCAGCCCAGAGGTATCGATATCTGACTTGAGTAAAGCATCTTCTGCTTCGGCTAAATCATTTAAAATTTTACGGGATTTTTCCAGAAAAAGTTGCCCTTCTTGGGTCAATTTCAGCTTACGCGTGGTACGTTCCAATAGCGTCACATTCAGTTTATTCTCAAGCCGTTGTAAGGCACGGCTCACACCGGAGGTAGTCTGGCCTAAACGCTCTGCTGCCATCACAATCGAGCCACTATCCACGATGGTCACAAAAGTGTGTAGTTCTTCGATGGTCGATTTCATCTGCCACTCATTTATTGATTTTCAGTCAATAATATTTTGCAAATTACTGCGTTTTTTAGCAACAATAAAAGCATCAAAATCATGCTTATCTTGAAAACTTAAAGATTGAATTAACCCAGTAATCCATCGACTGCATTGGCATTCATTATTTGGAATGCAGTGGCTTTTGTCGTGGTTTCGACAATTCGATACTACAAATACCTGCAATGTTTGTGACTCATGATGCTCCAGACTGGGTTTCTTCAGTAAATATGGATGCTTATTCAGATGAAACTTGCAGCTGACAAAGCACTGGATGATTATCAGACCTGTTCATAAAATACTGTGAAGAAAAAAGTCCGCATCATGCGGACTTTTTAATGGTTTGAATTAACGCAAAGCTTCAGGCAAGGCAGGAATACTGGATGGCTTGCCGAGTTCCATCTTCATTTTTTGCAGCATCTGATACGGTTGCTGCTGTACAAACATATTCACAAAGGTCAAAGGAATAGAGCCTTCGGGATTGGCATAACCATAAGTCGAAACTTTGATTTTATTATTGGCGAGTTTCTGAAAAGTCCAATCGCCTTCATAATGAGTTAAACGTACATAATCCGGATTTTTGGCATAGCCTTTATCGACGGCTTTATTTTTAATCGTGATAATGCCTTGGGCATCTTTGATCATTTTACCTTGCACCACCAAATCACGATCTTTCAGCGGAAAAGGAAAATCCAGCACCATATACAATAAAAATTCGCCTTTTTTGTCATCCCGCGAAAGGACTTTGATACTGCCCATATACGGCACCCATTTCACCGCATGGTCGACATCTAAAATCAGACTGACTGCTTTTTCGAGCGCAGTATCGTAGGTGGTTTCAGCTTTGTATAAAAATACCGGGTTTTGACTATTTTGAAAGGTCCAAACTTTAATATTATTTTTATTAATGCTGAGCTTAGCATTATCAACAGGTTTAGCCTGTACTGTAGCCAACATTGCTACAGTACAAGCCATCAATATCACTTTTTTCATTCCGTTGAACATCTTATTTTAATTTTGTTGTATTGTTATAAATGATTTTGATGATTTTTTATACTTGAATATCATTAAATCCAAGTACATCTTTCATGTCATATTTACGTGCTTCGCGACCCACGACCCATGCAGCAGCACGTACAGCACCTGAAGCAAAGTTCATGCGATTGGTTGCTTTATGCGTGATTTCAACACGTTCGCCATCCGCAATAAACATTGCAGTATGTTCACCTACGATATCTCCACCACGGATAGTTTGGAAACCAATACTTTTACGTTCACGCGGACCTGTATGCCCTTCACGGCAATACACAGCATCTTCTTTTAAGTTACGACCCAAAGCACCCGCAATCGCTTCACCCATCATCAATGCTGTACCCGATGGTGCATCCACTTTATGACGGTGATGTGCTTCGATCACTTCAATATCTACCGTGTCACCAAAAACCTTAGACGCAAGTTCTAACAGTTTGATTGATACATTTACCCCAACCGAATAATTCGCTGCATAGACCACAGGGGTTTGAGTCGCGCTGTCATCTAAAAATGCTTTTTGTTGGTCATTCATGCCTGTGGTACCAATCACAATGGCAACCCCTGCTTCACGGCACAATTTTAAATGCTGTTCAGTCGCGACAGGCGCTGTGAAATCAATGACCACGTCACAGTCTTTTAATACGTCTTGTAGATTGCCAACAACCTTAACCCCCACAGCACCAATACCGGCAAGCTCGCCTGCATCTGCACCAATCAAGCTGCTTTCAGGGCGTTCAACTGCCGCTGCAAGCTGGTAACCCGCTTCTTTTACGGCTTGAATGAGGATGCGTCCCATACGACCGCCTGCACCCAATACACCAATGCGTGGAGCTGCTGACATAACATATTCCTAATGTTGCTTCTAAATTGTTCTTACTATATCAAAACTCTGTACCGAGACTAAGTTTCAGCCTGAAATTTTTTATTTAAAAAAGAGAAACAGGTCATGGCGAATGCTTATGCCAAAGCACAAGGAAATGGCTCAGCCCCAGCCGGTTGCTGTATTGAAAGTTCAGCGTTAAAAATAAATGATTTTGCTGCTGATTTTCATCTCCCTGTAAACATCACTGCGCAGACTACGCGACACGAATGATCAAAAGATGAATTATAAGGAGATCCGCATGCATTCGAAAAAAATCGCGTTAACCATTTTTATGGCAACCATCGTCAGCACAGCGTGGGCAGAACCTGCAATCCAAGCGGGAGATACTTTAGAAAGCTTATCGCAAGTAAAAATAAATATTCGTACCCATAGCGCTACACCGGCTCCAGCTAAAAATAATCAGGCAGCAACCAAGCAGGAATCGACTGGCGAACTCTCAGCGCAAATGGTAGATGTCGATGCGATTGATCAACCCATCATCAAATAACTGATTAAGCGCGCATAAAAAAGGGGGGAATATTGAATATTCCCCCCTTTTTTCAAACTGTGTCTGAAATTAATCAAACAGACCGAAGAACGATTTTTTCTTTGGAGATGATTTACTGTCCTCACCATCCATCGTTTCTTGCAATTCTTTTAACAACTCACGTTGACGAGCAGTCAAATTCACCGGTGTTTCGATCACGACGCGGCAGAGTAAATCGCCTTGCATACTGGTACGCACAGGTTTAACCCCTTTACCACGTAAGCGGAACATTTTACCAGTTTGAGTTCCCTCAGGAATTTTCAAACTTACACGACCATCGAGGGTTGGAATTTGAATTTCTTTACCCAAAGCTGCATCAGCAATGCTGACAGGCACATCCATATACAAGTCTGCACCATCACGTTGGAAGATTTCATGTTCACGAACCACAACTTCAACGTATAAATCGCCTGACTGACCATCACGAATTGCTTCGCCTTTGCCAGTTAAACGTACGCGGTCGCCATTGTCCACGCCCGCAGGAATGGTAACTTCCAGCGTTTGTTGACGATCTGATACACCAGAACCATGACATTTATTACATGGGTTCTTAATGATGGTACCTTGACCACGACAGGTGCTACAGGTTTGCTGAACAGAGAAGAAACCCTGTTGCATGCGCACTTGACCTGCACCATGACAGGTTTTACAGGTTTCTACATCTTTAGGATTTTTTGAACCTTTACCATCACACGCATCACAAGGTGCAGGTGCAGTAAACGTAATGGTTTTTTTCACGCCCTTGACTGCTTCTTCAAGGGTCAATTCCATGACGTAGCGAAGGTCTGATCCACGACGTGCACGTTGTTGTTGACGACCACCGCCACCAAAAGCGCCACCAAAGATATCGCCAAACTGGCTAAAGATATCTTCTGCATTGAAACCGCCACCAAAGCCGCCACCGCCGCCCATACCACCTTCAAAGGCATTATGCCCCATACGGTCATACATGCTGCGTTTTTCGCCGTCGGATAAAATTTCATAAGCTTCAGCAGCTTCTTTAAATTTATCTTCAGCTTCAGGGTTGTCTGGATTGCGGTCCGGATGATATTTCATCGCCAACTTACGGTAGGCTTTTTTAATTTCATCATCACTAGCGGTTTTAGCGACGCCCAAAACCTCATAATAATCACGTTTAGCCATATCTGGCGATGCTCCTCACGGAATTTGATTTAATGCTTAACTGTGGACTGAAATTGGGGGTCAATCCAAATTTTACAAGGGGAATGTTAGGAAAAAATTTAGCCAGATTAGAAAACGGCTTTATTTTTGAAAAATCGAGAGATACCTTTAAGCCAAGCATTGAGCAAAAACAAAAAGGCGATCATCGTAAATACTACACCAGCAACCGTACAACCGGTTACCCAAAGTGCGCTATCCCAATAAAAGAAAATCAGCGGAATAAACCAAAGTGCAGCAAATAACACCAAAATAGAATAAATCACAATATTTCGCATCACCCAAAGCGCTTGAGCTTCAAGCCACACTTCCACTCCATCCACTTGTGTGACTTTGCGCGCATACCAGTAGGCAAATACACCACTAATCACAGTAAATAAAGCAAAAAACATGAAGACATAAGAAGTCGCAATGGAACGGCGAAGTCGGCTTAAGTTATCTTGCTTCATGTGCTTTTTAACCCCATTTACTACACGCTTAGTATTTTAATATGCAGTAAATTGCTTTATAGAAATGTATACAAATATCCAGTGCTACTATATTGAAATTTTCAATATTTCGCACCTGGTTATTGTCAAAAAATTATGTGCTTTGCTTATTTTTTTTAACTTTAAAGCATTGTGCATACAATGCAGGTAAAAAGAACAGCGTCAGCAGGGTTGCAACAATCAATCCGCCCATAATGGCAACCGCCATCGGACCAAAGAAAATACTGCGCGATAAAGGAATCATCGCCAGTACCGCAGCCAATGCCGTCAACACAATCGGACGACAACGGCGCGTGGTTGCATCAACAATCGCAGACCATGGATCATGTCCCTCTTGAATATCCTGTTCAATCTGATCAATCAAAATTAAAGAATTTCGCATGATCATGCCGGAAAGTGCAATCGTGCCTAACATCGCCACAAAACCAAAAGGTTTATTGAACAATAACAGGAATAACACCACCCCGATCAAACCCAACGGTGCCGTTAACAAGACAATGAACGCACGTGACATGCTCTTGAGCTGAATCATCAATAACGTCATCACCACCGCCAAGAAAAATGGCATACCGGCATTCACCGAGTTTTGTCCGCGTGCCGACTCTTCCACGGTTCCGCCCACTTCAACCAGATAACCACTTGGCAATTCAGCACGCAGTTTATCCATTTTTTCAGCCAGTTCACCGACCACAGTTGCCGGCTGTAATTTACTGCGAATATCGGCGCGCACGGTAATAGTCGGTAAACGGTTACGATGCCAAATCAGACCATCTTCAAAGTCATATTCAATTTTTGCAATTTGCGCCAGCGGAACGGAACCCCCATTTGCTGTGGGTACTGCCAGACTGGATAAGGCCTCAACATTAATCCGTTCAGCCTGATCACCACGCAGACGAATTTCAATCAATTCACGTTTTTCACGATATTGATGAATGGTTGCACCACTAATGGAGCTATTTAAGAAATTGGCTAAATCCAAGCTCGACACCCCCATTTGGCGGGCACGGTCCTGGTCGATATTTAAATGAATGACTTTGCTTGGCTCGCCCCAGTCCAAATGCACATTGCTGGTATTGGAATTATCACCGATTACAGCAGCAACTTTATGCGCCCACTGACGGACCAAATGCAAGTCTTCACCTGAAATACGATACTGCAATGGATAGCCAACTGGCGGACCATTTTCTAATAGCGATACGCGGGTACGAACATCCGGCAACAATTTACGAATTTCCTGATCTAAAGATTGACGAATTTCATCACGATCATCTAAGGATGAAGCCAAAACCACAAACTGGGCAAAACTGGCCTGTGGCAATTGCTGATCCAGTGGCAAATAAAAACGGGTTGAACCTGTGCCGACATAGGCCACATAGTTATCAATGCCCTCTTTGGTCGATAAGAGTTTTTCGACTTTTTTCACCGCATTTTCAGTTGAAGTGAGCGATGCCCCTTCTTCCAGTTTCAAATCCACCAAAATTTCGGCACGGTTGGAGGGTGGGAAAAACTGTTGCGGCACCAGTTTAAACATCAATACCGACAACACAAAAATCCCCACCGTGGCTGCAATCACCGTTTTACGATAGGTCAGGCAAGTATCCACCCAATTTCTAAATTTTTGATAAAATTTGGTCTGGTACGGATCATGATGTTCACCGGCATGATGCTGTATTGGTTGAGGTTCAGGTTGCTTACGCAAACGTGCCCAAAGACGCTGATACCATGGCGCTTTTTGTGGCAGATTTTCAAAGTCCGGCAGCAGTTTATCGCCCAAATACGGCACAAAAAGAACTGCCGCAAACCATGACACAATCAGCGCAATGGTTACCACCTGAAAAATGGAACGCGTATATTCACCGGTACTGGATGCTGCGGTTGCAATCGGCAAGAAACCTGCTGCGGTAATTAAAGTCCCTGTCAGCATGGGGAAAGCGGTGGTCTTCCAGGTAAAGCCCGCAGCCTCAAGCCGGCTATAGCCCTGCTCCATTTTGATCGCCATCATCTCGACGGCAATAATGGCATCATCGACCAATAAACCCAGTGCTAAAATAAGTGCACCCAATGAAATTTTATGCAGCCCAACATCGAATAAATTCATCCCGGCAAAAGTCATCGCCAATACTAAGGGAATCGAAAATGCCACCACCAGTCCGGTACGGAAGCCGAGTGAGAAGAAGCTAACCAGTAAAACGATAATCACCGCTTCAGCCAACACTTTCATGAATTCATTAACGCTGTGTTTCACCGCCACCGGTTGATCGGAAACCTTTTGCAGCTGCATGCCTAAAGGCAAAGACTTTTGTAAACGGGAAAACTCGGTTTCGAGGTTTTTACCTAAAGCCAGAATATCTCCACCTTTACGCATCGAGACCGCAATGCCAATCCCGTTTTCACCCATAAAGCGCATACGCGGTTGAGCCGGCTCGCTAAAGCCACGATAGACTTCTGCGACATCGCCCAGTTGAATGGTCTTGCCTGCCACCAAGAGTGGTATTTGTTTTAATTCTTCAACATTTTGCAGCTGACCGCTGACCCGCATCTGAATACGGTCAGTGCCCGTTTCAAAGAACCCGGCACTGGCCACGGTATTTTGTTGTTGCAGGGCTTGCTGAATAGCCGTGACCGGAATACCGAGTTGAGTTGCTTTGGTATTGGAGAGTTCAATCCAGATTTTCTGGTCTTGCAAGCCCACCAGATTGACCTTGCCGACATCTTTCACCCGTTGCAATTGCAGTTGTAAGCGGTCGGCATATTCTTTCAACACCCCATAGTCAAAATCGTTGCCGGTCAGGACATAAATATTGCCGAAGGTATCGCCAAACTCATCGTTAAAGAACGGCCCTTGTACACCACTGGGTAATTGCTGTTTGATATCCCCAACTTTTTTGCGGACCTGATACCACACATCGGGAATTTGACTTGAGCGTAACGAATCTTTAGCCACAAAAGTCACCATCGATTCACCCGGACGTGAAAACGCCATGATGCGTTCATAGTTGCCGGTGCTCATCAGTTCTTTTTCAATACGATCGGTGACCTGTAAGGAAACCTCTTCAGCAGTTGCACCCGGCCAATAGGTTTGAATCACCATCACCTTAAAGGTAAACGGTGGATCTTCACTTTGTGCCAGTTTGGAGTATGAGACGATTCCGACAATGCCTAACAGCAGCATAAAATAAAGGATTAAGCCTTTATTTTTCAGTGCCCATTCCGACAGGTTATAACGTGATTCAGACTTCATGTCTTGTTTCATGAGGGTGCTCCTGCCTGAATTTTCACGGCACGGTTTTCACGGTCAATCGGCTGGATTTTTTGTTTTTCACGCAATAAATGCACACCGCCAATCACCACATAATCTTGCGGATTCAAGCCGGACAATACCGGTACGCTGTCACGACCATAAGCACCTAAGGTCACAAAGACTTTCTGAATGGTCTGATCCGGTTTCACCACCCAAACATAGGCATGTTGATCATTGGCAGAGACACTGGATAAAGGCACGCTTAATACATTGTTTTGGGTGTTGTTAAAAAATACCCGCGCACTTTGCCCCAGTTGAATCGCAGCATTGCCTTCACGTAATGCAACCTTCACGCTAAAAGTACGGGACTGATCGGCTGCGGGTGAAATTTCACGAACATAGGCTGCAAATTTATCTTCTGGTTTAGACCACAAGGTTACCCATGCGGTTTGACCGACTTTAATCTCGGAAATCGCTTGTTCAGGAACCCCAATCACCACTTCACGATCACCGGCAATCGCCATTTGATAGGCTGCTTGTCCTGCAGCAACCACCTGCCCCACTTCAATATTACGCGCAGTAATCACGCCATTTTTATTCGCCACCAACTGGTTATAACCGGTTTGGTTACGGCTGACGTCATAATTGGATTGCGCCTGTTTTAAGTTCGAGAGCGCTGCTTTATATTGGTTTTCAACCGCATCATATTGCGAGCGGCTGACCGCATTCATGGGGAGTAACTGCTTAAAGCGTTTCAGTTCATCTTCGGCATTTTTTGCTGCAGATTGCGCACTTTCCAGTTGAGCATTGGCCGCATTCAGTTGTAGCTGTGCATCTTTCACATCCAGTTTGGCCAGCACTTGACCGACTTTGACCTGATCACCGACATCGACATAACGTTCGATAATTTGCCCCCCAACCCGGAATGCCAAAGCCGTCTGCTGACGTGCCTGTACATCACCGGCATAACTTTTCTGCTCGTTATGGGTGCTATTCGGTTGAGTCACCATGACAAAGGGGACTTGTTCTGTTTCGGTTGCATCCGTGCTGCATCCCCATAAGGTCACACTGCAAACGATGATCATGCTGACAACTGCGGTCTTAATTATGCTCATGAAATTCGCTCTTATTTAAAAATGTTTTTTAGGGCAAAATAACGAGTATCTTAAATTGTCTATTTTTTAATTAATATACTCACTGGTACATTAATTAGAACTCATCGGTCAAAGCAATGACCTTTTTGATTTTTTTGGAAAAAATTGTGCAAATAAATGTCGGTCGCCCGAAGGACTTGGAAAAACGTCAGCAAATTTTAAATGCGGCAAGAAATCTATTTTTAAAATGTGGTTATCATGGTTCCAGCATGAATCAGATTGCGCAAGAAGCAGGCGTGACCAAACTGACGGTCTATAATCACTTTCAGGATAAAGCCAATTTATTTGTCTGTGCCATTGCGGTGACCTGCGAGGAACTGATCAGCGCGCGTCCATTGAATTTGCAGCCCGACAGTGATTTTCATCATGCATTCGTGCATGCCTGCGAGCTGGCGCTCAATATCACCAACTTGCCTGAAGCCATTAAACTGGAACGGTTATTGGTGGAACTGGCGGCTGCACAAAATCCATTGGCACAAAAGTTTTATGAGGCTTCGCACCTGCGCATGAATGCTGTGTGGGAAAACTTCTTTCAACAAGCGATTGATCTGGGTTTTATTCAAGCTGAAGAATTAAGAACGCTGACGATGCTGATCGTGTCTTTGCTGTTTGGCATGCGCCATCATGAAGTCCTGCTCGGCGTTCGGGATGTTCCTACTGCTGAAGAAAAACAGCAAATTATCTTGAGTAGCATCGAATTGTTTATGCTGAAATATCAAAAAACTACTTAAAACGATCATTTAAAAAATCGCCCTTCATTTTCCGAAAAGCTCAACTGGCAGATCAATTGCTATTTTTAGCAGCAACAGATTACATACTTTTGTCTGCCCCCTACTTGGAATGTCATCGAATCGGGGTATATTCAAAAGAGAAGCCTAGGAGAATGAAAAAAATGATTCAACAAATTGATGCTCCACTGCGTGAGGACGTACGCTTACTTGGGAACTTACTGGGAGAGACCCTCAAGGAACATGCAGGACAAGATTTGTTTAATCAGGTCGAACAAATTCGTGCCCTGTCTAAAGGTGCACGTGATGGTCAGGTTGAAGCAGAAAAACAACTCGAACAACTTTTTTTAAGTCTGGAAGATGAGGAAATTCTCCCCCTGACACGTGCATTTACCCATTTTCTGAATTTTGCCAATATTGCCGAACAATACAATGTGGTTCGTAGCCGTCGTAAGAGTGAATTTGATGAAAATGCCCCTTCACCGAATCCGCTCGATCATCTGTTCCAAAAATTTAAAGAGCATGAAATTTCATCAGACACCTTATTCAAGCAAATCTGTGAACTGAAAATTGAATTGGTGCTCACGGCACATCCGACAGAAGTCAGCCGGCGTACCCTGATTCAAAAATATGACGATATTAATGATTGCCTATTTAAGGCAGATCAACAAAAACTGACGCCACGTGAACGTAAAGCGGTACTCGAAGAACTCAAACAATTGATTTGTTCAGCCTGGCAAACCGATGAAATTCGTCAGCACCGCCCAACCCCGGTCGATGAAGCGAAATGGGGCTTTACCACCATTGAACAAACCCTATGGAATGCAGTACCGAAGTTCGTTCGTGAACTGGATGAAATGGTGGAAGAGCACTGCGGTCAGCGTTTACCTTTAAGTATTGCACCAGTTCGTTTTGCTTCATGGATGGGCGGTGACCGCGACGGTAACCCGAATGTTACGCATAACATTACCCAAGAAGTGCTTTGGCTCTCACGCTGGAAAGCGGCTGATTTGTACCTGCGTGATATTGAAGACTTGCGTTGGGAATTGTCGATTCAGAACGCAAGTAATGAATTGATGCAGGCGCTGGGACATTCACATCCCGAACCATACCGTGAATATCTGCGTGATACTCGTGAGCGTCTAAAAGCAACCCGTCACTGGCTGGCTCAAAAATTACAAGGACAAGAGGCCGACGACAGTCTGGTGATTAAAAGCAAAGATGAATTATTACAGCCGTTGTTACTTTGCTACCGTTCACTGATTGCCTGCAACTTGCCTGAAATTGCCAATGGCAAACTGCTCGACTTTATTCATCGCGTGAACTGTTTTGGCATTGAATTGCTAAAACTGGATATTCGTCAGGAATCAGGTCGTCATCGCCAAGCCATTTCAGCCATTACTGAATATTTAGGTTTGGGCAATTTTGAAACCTGGACCGAACAAGCACGTCAAAACTTCCTGTTGCAAGAATTACAAAGCAAACGTCCATTGCTGCCGAAGCATTTAAATGAGCCTAAACAAAGCCTGATTGAACATCCCGATGTACAAGAAGTGTTTGCCACTATGCGCACCTTGGCAGAACAGCCTGAAGAAAGCTTGGGTGCTTATATTATCTCGATGGCTGAATATCCAAGCGATGTATTGGCGGTGTTATTACTACAAAAAGAAGCCGGTATTAAACATCCTTTACGTGTGGTTCCATTATTTGAAACGCTGAAAGATCTGGATGGCGCAGCCGACACCATGAATACCCTGTTCAATATGCATTGGTACAAACAGCATATTCAGGGCAAACATGAAGTGATGATCGGCTATTCGGATTCTGCCAAAGATGCCGGCTTTATGTCTGCCAACTGGGCGCAATACCGGGCGCAAGAAGAACTCACGGCAGTTGCGCAAAAGCATGCTGTGCAACTTACCCTGTTCCATGGTCGTGGTGGTTCGATCAGCCGTGGTGGTGCACCCACTCAGCAAGCTTTATTTTCACAACCACCGGGTTCTATTTCAGGTGCAATTCGTGTCACTGAACAAGGTGAAATGATTCGCTTTAAGTTTGGTCTGGAAGGTATCGCACTTCAAAATTTAGAGATTTATACCGCAGCTACTTTGGAAGCAACCTTGTTGCCACCGCCAGTGCCTAAAGATGAATGGCGTCAGTTGATGCATACCATGACCGATTTATCGGTACAGGTCTATCGTGAAACGGTGCGCGAGAATCCGCATTTTGTAAAATACTTACGTACTGTCACTCCAGAACTTGAATTGCAGATGTTGCCACTCGGTTCACGCCCAGCGAAACGTAAAGTCAGCGGGGGCATTGAATCCTTACGTGCCATTCCGTGGGTGTTTGCATGGACCCAAATTCGCTTGATGCTTCCGGCTTGGCTTGGTACAGGTGCTGCGATTAATCAAGTGATTGATCAAGGTCAAAAAGCCTTGCTCGATGAAATGTTGCAGCAATGGCCTTATTTCCAGACCCTGATTGATATGCTGGAAATGGTGTTGTCTAAAGCAGACAGTCATGTGGCTTTATATTATGAATCGCATTTAACCGATGATGAAGATTTAAAAATCTTGGGTGAACAACTGCGCCAACGCTTAAAAGATGCGGTACAAACGCTACTGGCTTTAAAAGGTGAATCGCAACTGCTCAGCAGTAACGAGGTACTGGATCAGTCCATGAAAGTGCGTAAACCGTATTTACTGCCACTGCATTTATTACAGGCCGAGCTGATGAAACGTCGTCGTCGCTATTTAGCGGAATGTCAGGCCGAACATACCCCAGTCGATCACGCCTTGATGGTCAGTATTGCCGGAATTGCCGCAGGTTTACGTAATACTGGTTAAGCATTTCATCTGCACCGCAAAGCACATCTTCAGGATGTGCTTTTTTATTGCTCACCTATTAGCAGAAAATATCATATTGTTTATAAGTAAAATAAGTATCAGTTATGAATAATGGGCTGGCTCAATTACTCTATTAATGCGCTGATTTAACGCTAATTTTACAATAATAAAACTTTTACCATCCGGTAAAAAAACAAGAAAAGTCAGTACATTAATTTGAACAAAAATATTGTTAAAGAGATTAAATCTTCTAAAAAACAAGAGTATGATGTGCACAATTTATCTTTTGAGCGCTCATTTTATGTCCAGCTGGTTTCCCAAATGGCGTCCTTATTCAGGTCAAATCGATGCACGTCCAGTCGGTACCAATGAGTATCTCCCTCCTGCTCAAAGTGTGGTCTTAGGTGTACAACATGCTTTTGCCATGTTTGGGGCAACGGTTCTTGCACCTTTTTTAATGGGTTTTGATCCGAATCTGGCCATTTTAATGTCGGGTATTTGTACCATTCTGTTTTTTCTAATCACAGGTGGTCGCGTACCGAGTTATTTAGGTTCAAGTTTTGCTTTTATTGGGGTGGTGATTGCCGCTACCGGTTATGCCGCGTCTGGTACAGGTGCACCAAATGCCAATTTAGCCGTAGCTGCTGGCGGCATCATGGCCTGTGGTGTGCTGTATGCCATTTTTGGCTTTATTGTCATGGCGACCGGCACCAATTGGATTGAAAAACTGATGCCTCCAGTCGTCACCGGTGCTGTGGTGATGATTATCGGTTTAAATCTTGCACCCGTTACGGTGAAAGGTGTGGCAGGCAATGACTTTAACATGTGGATGTCACTGGTGACCGTGCTGTGTATGGGCTCGATTGCCGTATTCACCAAAGGTTTATTGCAACGTCTCTTGTTATTGGTGGGTTTATTACTGGCTTACCTGACGTATTACATTGTTTCCAATGTGATGGGTTACGGCACAGCAATTAACTTTACCCCGATTCAACAGGCAGACTGGTTTGGTGTCCCAACTTTCCATTCGCCTGTATTTGATATCAATGCCATGCTCATCATTGCCCCGATTGCTTTGATTCTGGTGGCAGAAAACCTGGGTCATATTAAAGCTGTGGGCGCAATGACCGGTGAAAACCTCGACCCGCATATTGGTAAAGCCTTTATTGCAGATGGTATTGCCACCACATTATCTGGTGGTGTCGGAGGGCCGGGGATGACCACATATGGCGAAAACATTGGCGTGATGGCAGTGACCCGTGTCTATTCCACCATCATCTTTGTATTTGCCGGTGTATTTGCCGTGTTCTTAGGTTTATCTCCTAAGTTTGGTGCAATTATTCACACCATTCCGACTGCAATTTTAACTGGTGCGTCTATTGTTGTATTCGGTTTGATCACCATTGCCGGTGCGAAAATCTGGATTGAAAACAAAGTTGATTTCTCTAAAAACAAAAACCTGATGGTGGCTGCGGTGACCATTATTTTAGGAACGGGTGACTTTGCGCTGCAATTCGGTAACTTTAACCTCGGTGGTATTGGTACCGCTACATTTGCAGCACTGATTCTCAACTGGTTCTTTAGCTTAGGCGATAAATCATAAATATAAATACACATTTTTAGGCAGCCGCAAGGCTGCTTTTTTTATGTCAGATATTTAAAAAATTTTAGTATGATGAGGTGAATTACACTTAGATGACACCCTCTATGCGACTGGACTTTTTTGATCTACAGCTGTTCTTAAATATTGTGGACACAGGCAGTTTAACCAAAGGTGCAGAACGCTCTTCTATTTCCCTGCAAGCCGCCAGTGAACGGATTAAAAAAATAGAACAACAGTTTGCAGTACCTCTATTTACCCGGCATGCTGTTGGGGTCAAACTGACCATCGCGGGGCAAGCTTTTGCAGAGCAGGCACAGTTGCTCATCCAGCAAAGCAGGCAATTGCAGCAGGTCATGGCACCTTTTTCCGAAGGCTTAAATTCGCAAATGACGCTCTGGTGTAACTCGTCGGCACAAAGTGAATATCTCCCCCTACTCCTTCCGCAATATCTGGTCGAAAACCCCAATATACAGATTGATTTAAAAGAAGCTGAAACGAACGATATTATTCAGGCACTGGAAAAAGGCACGGCACAATTGGGCTTAATTTCGAGCTTTTTTAATTCTGATCATTTACAAACGCTGGAATTTTCCGATGATCCTTTAGTGCTGATTTGCCCGATGAATCACGAACTAAAAGACAAATCCGAACTAAAATTAGTGGATATCCTGAATTATCCCTTTGTCGGTTTAATGCAATATCATTCCCTGCAACAATCCATTGAAACGCAGGCAAAATTACTCGGCTGTGCAATTCAATACCGTTTACGCTTACCCAATTTTGCAGCGATTGCACAAGTGGTTGCCAATGGGGTCGGTATTGCGATTATGCCGAAACGCGCTGCCATTCGTTTAAAGACAGTTTATGCATTTCATCACATTGAATTAACAGGAGACTGGGCGAACCGTAAACTGTTATTGGCCGCTAAAAACTTTGATCAATTACCCGTATCCTATCAACATTTCAGTCAGTTTTTACTTTCAAAAACGTCCAAATTATTAATTTAATGTAAGTTATTACTTATCGCTGTTTAAGCACGAATTTAGATGATTCCAAACTGATGCAACAGCATATAGCCACCAAAAACCACCAAGCTACAAAAGAACACTTTACGGAATTTTTGTTCTGGAATGCGATAGCGAATTTTTGTGCCCAACCACATACCAACCAATGCCGGTAGCAACGCAATCAACGACATTTTATAGTCGATGGGAATATCCTCGACTGGATTCTGATGCAAAAAAACTGCAAGGCAAATGGTCGAAGTAGTAAAAGCCAAACCTAATGATTGCACCAGATCATCACGTTTTAAATGTAGCGATTGCAAGTAAGGGACCACCGGGATCACCACCACACCGGTTGCCACCGTCAGCGCACCACCTAGATAGCCAATGATCGGAGATAGCCATTTTTCATGCGGTGCAAGGTTCGGCATATTTTTAGAAAATAGACCGTACACCCCATACAATGCCAGCATTCCACCGAGCAAAGCTTCACTTTGAAATTCACCATGTCCGAGTGTAGGGAAAATGCTCCAGATCGAACCGACAATAATACCGAGCAATAAGGGCCAAAAGCGGCGAACCAATTTGAGTACATGACCTTCTGCAAACAGTTGCCAAAAGTTGGTGACCATCGAGGGAACAATAAGCAAAGTTGCAGCTTGAAATGGGCTGATAAAAATCGTCAACAAGCCCATGGAAACAGCGGGTAAACCTAGGCCAATAGTGCCTTTAATCATGCCGGCAATAGCAAATACTGCAATGACAAACCCAACCATGCTCAGCACTCTCCAAATCGTAGCGCTATGCTAAATGAATCGGGAAAGTTGAAAAATCATTGTTTTTTGGAGTTAGCCTCAAGGAAAAATTGAGGCTTTTTGATACTTGAATGTTAAAAACATGGACTATAAATATGACAAAATGTTAAGTTTTGATTGTTAATTGATCAATTAATTGCATGTTTACATAAAAATTACATCAATTAATAACATATTGTTAAGTTTATCTTAACTGTATGATTTATGAGCTATCTTGTGTTTGTTTTCTGGCCTGCTCGTAGCAATTTTAGCGCTTTTTTCGCCCCATATTTTCTTTTTTGAAGAGCAAAACGGGTGGATTTTCGAACAAAATCACTTTAAAGTACGCACTCCTGATGAGTAGACGCTATGTAATAACATATCGTTTAAATAACTTTAAGGAAAAAATATTGGTATTTCAGTTCTGAAAAATGCTGTCTATTTTTTTCTAAAAGCAATTGAAGATAAGGTAGAGATTTAAGAATGATTTATGATGCACATCATAGCAATATGATTAATGCTGCAAACCAGAACACTGCAGTGATCTCCCAGAAATATCAAGATAATCAAGCAGGTTTAAGAGCCAAGAATCCACAGAAGAATAAAGGTATCCCTTATCTTGATGTGCGTAAATTCACGCAAAAGTTACATAGTATGTCGTCAGCTTCCAGTACTAAAAAATGTGCACGAAGTATTCGTATTGCACTACAGTCAGCAGGTGCCAGAATTGTGAACCATCCAGTGGCAGCTGCAGATTGGGGAAATACGCTTCAGACGATTGGCTATAAAAAAATCAATCCCTCTTTTAATAATCCGAAAGAAGGCGATATTTATATTATTCATAGAACCCAAAAGCATGTTTATGGTCATATTGCTGCCTATACAGGTCGCCAATGGGTTTCTGATTTCCGCCAAAACAGTCATGCGGTTTATAAGAATGATCAGGTGAACTATACCTATTACCGACTTGTGTAATAGATAGACAGCGCAGTTCGAATAGACACCTTTTAAGGTGTCTTTTTTATAGTATGTTGGGCATTAGACTCAATCAAATTAGGGTCTAATCTCTTTCAACTCGCGTTGAATAAAACGCTGAATCATTTCTCTATATAAGTGTTCAACCAAATCCGGATCGGTTCCCAATTCAACCGCTTGTGCGCGCACTTTGCTAATCACCTGCTCAACACGTTCCGGTGACTGTACATCCTGCACAGTACGTTTAAAGCGTACCGATTGATCAACATAAAATTGACGCGTTGCAATCATTTCGATCAGTGCAGTATCAATGGCATCAATCTTTTCACGGACTTGTTCTAAAGACTCACATTTTTCTTTCTTCATCTTTTCTATCATCATTTTCACTTTTATATTGGTCTTCTAAAACATTACTAAAAATACTTTCAATCATCCAGACCCGATACAAGCTATTAAACACATAACTTTGACCATCGATGCGCAGTTCAAGCACAGGGAAATCAGGCTGTGATTTCATTTCACAGAGTATGTCATTTTCTTTCAGTTTGGCAGTAATATCTTCATGGGTTAATTCATCGATCTCTAAATCACGCTGCATCTGATCGAAATGTGATTTAAACGACATGTCCTTGCCTTTGGTCCATACCGCCTGCAAAATGCTATACATCGCTTCAACACGCTGCTCTTCAGGCACACTATAAAACAATTGTGCCATCTCAAAAGTGGCTTGCTGTGTGGGACGGCAAAACGGGGTAAATGTCACTTCTGTTCGTTTTGAAAGACGAGTCGCCAAACTCCAGTCAAATAGATCGCGTCCATGATAAGAAAGCGGATAGACATTCAGGTGAATATTATAATAGTTCGCCAGTTCTTCTTTAATATAGGCCAACAATAACCAAGAGATTGGATCTTCAAGCGCAATATACAAATCCAGTTCAGGGTCTAGCGCCTGAATTTCATTCAGTTCTTCAGCATCACTAATTAAATGTTCACACCAATCAATATGATTAATCAGGAAGATTGGATTTCCGGTCAGCAATTTTTGTTGTTTTAAACGACGCATCAGGCGAAGCAAATCATCGACCGCATGGTATTTACGCTCGCCAAATTCGAAATAGCTGGCAAGAACTTCATCATCGTTAAAAATACGTTCTGGAAAGTCTTGAGCACTATGATGTCGGCTGGCCATGGCATGTAATGTACGTAATTTTCCATACTGTTTTTGCCACAGCATGTGAAATACATCTTCGAGTAAATAGAGAAAATCTTGGCCGCGTAATGGGGTATTGCGAAGGATGGTTTCTGCTTGTTTTAATGCCTCAGTGGGCGGTTGTTCTGGGGTTTCATGGAAACTAAAGCGATGCTGTTTAGATAGAATTTTGGCATCGTTTAAGCAGTAATTTTGCCACTCAATTGCAGACATATAATTGGGGGGTTCTGCCGTTCGGCTGGAAATAATGACTTTTAAAGGTTTGAGTTCATCACTCAAAATTTCTTCAAGTTCAGGTAACTGCTGCACAGCCAAATAACTGTACACATCATCCAGACGTAAATGGATACTTAAACCCTGTTCCGTAGATAACACCACTTTACGAGTCGGCTTTTGGTAAAACCAACGCGATCGAAGTGGATCAAACCAACGGCGCAACAGTGACATGAGATAAGCCTCGAAAAAAAACCCTTGTAGTGCTACAAGGGTTTATAACAATTTGTTAGGGAATGATCAATTATACATCTAAATTTAGATCCGTAACTGCCCCTTTTTCAGCCCCTGTGGTCAATTTGGCAAACTTCGCCAAAGCTCCATAGGTGTAATTGGGTTTTGGCTTCACCCAAGCGGCTTTACGTGCTGCCATTTCTTCATCGGAAATATGCAATGTCATTTCTCGGGTTTCAGCATTAATGGAAATTTTATCGCCATTTTTGACCAAACCGATGGGACCGCCTTCATAGGCTTCAGGGGTCACATGACCAATCACAAAACCATGACTCCCCCCTGAGAAACGACCATCTGTCAGCAGTGCAACTGATTTACCCAAGCCTTTACCAATAATGGCAGAGGTGGGTTTGAGCATTTCTGGCATACCGGGACCACCTTTCGGTCCTTCGCCACGAATCACCACCACTTCGCCTTCTTGCACTTCACCGTCCAAGATCCCGCGCATCGCACCAATTTCACCTTCGAATACACGTGCCGGCCCTTCAAAATACAGACCTTCCTTACCGGTGATTTTTGCTACTGCACCGGTTGGTGACAAGTTGCCTTTCAATACCACAAGGTGCGAGTCTTTTTTGATCGGCGCATCAAATGGCAGGATGATTTGCTGACCTTCAGGATAATCTTCAACATCCGCCAAATTTTCCGCCAGAGTTTTACCAGTCACAGTTAGGCAAGAACCATCCAGCATACCGGCATCGAGCATACGTTTCATTAAAGGCTGAATACCGCCAATCGCAATCAGTTCAGACATCAGATATTTACCTGATGGACGCACGTCTGCCACCACAGGAATGTCTTGCCCAATACGCACGAAGTCATCCAGTGACAATTCAACGCCTGCAGTATGTGCCATGGCCAATAAATGCAGCACACCATTGGTCGAGCCACCCAGTGCAATCAGCACTTTAATGGAGTTTTCAAATGCCGCCTTGGTCATGATGTCACGCGGTTTAATGTCCAGACGTAACAGGTTCATCACCGCTTCGCCCGCACGCAGACAGTCAATTTTTTTCTCTTCTGAAACCGCTTCTTGTGCAGATGAACCAGGCAAGCTCATGCCGAGTGCTTCAATGGCAGATGCCATCGAGTTTGCAGTGTACATTCCACCACATGAACCTGGACCAGGCAGTGACACTTCTTCAATCTGTTTCACTTGAATTTCGTTGATCTCACCTTTGGCATACTGACCCACGGCTTCAAATACAGAGATCATGTCGGTATGACCCGCGCCCGGTTTAATCGTTCCACCATAAATGAACAGACCCGGACGATTTAAACGCGCAAGTCCCATGATGCAACCCGGCATGTTTTTGTCACAACCCCCAATCGCAATCACGCCATCATAAGCCTGACAGCCGACTACTGCTTCAATCGAATCTGCAATAATTTCACGAGAGACCAGTGAGTATTTCATGCCTTCGGTACCATTGGAAATACCGTCAGAAATAGTAATGGTATTGAAGATAATCCCTTTACCGTTAGCAGCATTGACGCCTTTTTCCACTTCACGTGCCAAACCATCAATGTGCATATTACATGGCGTGACATTGGCCCAAGTCGAAGCAATACCGATAAATGGACGGGTAAAGTCTGCATCTTTAAAACCTGTGGCACGCATCATGGAACGTGCCGGTGCATTTTCAATCCCTTCATAAACCGGTGCGGAATGCTCGCGGATATTATCTTTACTCATTATTTTATTCCTTGACGATGACCGATTTTACGCTTCAGTCTGTAGCAATTTATTCTAAGATCATTGTATAGAATTAAAACTGCGCAATACAGCTTTCAGCTGTTTCTCTAGCATTTGATACATGCCAAAGTTATCTGCAACTGTCCGAGGCAGGACTACAATTAATATTTACTGTTTCTGCGATATAAGTGAAAAATGCTAGTTTCGGACGAGTTTTGCAGATGAAAATGGTTTTGCCTACTTTTGCCAAAACAAAAGTAGGTCGAACCGAAGGTTATAAACTGCAATTAAACAATTTCCTTTAAGACTCCGTCGTGCTGAACGTATAAATCTCAAATAAAAAAAGCACCCCATTTAGAGTGCTTTTTTAATCTGTAAAAATTACAGCTTAGATTTCACGTACCGCGCCTTTCGCCGCACTTGTGGTGTGCATAGCATATGCTTTCAATGCTTTCGAAATTTTACGTGGACGTTCTTCCACTGGATGCCAGCCTTTTTGCTCTTGCACTTCACGGCGCGCAGCCATGGTTGCTTCATCCACAGCCAAGTGAATAGTACGATTTGGAATATCAATTTCGATGATGTCGCCATCTTCAACCAAACCAATTGCACCGCCTTCAGCAGCTTCTGGTGATACGTGACCAATAGAAAGACCTGATGAACCGCCAGAGAAACGACCATCAGTCAATAAGGCACATTCTTTACCTAAACCTTTCGATTTGAGGTAACTGGTTGGATACAGCATTTCCTGCATACCCGGGCCACCACGTGGACCTTCGTAGCGGATCACCACTACATCACCGGCTTTAATGACACCACCTAATACTGCATCTACAGCAGCATCCTGACTTTCAAAGACACGTGCTGTGCCGTTGAATTTCAAAATAGATTCATCGACACCGGCAGTTTTTACGATACAGCCATCCAGCGCGATGTTGCCGTAAAGTACAGCCAAACCACCGTCTTTCGAGAAGGCGTGTTCTGCATTACGGATTACACCGGTTTCACGGTTACCATCTAAAGTTTGATAGTAGCGATCTTGCGAGAATGCTGTTTGCGTTGGTACACCGCCTGGTGCTGAACGGAAGAATTGATACACTTCAGGATCTTCAGTACGAATGATGTCCCATTTATCCAAAGCATCTTTTAAGGTTTTTTCATGAACCGTTGGAACATCAGTGATTAACAGACCTGCGCGATCAAGCTCGCCAAGAATCGACATAATGCCCCCGGCACGATGTACGTCTTCCATATGCACGTCTTGTTTTGCAGGCGCCACTTTGCACAGTACAGGGACTTTACGCGATAAACGATCGATGTCGTCCATAGTAAAGTCAACGCCCGCTTCATTTGCAGCAGCCAGCAAATGCAGAACCGTATTGGTTGAACCACCCATCGCAATATCCAAAGTCATGGCATTTTCATACGATGCTTTGGTGGCAATTGAACGAGGAAGAACGCTGTAATCGTCTTGTTCGTAATGACGTTTAGTAATCTCAACAATCAGTTGACCGGCACGCTCAAACAGCTTTTTACGGTTGGCATGAGTTGCAAGCGTAGAACCGTTACCCGGTAAAGATAAACCTAAGGCTTCAGTCAAACAGTTCATTGAGTTGGCAGTAAACATGCCTGAACATGAACCACAAGTTGGACACGCCGAACGTTCGTATTCAGCAACTTCTTCATCGCTATAGCTATCATCTGCAGCAACAATCATTGCGTCGATCAAATCGATGGCTTTTTCATTGCCACGGATTTTGACTTTACCGGCTTCCATTGGACCGCCAGAAACAAACACCACTGGAATGTTCAGGCGCATTGCCGCCATCAACATTCCCGGGGTAATTTTGTCACAGTTGGAAATACACACCATGGCATCCGCACAGTGCGCGCTGACCATATATTCCACCGAGTCCGCAATCAGGTCACGTGAAGGCAATGAATACAGCATGCCGTCATGACCCATGGCGATCCCATCATCCACGGCAATGGTATTGAATTCTTTGGCTACACCGCCTGACGCTTCAATTTGACGTGCCACAAGCTGACCTAGGTCTTTCAAATGGACGTGACCCGGTACAAACTGAGTGAAAGAGTTGACCACCGCAATAATCGGTTTACCAAAATCTTCATCTTTCATGCCGGTTGCGCGCCATAAGCCACGTGCGCCAGCCATATTTCTTCCATGTGTCGATGTTTTTGAACGATAGTCAGGCATTGTGTATTTCCAACAAAGTTTGTGCTCGAAATGAATTCTAGGATTCACTCTAGCTGATGATACTGATATATAACGCTAAATCAGTCGAAATATAGACCTATCTTACTACAGCTTGTGGTTAAGCAAAGTCCCATAAGCATGCTCTTTTACGAGAGAAATCTATTGATCTTTCGACGATTCATATAAAATAAACTGATACTGAAAGCTAATATAACGCCATAACACTGAATTAAATACAAAACTTTCATGAATAATTTTTTAATTTTGCATTACTTTATTTTATTATTAACCCCTCTTAAATAAAGATCCATCTTCGAAAACTTTAGATAAGTATCTTAGTTTCAGTAGCTTGTGAGTTCATGTACACGACCTTAGGTCTCGCTCTGGTTTTGCCTTATAATAAGTTAAGTTTATTTGGAATTTCATGTGTGAAAATCATCTTTGCGGGTACCCCTGAATTTGCAGCTGTCGCTTTAGACGCGCTGTTAAAAACCGACCATGAAATTGTGGCTGTTTATACCCAACCTGACCGCAAAGCAGGTCGCGGGCAAAAACTTCACGCATCCGCAGTCAAACAATTGGCTTTAGAACACAACATTCCGGTTTATCAACCGCTACATTTCAAGTCTTCTACTGATGAAGGTCTGGCAGCGCAACAAGAATTGGCTGCGTTGGGTGCTGATATTATGGTGGTAGCCGCCTATGGCTTGATCTTGCCACAAGTGGTTTTAGACACGCCTAAATATGGCTGTCTCAATATTCATGGCTCTTTATTGCCACGCTGGCGCGGTGCAGCACCGATTCAACGCGCCATTGCCACAGGCGATCGTGAAACCGGCGTCACCATTATGAAAATGGCGGCTGGTCTGGACACCGGTGACATGATGTATAAAACCATCTGCCCAATTGAAGCCACAGATACTTCTGCAACTTTGCATGATAAATTAGCTGAACAAGGTGCAACAGCCATTGCCGCTGTTTTAGAATCAGAACAAACATTACAGCACTATTTAGAAACACGTGAAGTTCAAGATGAAGCTTTGACTGTCTATGCGCACAAATTGTCAAAAGCTGAAGCTCAAATTGACTGGTCAATCGATGCGGTACAAATCGACCGTAATATTCGTGCTTTTAACCCGTGGCCAGTGGCATTTATCGTACTCGATGAAACAAATAACTTACGGGTATGGAATTCCAAGTTATCTGATGCAACTGCGGAAAATGCCCAGGTGGGTGAAATCATTGCGATTGATAAACACGGCGTCCATGTTGCCTGTGCAAATAACACTGTAATCACGCTAACTGCTTTACAATGGCCGGGTGGCAAACCGCTGAATGCCGTACAAATTTTACAAACTCAAAAACTGAATATCGGACAAATTTTATAATGAGACAATCTCCCCACGCCTCTGGTAAGACTTTAAACTTACGTGCTCAGGTTGTTAAAACGTTATTGGCTGTCCAAAATGGTCAATCACTGGCATCTGTGTTAAATCAGCACATGAATATCGTGTCAGATAAAGACCGCGCGTTGTATCACGAATTGGTTCTTGGCTGTCTACGCCAGTGGCACGCACTGAAACAGGTGACTTTACCGCTGCTTTCTGTACCGCTTGAAAATGCCGTGGTTGAAACCTGTTTATATGTCGGTTTATATCAATTGCTGTGTACCCGTGTGGCTGCACATGCTGCAATTTCTGAAACGGTAGAAGCCAGTAAACAACTGGGCATGGAAAGTTTAAGTGGCGTGGTGAATGCCATTTTACGCCGTGCAACACGTGAAACCGAACAGTTCTACGATGTATTGGAAAATGCGTCGAACCTCCCAAGCTGGTTGGCCAAGCGTTTAAAGAAAGATTGGGGCGAGCAATTTGCAGAACTCAGTTACGAGCTTAAACAGGTTGCACCCCTAACTTTACGCGTCAATACCCGCCAAGTCAGCCGTGAAGAATACCTTGACATTCTAGAAGATGAAGGCATCGATGCACATCGTTGTGAACTCTCGGATGTCGGTATTGTACTGGATGAAAGTATTCATGTGCCGAGCCTGCCTGGTTTTGAAGCCGGCGGTTTTTCGGTACAAGATGAACATGCTCAGCTTTGCGCAACTTTAGTGCCTAATCTAGACGGTAAATTTGTCATTGATGCCTGTGCAGCACCTGGTGGTAAAACGGCGCATCTTTTAGAGAAATATCAGCCGAAAAAACTGATTGCACTCGACCAAGATGAAAAACGCTTAAAACGTGTATCTGAAAACCTAGAACGTCTGATTCTCGACGGCAAACACGTAGAAATTATCACAGCAGATGCAGCGAAATGGACTGCGCCTGAACTTGCGGATTGTATCGTACTGGATGCACCATGTTCAGCGATTGGTGTAATCCGTCGCCATCCAGACATTCGTTTACTGCGTCAGTCAGGTGATATTGCCAAAACTGTTGAGTTGCAAAAACAGATTCTTGAAAATATGTGGCAACAGCTGAAAGTCGGTGGCACCTTGCTGTACATCACCTGCTCGATTTTAAAAGCTGAAAATGAACAGCAAATGGTGGATTTTTTCGCCACTCACTCCGATGCACAAGAACAAAAAATTGATGCGAACTGGGGAATTGAACAAATTCACGGTCGCCAATTACTGCCACAAGTGGGTCATGGCGATGGTTTCTTCTATTGCCGTATCCAGAAAACTGCATAACTGATTCAGTTCAAAAAGGTGGCTTTAAGCCCACTGCTGTCCCACAATTTTTCATAAAAGGAGGCTCAATTGAGCTTCCTTTTGTTTTATCGGTATTTTATCGGGCATGAATAAAGCTTTTAAGGTTTTTCTCTCAAACAGATTTACTTGGATCATTCTTAGTAACCGTTGAACCGTCCAGCCTTCTTGTCCTAAATGCCGGGCAAAACTCACCAGTAAATAGGCAATCAGG